>JBGPKH010000008.1:0-36851 GCA_041485845.1 Bryobacteraceae bacterium
ACTCGGTTTGCACGTCGGTGAGGGCGAACTGGCGGCGCAGGAAGACGATGGCGCCGTTGATCACGGCGATGTCGAAACCGAAGAGCAGGCCGGAGACCGCCGCCACCATCGAGACCAGGTAGACGTAGCCGGTGCTGCCTTGCCGGTTGGGTGCGCCGACCGCGGGTTGCATGAAGGGGATACGGTAGCGTCCGGCGCGGCGAATGTCACGGGGGCGGGTGCTACAATCGTGTCGAGCGCGCGCCCGTAGCTCAGGTGGATAGAGCGGCTGGCTTCGAACCAGTAGGTCGGGAGTTCGAGTCTCTCCGGGCGCGCCAGAAAACAAAGCACTTAGCCCTCAATCCACCTTCGCGGAATCGGATTTGGCAGCAACCGTGGCAGCAACTGCGAAAGTGCGGCATCCATCTTCGTTGCGGTCTCCTTTTTCGTCTCTTCCAAGAGATGACCGTAGACCTGTAGAGTGAATGCCGCGGAGCTGTGACCCAACAGTTCGCTGATGGCTTTGATGTTCACCCCCTGGGCGAATCAGGATTGCAACGGCGCTATGGCGGAGATCGTGAATCCGCACCCTCGGGAGTTCTGCCAGGGCGAGGATGCTCTGAAAACGGCGCAGGACGATGGGCTGGGATTGGAGCTGCCGTACTCCGAGCCGATCTCCCGGCGCCAGCGGCCGCGCTTGCTCTTCCACGCGATACAACTGCGCAATCAGCGACAGCGCCGGCCCCATGCGCGCCTGATCCGACTCCAACGCCTTATGGAAGTATCTTCGGGCATGAGCGTTATCCGGAGCACCAGATAAGGCGCATTATCTGGACTCCGGGATTATCCAGAGCGAATGCGCCGGGGAGTGCGTACAACGGGGAGAATCGTTCGTGAGCGTCGTGATAATTCCCTCATGTCGGGAGCAATCCCCGGAGCTTGGGCCAACTGTCGCGGTAGGGACGGCCATTGCTGACCACGCCCCCTCACAGATCCGTACGAGCGCGTTTACGCATATTATGTGGCGCGACACATGATATGCGGGAAAGCGTCCGTAAAATCGTTCGCTATGGGTTCTCGCGGATCGACACTACACGATCCGCTTTTACGTGCGCCAGCTTCTGCCGGGCACCGCTGGGCCACTCGATCTCGATTTGATCCGCCTCTCGGCTGGCGCCGAGGCCAAAATGTAACCGCAGATCGTTTTGCGACAGGTAGCCGCCGCCGCTCCGCACCTCGTCGACCTGGCTCCGGCCGGAAGCCGTCAACCGCACGCGCGCTCCCAAAGCCGAACGGTTGGATTTCGCGCCGGTGAGCTGGAGCATAATCCAGTGGTTGGATCCGGACGCCGATTGCTTGAGCAGAGACGGGGATTCGTTCTGATTGTTAACCAGGATCTCGATTGCTCCGTCGTTATCGATGTCGCCGAAGGCGGCGCCGCGGGAGGAGTGCAACTCCAGGAGCGCGGGGCCGGCAGCGCCGGACACGTCGTCAAACCGGCCTTTGCCGGCATTGTGGTAGAGAATCATCGGGTTCTTGTATCGGACCGCGCCGCCCAGCCTGTCCACCTCCGGGAAGGCGTGCCCGTTCACCAGAAGCAGGTCCTTCCAGCCGTCGTTGTCGAAGTCGAAGAAGCCGCAGCCCCATCCAACGTAGCGGGTATTGTGCGCCAGACCCGCGGCCACGGTCGCATCGTCGAACTCTCCTTTACCACGGTTGCGATAGAGGGTCTCACGTTCGTCTGAAAAGTTCGAGCGAAAGATATCGAGCCAACCGTCGCCGTCATAGTCGGCTGCCGTGACGCCCATGCCGGACATGGACCTTCCGTCCGCGTCATAGGCCACGCCGCGAAGTACGGCTTCTTCGGCGAACGTGCCGTCCCCCTGGTTGATGTACAACAACGAGGGCGTCTGGTCACAGGCAACATAGATGTCGGGGCGGCCGTCTCCGTTGAAATCGCCGGTGAGCACGCCGAGCGCATAATGGCCCGACGGCTCGGCGATTTTGGAGTGCTCCGAGACATCCGTAAAAGTGCCGCCGGCATTGGCATGGTAGAGAATGTTCCGGTCGAAAGGCAGGCCGCGCGGTCCACAGTTGACCGCGATGCCCCGATACCAACAGTACGGATTCGCGCCGGGCTCCGGCGTGGTCTTGGGATCGAACTGGAGATAGTTCGCGACGAAAAGATCGAGCCGGCCATCGTTGTCGTAGTCGAGAAAAGCGCAGCCGGTGTTATACCGAACCCTGTCCTCGGTGAGATGGGCGGCGGCCGTCACGTCTTCAAAATGCTTACCGCCGGCGTTGCGATACAGCCGGTTTTGCCCCCAATACGTGACGAACAGGTCGGTGTACCCGTCGTTGTCATAGTCGCCGGCGCAGACGCCCTGCCCCCAGCCCTCCGACGTCAAGCCCAGGCCTTCGGTCACGTCGGTGAAATGATCGTGCCCGTCGTTGTGGTAGAGCCGATTGCTGCCACCCTTGCCGGAGACGACGAAGATATCCAGGAGCCCGTCGTTGTCGTAATCCAGGAGGGCGACGCCGCTTCCGGTGGTTTCAATGATAAATTGTTTCGCGTTGGCGCCTCCGTTGGGAAACGGGCGCCGGAGGCCGGCCTTCGCGGCGATGTTGCGGAAATCCGGGCGAGGCTGGGCTGCCGAAACCAGGAGTAACGCGATGGCGGCAAGCGCCCTCATTGCTTAGGCGGCTTCTCGCCCAACTTCTTCAAGAATTCGGTGAATTCGCCTTCGGGCGGCTTCTGGAGTTCATCGAGGACCGCCTTCTCGCGCTTCGCAGCTTCGAGGTCTCCCGAGTTTCGATAAGCCATCATCAGGCTGTAGTGCGCGGTCTCGTTGCGCGGCTGGAGTTTGACCGCCCGATTCAGAAGTGAGATGGCGTCCGGGTATTCCTTGTTCTCCAGACGCGCCCTGCCGACAGCAACCAGCGCCTCGACGAAGTCAGGCCGCAACGCCCAGGCTCGTTCGAGACGGCTGACGCCGGCATCGCGTTTGCCCTGGGCGATCAGAATCTGGCCCACCTCGTATTCCGCGGCGGCGTCCCCGCTATTCAAGGCCAGCTCCCCCTCGAACTCCCGGCGCGCGTTTTCCAGCGCCACCGGCCCTTGCGCGTCGATCAGGATTACGCGGCCCAGCCGGAAATGCAGGTCGAGGGCGCGTGGATTCTTCTCGATTGCCTTCCGGTATTCGGCCGCGGCTTCATGATATTTGCCCTGGATTTCCAGGATTTCACCCGAAATCTGATTGACGCGGTAGGAGGCGGGGGTCTTCTGAAACATCTGGTACACCGCTTCGTTCCATGCCCTGAGATGAGCGCGGGCCGATTGGTAAAGCACATCGGCGTCGGAAGGGTAGTCGGCTTTGAGGTTTGATTCGACGCAGCTCAGGAGCGCTTCGCCGGCGAGCCGTCGCAGCTCCGGCCCGGCCGCATCCGCGAACGCCGCCGCCAACCGGGGAACGGCCTGCGCGCAGCCTCCCGTCGCAGCCTGCACCAGGGCGAGAAAGACGGGCGCCTCTCGGTCCTCCGATTGCTGGAAGTAACTTCGAGCCTCAGCGTGCCGGCCCGCACGGAAGGCCTCGATGCCGCGTCTGAGGGCGTCGTCCGCCAGCGCCGGCAGAGCACACAGCAGGAGAACGCTAATGGCCCGCATCATCCAGAAGCAGGTCGAGGCCGCTGAACCGGCGGCGGTCCTTACCCTCAAAATAGCGGAAGCTCAGCAATGGCGGTTGGCCCGGCGCCAACCGAGGCAGTGCGGCGATTCGCTGCGACGGGCTTTCGCCGATCGAGACCATCCTTCCGGACGCTGCGATCTGCATGACTAAGCTGAGAACCAGTGGCGTCATCGTGAATCGACCTCCCGCAGCGCGCGCTGGGCCTTTTCGTCGCCCGGCTTTCGTTCCAGCCACTCCATGATTACTCCGCGCGCCTTGTCCCGCTCCCCGGCCTGCAGGTAGACACGGCCGAGGTTGAGATATAGCATATCATCGTCCGGAGCCTCGCGGATAGCGTAGCGGAAGGCGGCGATCGCGTCGGTCGGCTGGCCCATTTTCAAATAGAGCACCCCGAGATCGTTGAGCGCCGGCGCGTAGTTCCGCTGCACGAGGATCGCCCGCTGAAACAGGCCGCGCGCCTCCGCATAGAGCGATTTCTCGGCAAAGCGCTGACCCAGATTGTCGGCCGCCACCGCGGACCTCGGCGGCACGGCGAACAGTTTTCGGACCGCGCCGCGAGCCTCGGCCAGACGGCCGGCATCCAGGTGGATCTGGGCGATGGCCATGAGGGCCCGTTCGTTTTCGGGCGACCGTCTCACTACCTCATCCAGATAGGGCAGGGCCCGATCGGGGTAGCCTGCCCCGAAGAACGCGGCCCCAAGCTTGAAATAGTCGCGCGCCGGGGCGCTGGCCCGGTACGTGCCTTCGAACGGAAGCGCGCCTGGCGCCAGCGCTGCGAGGTCCGCCCGGACTTCAGCCGAGCCGGGCATGGCGGCGTAGATCTTGCGCGCCCGCCCCGCGGAGTCAAGCAGCAGCACAAGCGGCGCCGTCAATGCGGCGCGATAGTCGAAGAGATAGCGGCGGAAGATGCGCCAGACAGCGGCGTCCGAGCCCGCCGGATTCACCACCAGCAGCCCCGGCGCTTTCGCAGGGATTGGCAGCGGCACGGGCTCCACGAACCACGTGGTGTGCAGGCGCGGCTCGTTGTCGACCGCGATCGGCGACGCCGCCGGGAACTGGGGCCGAGGCTTGAATGGCTTGGACGAAGGCGCGTCGGACCCCTCGGCGATTGTATACAAGTGCCCGGCGGCCAAAGACATCAACGTCTGTTCCAGCCCCGACGGCCATTTCACGTGGACGCGTTTGGCAATCTTCGAATCGCCGAGGCCGAAATAGAGTTGCTTGGTGTGCTGGGATAGAAACGCGGAGCCTGCCTGAACGGCCTTCACCATGCCATCCACTTCGACGACTGCCCCGATCGCATCCCGATTCGATTTCGAGCCGCGCAAGGAGAACGCGATGGAGTTACGATCGCCCGCGCAATGGTTCTGGAACACCCGGACCTGCGGGCCGAGCCGGTTCTTGACGATCAGGTCGAGCCTGCCGTCGCCGTCGAAATCGGTCACCGCGAAAGCGCGGCTGTCCTCCGCGAAATCCAGCCCGCTGATGCCGGAACAGTCGACATACCGGCCGTTGCGGCGGGCGTAGAACATATTCGGCTCGGGCGCGCTCCAGGCGTAGTCTTCGCGGATGTACTGGTTGAGAGCGTTCCAGCCATTCTCGTACGCTTCCGACGGCCGCGCATCCACGCCCGCATTCGCCACCACCTGCCGCCAGAAGAACCCCATCACGTCTTTCGCGCTCTTGTTCGACAGCATGCCGCAGGCGATAAAGATCTCGGGGGCGCCGTCGTTATCAAAATCGTGCCCGTCGGAAGCCCACGCCCAGCGCCCGACCTCGACCCGTTCCTTCGGCCCCGCCTCTTCAAACCGGCCGCCGCCGAGATTCCGATAGAGCGAGTTGCCTTTCGTATGCCGGCGGTAGGCTTCAGCCAGTTGCGGACTGTGGCGCGCCGGATGGAACGCCTTCGAGGAGGTGACGCGCTGCCCGCAATCGCTCCACATGTTCGATACGTATAGATCCGGGCGGCCGTCGCCATCGTAGTCGAACCAGGAAGCGCTCATGCCTGGTCCGACGTCTTCCACTCCGGCTTCGGCCGCGACATCCCGGAATCTCCCGTTTTCGTTCTTGTACAGATTGTTGCGCCCGAAATCGTTGGCGACATATAAGCTCGGCCAACCACTGCCGTCGTAGTCGCACCAGGCCGCGGCGAAGCTGTAGCGGTTATTGTTCTGGTCGATCCCGCTGGGCTCGGTCACGTCCTCGAAGTAGCCGGAGCCGTCGGGCTTGAGACAGTTTCGGAACAGGAAGTTGGGCGGGCCATTCTGCGCGTCGTGGTACGGCGCGGGGTAACGGTATTGGGCTTCGCTCTGGAAATAGACATACGCGCACGCGTAGAGGTCCACCAGGCCGTCGCGGTCGTAGTCGGCCGCCGCCATGCCGGTGAAGGTTCCCTGCGGTGGGCGGGCGAACCGAAACACGCCTGCGCGCATGGAGAACCGGCCTTGGCCGTCGTTCAACAGGAGCAAGGGTCCGTTGGGAAGCAGCACCACCAGGTCCTGGCGGCCCAGATTGCGGAAGTCGACAAAGAGAGCGGACGCGGTATCGTCGAGCAGCCCGACTCCGGCGCGCTCCGTGATATCGACCATCGCGCCGCCGTCGAGTTTGTACAGCCGATTCGGAAGTCCGCCGGGCTGGAGGATATAGATTTCGTCGGCGCCGTCATTGTCGATATCGCCCACGGCAATGCCCTTCATGCCGAAGACGTCGATCCCACACGCCGGATCGAGACGCGCGCGCCAGTATGGGATGCCTCGCGCGAGCTGCTCGCGGAAGGACGGTGTGTTGGCGAAAACGCTCCCGGTAATGTCGTTGAAAAACGGCGCCTCCGACGAAGCGATCTGCTCCTCCACTACGCCCCGGATGGTGGTATCGCCCGCGGACCAGTTCATTTTGTAATAGCCGGTTCGATATTCGCGAGCACCGTTCTTCCCCATGCCCGTGATTTCATAGCGAACCAGATCGTTGGGGAGAGGGAAGTAGCGGCCGGGCCGGCTCTTGCGCAATCGCTCCACGACCAGTTGCGCGATTTTCTCCTCCGGAAAGGCGTCGTTCCCGCTGTCGATCTGTTCGCGCAGGGTTTCATATTGCATCGCATCCGCGGCGACGGCCCGACGGGCGAGCCCCGCGGCGGAACAGGCGGCGATGAATCGGCGGCGGTTCAGACTCACAACGCGAGCCAGTCCTTCATCGTGCCGAAGACGGCGTCCAGGCGATGGGGCTGGGCGGCGTTCCACAGCGGAAAATCGGGAGGAGCGATGGCCAGCATCTCATCGGCGCCGTCGGCGACAAAGATCAATGCGGTGTTCCCGCGGTACTCGGCGTACTTCATGAACTCCTGCCAGATGTACTGGTGGAAGATCTCCAGATCCACATAGGTTCCGAGGATGTCCGCCTGCGTCGGAATCGGATTCGTCGTCTCCTGATCCGCGTAGATCAGGAGGCTGGAGAACGGTTTGATCTTGTTCCGGATACCGTAAGCAATCAGGGTCACGGCAGGACGCGCGCGGCGGACTGCCTGCACCGACGCCCACTCGACGAACGTGTTATTGATCAGCAGGGTCCCGTTTCCGCTCAACAGGATGGCGCGGGCGAATTCGCTCAAGATCACGTCGCTCCCCAGTTCCCCTTCGCCCGGCCGGATCTTCATCTGCTTCAGGCGCGCACTGAGCTGTTGCGGGCCGCGGACGCGCTCTTCCTCGACAACCTGCTGCACTTGCTTCTGCAGCCGCGTCCGGTACTCGGCGAGACGTTGATAGCTGAGCCGCACTACCGCCGGGTGGTTAATCCCGGCCAGAGAATCGCCGGCTTCCACGCGCCAGGCGCTGTACGGGGGCGAGCCCTCAGAGGCGGCGTATAGATCCGCGATGCTGGGGGCCGCGGCGGCGGCGGGCCTCCCGGTCAGGAGCAGCGCTGCGTAGTCGGCGCCCTCGGCGGGCGCTTCGACCGGCACGCGCTTGCCATGATTTGCGATGCGGGTCCACAGGCGATCCGGTGCGGCGGGGATTTCAGCCGGAGCGAGGACCACGACGAGCCGCGGCCGCCCGTGCGAGGCCGTTTCCGCGTCCAGCACGGGATCGAGCTTGGCGAAAACCCCACTCACGGCCTTCCGCCAGACCGGGTAGTGAGGAGAGCGATTGAGAAAATCCACCTGCTGAAGCGTGAAGGTTCGCTTGGGCCAGATGGTGTCGGTCACGCCCATCTGGCGCTCGGCTTCGCGCACCGCTTCAAACAGGCGATCGAACTCGCCAGGGCCGGATTTATTCAGGAGCCCGAAGAATCGCTCGTAGTAGTTCTTCTCCGCGGGAAACAGCAGATCCCAGTCGTGGATCTGATCGTAGAAGTAAGTGGAAAACGTGACCGGCAAGCGATCGAACAAACCCTCTTCGATCAGCTTTTCGATGGCGGGCGAGGTCTTTGGCTTCGACGCCATCACAGGATCTCGCGGGCCGGCCGCCCCGTCATTTCGCCTGCGCCGACTCCCAGCAGCGACGCCGCGGTGGCGGCGACGTCGACGTGATAGACCGGCCGCTCTGTCTCGCCGGGTCGAACGCCGCTGCCCATTGCCAGCATCCACATGTTCCGGCATGAGGCATCGCCGCTGCGGTGATTCAGAAATCCGTTGGCGGCATTGACGTCGCCGTCGCGTCCCAGCTCCGGAAGGATCAGCAGCGTGGTCTTGTCTTTGTAGCGCGGGTTCGCTTGCGCCTCGTCCCAGAGCATTCCCGTGAGCCGGTCCGTCCTGGTGACCGCTTGAAGATACAGCGAATAAGAGCCCCAGTGCGCGACGTCCATGTCCCAGAAATTGACCAGCAACAAGCGCGGCGCGAACTCGCGCATCACCTCGCGAGTGATGAAGAAGGTCAACTCATCGCCGGAAGTCGGCGCTTCCGGTCCATTGATGTAAGCCACCAGGCTTCGTGTGAGGGTTTCCCGCACGTGCTCATCGATCTGGCGCCCGCCCTTGAAAATGGTCCAGCCGACGCCTTCGTACCCCTCGCTGAGGATGCCTTCGAGTTGGCGGCGAACGTTTTCCCGGTCGGCGACGCCGCCGCCGGGCCGTTTCCGGACCACCTCTTTCACGGCCTCGAGGAGGAGTTGCTTGGGCAACACGACATTGGCCCCGTAGGGCGAGCCCCATGCCGCGGCGTCGCTCGCGCCCATGGACGCAAAGCTCTTGTTGGTGGCAATGATCCAGGCGTCCATCGCCGGCGCCTTGGCGCCCTTTCGAAAATACTCGAATACGGTCGGACCGGCGGGCGGTTGAAAACCGAAGTCGTCCACGCGCTGCCAGTTCCCGGTGAGAATACTGGCGGTCGAATTGAAGTGCGAAAGCACACCGTCGTTGATGCACGTGCGGAAGAAGAAGCCGTGGGGCCGCATGGCGGCCAGCCTGGGAACGTTGCGCAGTCCCTCGGGCGCGAAGGTTTCCGAATACCGCACTCCCCCGCCGAACGTGACCATGATCACGCGGCGGCCGTCCCGGCCGCCTGCCGCCTCGCCGTGCAGAGCCTGCGCGACGATGCGCGGCGCCATTGACAGGCCGGCCAGCCGCAGAAAGTCGCGTTTCGTGATCCCGAAGGACATCAGTAGTCCGCAATCTCCCCGCCCCGGATCTTCCGCTTGGTTTTCCCGCCGAGATCGAGAGGCGTGTCGTAACCGGCCTGGATCTCTCCTGTCGGAGAGTAGTATGGGCCCAGATCGCACGCCATGCTTCCCTTGCCCTCTTCCGTGAACTCGACCGAGGTGATCAGCTTGGCCGATTTGTAGCCGTAGCGCGACGGATCGATCAGGCGCAGGGGCGCTCCGTGCCGGTCGGCAAGCGGCTGACCCTGCATGTCCATGGCGAACAGAACCCGTGGCGAGAGCAGATCCTGAAGGCTGAAATATTCGAACCATCGGTCCGCGCATTCGAGCCGCACCGCCTTGGCGCTTTTCTTCGGCTTGACCCGTTCGAGCAGCTCCGCAAACCGGAACCCGCCCCACTCCGCGCGGGCGGACCAGCACTGTACGCACTTCAGGCGCGAGTTTTGCGATTCGCGCGAAAATCGGCGAAGTTCGCCGACTGAGAAACTCAGCGGATGGTCGACCAGGCCGCCGACCCGGAGCCGGTATGACCTCTGATCGATGGGGCGGACAGGGCTGTACCACATCAGCCGGAAATTGTATTCATCCGGCTTGTCGCTCGGCAGAAGGAGCTGGGTATCGGCGCCGCGCAACGTGGCAGCGGTTGCCGACGCCAGGAAGAAACGGCGATTCATGGCTCACCTACGCAGGTCATTTTACTCCAGCAGCCATTGTCAGGCGCTTATGAATGTCGCGCTGCTCGACGGCCTTGTCCGATTGGCCCAGACGATCATATACGCGCGCCAAGTGGTAATGCACATCGGCCTGATCCGGGCGGATGGCGGCGCTGCGCTCCAACTCCGCCGCGGCCTCCGGGAATTTGCGCTGCTTCTCGAGCAGGACGCCGAGCTCGTAGTGGCTATCCCACTGATCTCCTTTTGTTCGGATCGAAGCGCGCAGCAACTGCTCCGCCTTCACCGGATCGCCGCCTTTCGCGAGGAGTCCCTTAGCGTACACGAACTGCGCCAGAGGGTTGCCCGGATTGGCGGCCGCCCAAGTCTCAAACCGGACCAAAATCTCGGGCAAGCGATCGACCGATTGATCCAGCATCCGGCTCAGGAAGACATAGGACTGCTCGACTTCCGGGGCGAGATCGATGGTGCGCAGAAACGCGCCGGACGCCTCCTCGAAACGGCGCTGGCCATAATAAGCCACGCCCAACGCCAGCGCCAGTTGCGCGCTCTTGTCGAATACCTTGCGCCCCCGCTCGAGGATCCGGACTGCAGCCTCGAACTGCTGGAGCAGCAGGCGCACATGAGCGGCCTCGAAGTAGTAGGACTCCTCGTACGGACTGAGCAGGATTGCCTGCTCGTACTCGGCGCCGGCCTTCTCCAGGTCGCCCTTGGCTTCATACTCCCGGCCCTGGCGCTCGCGACCGATCGCGTCCGCAGCCTGCGCCGGAGACGCAAGCAACCACAGAACGGGAATCAGCAGAACCCAAGTCATGTTTCCGCGAGCCCGGAAGAGGGCTTCGCCGGAAGCCTCCCCCAACAGAGAAATATCAGAATTCGAGGCGGAGAGCAAACTGTATGTGCCGTTCGCTTCCGGACTGGGTGCTGGTAACCCTGCCGAAATTCGGGTCCTGCCGGTTGTTGTTTGGCAGACTGAATTGCGGGGTGTTTGCCAGGTTGAAAGACTCGCAGCGGAATTGGAGCTTCCAGCGTTCCGTGAATCTGAAATTCTTGGCCACCGAGAAGTCGACGTTGCGGGTGGAGGGCCCGTAATTGGTCTGGAGGCCGAGGTTGCCCTGTGTCAGCGACGCGGGAGGCAGGAAACTGGTCACGTCGAACCATTGCTCGGGCCGGCGGCCGCCCGCGGGCGCCGCGTTTGGATCCCGGCCCGCGACTAGGTCCGGGTAACAACTGGCCCAGACACCCTGACAGCCGTTCGAACGCACGGTGAACGGCTGGCCGGTGTGGAACGCGAAAATGCCATTCACCATCCAGCCGCCTAGAACCGTATCGACAACGCGGTTCATGTTGCCGCCGAACGGTTTTCCCCGCCCAAACGGGATCTCGTAGTTGAGACCGGTAGTGAAATTGTGGCGGATGTCCCACGCGGCGTTGGAATAGGACGTTGAAATGTTCCGGTTGTCTCTGTAGCCGAAGCCGCTCGATCCGCTGAGCGTCGTACCGCTGTTGGCCAAGGTGTGCCCCCAGGTGTACGAAGAGATGAACTGCAGGCCGTGGGAAAAGCGCTTCTCCAGCTTTGACGTCATCGCATGGTAGTTTCCGTAGCCGAACGACGCGGTTCCCGAGATGCTGCCGATTTCGGGCACCGGCCGCAGGTCGTTGCTGTTGATGCTGGCCGTGGTCCCGAAGTTGTAAAAGGCGTTGAAGTCCGGTTGCAAAAGCTGGTGGGACTGGTGGTTGCCTTGATAACCGACTTCCAGCGCCATCTGCGACGGCAACTGCTGTTGTACCACCAGGCTCCACTTTTGCACCATGGGATTGCGGAAATCCTGCGAAACCGAGCGGAATTGCAGGCTTGAAACCGGCTGCGTCGTAAACACGTTCACAGGAAAGCCCGTGGCGATTCCGTTGGTCCAATTGCCGCTCGCGAAAAACGGATTAGGATCGAAGCCGTTGACGCCGCTTGGACGGTTTAGTTGGGGCGACTTGTTAAACGGCGCCGATTCGCCCCGATTGGGGTTGCCGCCCTGCTGTTCCTCGCCTCCGTAGAAAACGCCGAAGGCGGCCCGTATCACCGTCTTCGAGCGGATATTCCAGGCCATGCCGATGCGCGGGCCGATATCGTACTTGTCCCATGGGATCAGATACTGATCCACCAAGCCACGGGAGACCTTGACAGACGGGAACAGCGCCTTGAACGTGATGCCATTGAATGTGTATGGCGCGTTGAAGTTCGGCGGCAGGGCCTCATCCTGGTTGGGGCCCTTCGGGATATCCAGCGTCAGCTTGTCGTAATTGAAATTCGACTGCCTGGCGAATTGGTCGCCGATGGGCGTCCACAACTCATACCGCACTCCGAGTTGCAGGGTGAGTCTCGGCGTCACCTTCCAATCGTCCTGAGCGTAGAACGCCCAGGCTTTTCGGGTCGATGAGATGAAGTTGGTGGTTGAAATCTGGCCGCCGTTCAGCGAGCCGAGCAGGAACGACGCAAAC
Source organism: Bryobacteraceae bacterium (assembly GCA_041485845.1). Lineage (GTDB taxonomy): Bacteria > Acidobacteriota > Terriglobia > Bryobacterales > Bryobacteraceae > OMOG01. The sequence goes on from JBGPKH010000008.1 coordinate 12,416, forward strand.
GGATCGCCCGTATCGCCGCTGAAGGTCCCCGCCTTGGATCCCGGCGCGCCCTTATCGCTTTGGTTCGACGACAGCGCCGTCTCGTTGCCGCTGAAGTTCATCTCACCGTGCGGGTAGGGCACCTGGAAGAAGGGGAACCGGATGGGACGGTACTCCGCGCCGAACTTGAGGGCGTGGCTCCCTTTGGTAATGGCGACGTTCTGGATAAAATCCCAGACGTTGCTATATTCCTTGGTGGGCAGCCAGTCATTGGCGCCGATTTGGCTATAGCGGCCCATTCCGAACTGCGGCAACCCGCCGTTCAACGGACCCGTCGGATCGTAGCCGGCGATTCCCACGCCTTTGAATTCGTCGGTATCGGAGTTACCCTGCGTACGAGCCGTGACCAGGCGGCTGAAGCCGATGCGTGTTTCTGAAATCAGAGTGGGTTTCCAAATCCGCGTGTAGCTGATCTGCGCATTGCGGCCAAGGTCGATTTCGCTGGCCCCGTAGAAGTTCGCGCCGTCCAACGCCCCCTGAAATGGCGCAGCGTTGGTCTTGGAGGTGTTAGACCAACTGATACTGCCGAAGAGGCTGCTCTTCTCGTCGATACGGAAATCCACGCGGCCATCGCCCTGATCCGTAGTCAGGGTTCCTGGCGTGAGAACGGCAAAGTCCTGTTGCGGATAGTCATTCAGCTTCAGGGGTTGATTGGGCGCCGGATACAGGCTCGCAATCTTCCGCGCGGCCGGGTCCATCATGTTGAGCGGGATCTTGTTGTTGGGAAACGGCGTTCGAGCATAGGTCGCGCTGCTGGTTCCGCAATTGCTCAAGCAAGTTGTGCTGGTAGGGTCGAAAATCTGGTTGTACAACGCAGACTGGCCGGAGACCGGGTCGGTTCCCAGGGAAGACCCCAAAATGCCGGAAAAGTCGCCGCCGATCATCGCCTGCGTCGGGATGGTATACAGTCCGCCGAATCCCAGGTTCTGCACGACACCGCCAGCGGTCTTGATCCGGGTTCCCTGGTAATCGCCAAACATGAAAAGTTTGTTCTTGATGATCGGACCGCCTGCCGCCCCGCCGAATTGGTTTTGCTTGACGGGCGGACGAGGGAGGTTCGACCAGTTGTTCTCCCACCGATTCGCGTCCAGATTGGTGTTCTGAAGGTTCTCGAACAGAACGCCATGCACCTGATTGGTGCCCGACTTGAGCTGCGCATCCAGCACTCCTCCCGCGGCGCGCCCGTATTCCGCGTTATAGCCGTTGGTCAGGATGTGCAATTCGCCGATGGCTTCGACGGAGGGGCCGATCACGAACGACGTCTGATTGATGAAGTCGATGACATTTACGTTGTTGTCCACGCCGTTGAGCAGAAAGTTATTCTCGCCGGTGGATCGAACGCCGTTGGCCGAGAAGCCCCCGCCTTGCGCATCACGGGCGCCCTGTTCGGCCGGGAGGACGCCTGGGGACATCCGGGCGAGGAACGTGAATGTGCGCTGCCCGCCCAGCGGAAGTTGCGTCACCGCCGCCATGTTGACGTTAGCGCCCTGGGCGGCGCTCTCCGTCTGCAGCAAAGGCGCCGTGGCAGATACCTCGACAGTCTGACTGATATCGCCCAACAGCAGGCCGATGTTGACACCGATACGGTCGCCGGCGGTTACGATGATGCCCTTCTGTTCCGCCTTTCGGAAGCCCGGCGCTTCTACGGTCACCGAGTAGGTCCCTGGCTTTATCAGGGGCCGCACGAACTCACCGATCTCGTTCGTCACCACGGAGTACGATAGCCCGGTGGCGTTTTCGAGAATGGTCACTTTGGCGTTTGGAATGCCGGAGCCCTGGGGATCCGTAATCGTTCCGGTTATGGTTCCGAGGTCGCGTTGCGCGAATACACAGACAGCGAAGAGAGCTAAAACGAGCGCAATACGAGGCGCTATTTTTTTCACGGCCCCTCCATGTTCAAGGCGTTGGAAACATTATATATCCGGGAGGGGATAAGTCAAGCCAACTTATCTGCTGACATCTGCTGACCTCTATTCAACCGCTCTTCCAGAAGCCGGAATTGTGCGTTTGTTCACGATTCGTGAGCGCGGCGCATGAATTCGGAGCTCGACAAAGGGCATACAATAGTGCCCAATGCTCTCGATCCGGGCTGTCGGCGCATCGGCGCTGCTCCTTGTGGGAGCTGCGATCGCGATCGATTTTCCCGTGTTCTTCGAGGACGTTGGAGGATCCAGCGGACTTACCGTGCCGAATACCTCCGGCGGCAGGTCGCGCAAGGACTATATCCTCGAGACTACCGGCAACGGCGTTGCGATTTTCGATTACGACGGCGATGGCGCCGACGACATCTTCATCGCGAACGGCACGACGCTCGATCGGCATCCAGGCCCCCGGCGCCTCCCGCAGCTTTATCACAACGACGGGCAGGGTCGCTTCACCGAGGTCGGCGAGAAGGCCGGCTTTACGGCGGAAGGCTGGGGGCAGGGAGTCTGCGTCGGCGATTACGATAACGACGGCCGGCCGGACCTGCTGGTCACCTATTATGGAACCAACCGGCTCTATCGAAATCTGGGGAACGGCGCGTTCCGGGACGTGACCGCCCAGGCCAAACTCCCCGTCGAGGGGGTCCGCTACGGCTCCGGATGCAGCTTCTTCGATTATGATCGCGATGGACATCTCGATCTGTTCATCGCCAACTACGTGGACCTCGACTTGTCGCAGACTCCCAGACCGGGCTCGGGTTCGTTTTGCGTGTGGAAGGAGATCCCGGTAATGTGCGGACCTCGTGGTCTGCCGCTGGCGCAAAATCTGCTGTACCACAACAATGGCGACGGGACGTTTACCGATGTATCGCTGAAGGCGGGGATTCTGAAGCCCGGCGGCCGCTACGCGCTGGGAGTGGCCACAGCCGACTTCGACAACGACGGATGGCCCGACATCTACGTCGCCTGTGACATGACGCCCAGCCTGCTATATGAGAACAAACATGACGGCACGTTCGAGGAAAGAGGCGCGGAGGCAGGTGTGTCCTACAACGCCGACGGCGCACTACAGGCGGGCATGGGCGTCGCCGTCGCCTACTTTGACGGCGATGGCCGGCTCGATATCGCCAAGACCAACTTCTCGGGTGATCTGACGTCCCTCTATAAGAACGAGGACGGCAGGTTCTTCACCGATGTTTCGCGCGAGGCGGGTCTGGCCACGCGCCAATTCCTGGGGTGGGGGATTGCGTTTGTCGACGTGGACGACGACGGTTGGCCCGACCTCGTGATCGCCAATGGGCACGTTTACCCCGAAGTCGAAGGTAAGCCGGTCGGCGACAAGTATTTGGAACCGACGCTCCTCCTGAGAAACCTCGGGAATGGCCGTTTTGCCGAGGCGACGGCATCGGCGGGGCCGGCATTCGCGACCCCTCGGCCGGCGCGCGGCCTCGCTTGCGGCGATCTCGATGGTGACGGCCGCCCGGAGATCGTGATTGTGAATATGAACACCACTCCATCGCTCCTGAAGAACCGCAAGGCGGGCGGCAACTTCCTGAACGTGGCGGTGAAGGGAACCAAATCGAACCGCAGCGGGATCGGCGCCCGCGTGCAAATCACGGCAGGACGGCGAGAGATCATCAGCGAGGTGATGAGTGGCGGAAGTTTCTATTCGCAGAACAGCCTGATCGCGCACTTCGGGCTGGGAAAGGCCGGGACCGTGGACCGGCTCCGGATCCGATGGCCCAGTGGAACCCTGCAGAGCTGGGAGAAGGTGGCGGTGAATCAGAAGGTGATCGCGACCGAAGGTTCGCAAGAGCTGGAGCAGGTCAAGGCGGAACGGCGGCGCTCTCCCTGATCAGCCGGGCGCGTTCCGCCGGGGTCTCGGTACGCCAGCAGCCGATTCCGGTGGTCTACGAGAATATCCGCATCGACGCGGGATTCCGGGCAGACCTGGTCGTTGAAGACAAGGTGATCGTGGAAATCAAATCCGTGGAGTTGCTCGCCCCGGTCCACAAGAAACAGCTTCTGACCTATCTCCGGCTCGCCGACAAGCGTCTTGGCTTGCTCATCAACTTCCAGGTGGCCCTGATCAAAGACGGCAGCACGCGCATTGTCAACGGACTCGAAGAACTCGAAGACGATCCTCACGCCAAGTCGCCAAGCCGCAAAGAAGACGCATACGGATGCCTCGTCACCCTCTCCTTAGGATTTCAAGGGCGCAGCCCTTGGCTATTACCAGTTCGACAGGTCGGCGGACTCCGGGTCAATCGCGTGCCTGGCGACCCTCACGAAACTCGCGAGAGAGCAGTCGAACGTGGCATTGCGAACACTGCAGCCGGGGATGAACACTGGGCCGATCGCCGGTGGCGTAGTGAGCGTCAGGCCGGTTTGATTGCGCAGTTGGTCCATAGTCTGAGTGATGTAAGAGGTCCGGACGATGTACTCCCCATTGCTCTGCGACTGGCGGAGCTCAAATACCAGGGCGCCGCCCGGAGCAGCGGTGTCCGCCGGGTAACCCGGCAGAATCCAGTCGAGACGGAACAGGCCGGCGAGTCCGGTGATATTCGTGTTCGCAGCCATCAACATGATCACCTTGGTCGACGGGTTTGCCAGTGCGCCGGTCATCACATTCCCGGTGGCTGCCTGAACCAGCGAGCGCACGATGTGCGAGGCCAGATTGGAACTCTGCACGGCGGCCAGATAGGGCGTGCGGTACTCCAGATCGAGGGCAAGGTTGTACAAGCGCGTGATCTGGCTGATGCCGCCTGCCGTTAACTGGCCCCAACCGACGTCTGCGGCGGGCATTCCATCCGCGTACTCCATGACGAATGGGTCGATGGCAATAACCACAGTTCCCAGGCCTCCGATGCCTACCGGCGAAGCGGAACCCGTGATGGCGATCGGAAGCGTCGTGACGTCGAGCTTACCTGCCGGAGCAGCGGGCGCCGGAGTCTGGCTGGCCGGATAGTTGAACAAAATCGAGCGCGTGAGGGCGAGCTCGGGGCCGTACGCGGCGGTTAAAGACTGAGCGCTATCGCCGAGACGTCCCCGGACGGCGGCGACCGCCATCTGCTCATCGATCTTCGCGACGCCCGCGGCCACCGGAAAGAACAGCGGGTCGCTGTCCTGCGGAGGGTAGGAATTGACGTTTACGGGGGCCCCTGGGAGAAAGCCGGCCCAGAAGGCTTTGGCCGTGTCAATGATCAGTTGACCGTTATTGGCCCGGAAGTATACGGAGGAGGCGTCGGCCGAATCTTTGCCGGTCAGCATTCCCTCCTTAGTGAGCCTGAGACGGAAATAGCCGCCGAGGATCGTCTCATTCGTGGCGCCGTTGATGGTCAGGTTGGAAACACCCGGAACGCTGAACACCGGGAATGGTTGGGCGGAGAAGTTGTTGAGAGTGCTGTTGTCCACAACGGGAGATCGCACGCCGTGACGGCCGAGAATGATGACCTGCTTGACCGCCGTATCATCCACGGGCTGCGCAGCAAGAAGCGAAGCGCACGAGAGAGCTAAACCCGCGATTTTGAGCGAATTGATCTTCATGTCGGCCAGGTAGTGCCGGAAGCTGGATTTCCTCTCATGATTTCTTCCTATCTCTATTGCGGCGCTGTCTGGCCTTGAAGGAGGTCGCGCACGCTGTTGAACAACGGGAAATCCTGGACAGCAAAGAAAAGTCCGCCGCGGCCGTTTTGGCTGCTGTCGCAATGCGACCCCGATAGCGTGCCCTGCTGGTTCATGTCGCCAAAAATGACGTAAGGGAGCCTGCAATTGCCAAAACGACAGATCCTTCGAGAGGGGGCGCATTGCAGCGAGGACTCTGCGGCGTCGCATTGGAGCCACGGCAGCATGTCCTGCTGGGTCATGCCGCGAATATCTACGTAAGAGCGCCAGCCTGTCGAAACCCCGATCTTTGCGTGATTGCCTTCCGGCGCAGATCGACCCTCAAATCCAAGCGTCTTTCCCTTCCATGTTCCCGTCGTCGCAAATCTCCACCGCGCCCGGCTTGCCGAGTGATGGATCCCAACACGTCACTGGCGTGGCCGCGGTGGTTGTCGGCACCTCGGGAGCGGTCCACCAACTCGCAACCCGCAGCGGCTCGCCGCCTAGGAGCGCAGAGACCATCTGCCACGTCGGAACATTGAGATCGGACGGCTTCGAGATGAGCAGGACGCCACTGGACAGCCTGGCCATTATGGGGGTTTTGCTGCTGGATATCTGTCCCAAGCCACGCACGAGTTCCTGAATGTCGCCTGGTCCTCCGTTGCTCACAATCTGAAGTCTTGTGGGGTCGGTCACAACACTCGCGTTCGCCAGCGCTTTCAACACGACGACAACATCGTGCTTGTCGAGTTTCAGCGCGAAGAAATGCTGGCTGACCAAAACGTCATTGTCCGCTACGCACCCCAGCGTATTTCCGTCGGTTTGGCGAGGCTCGTTCGAACTGCTGGAAGCGGGCCAGGACGGCGTCGATACCTGCAGAACTATTCCGTCTCCGTTGTTGTTCCATGCCAGCATGCCCTTGGAATGCCCCGCGGGCGCGAACTGGGTCCGGATCGGATCTCCGTAAAACTGATCGTTCCAGAGGACGTAATAGACCTTGCCGTTGTAGACCTGGTCGAAGGTAGCGCCCAGCGGATCGGTGGTCGTATCGCCGACACATCCGCCGCCCTGACGGAGGGTGCCGTCGACGCTGCTGGCAACGGCAAACTGTTGGCCGAAGCTCTGATAGGGCTGAACCGCGCCGCCAAAGGGGCATGTCCGTTCGGAGCCGCCGCAGTCGGGAAAGGACTGCGTGTTGAATTTAAATACAAACCACCAGTCCACCGGCTGGCCGCTCTTCAAAAGCGGGACTGGGGCAAGCGCATCTTGCGCCGCCGGCGTGACGCCCCAGAACATTGTCAGGGACAGCGATAGACATGCCGCGAGAATCCGCGAGAAGGCGCCTACCGAATCGAATCTTCATGTTTCATACGTAGTGCCGCACGTTAGTTAGCCTTCCTCTCATGGGTTTCTATGGCGATCAAATCGGCCGACAGGGGGCAGCGGGATCCCGGCGACCGCGCCTCTCCGGCTTTGGCGGGACGATGCGAAACATTTTAGTTTCTGCGAATGGCCAAAAACCCTATGTGTTCTTGCCTTGCGGGAGGTTCCGTCTTACCGCCATTCCGAGGGTCACTCCCGCACGGCCGAAGAGGATCCTTTCCGGCCAGGCAGGATTCATCATATTACGCAACCGCAGGCGTGGCGAGTTGCGCCAGCGTTTCGCGATAGTTCCAGGCATCCACTCAGACGGATTTTGCTTCAACTCCCCGGCGTGCCGCTGCAACTCAGAATCGTAGACGTAACCGAGCTCGGCCGCGCGGGCGGACGTGCGCGAGCCGCGAATCTCTCGCCGACGGAGCTGAGCGACGCCGGGCGCAAGGCAGTCGCCGCTCGGTGGGACGCCTATTACCGGGACCACCCCGAGAAGTTGAAGGCGAAGCTGGAGCGGGAAGTGAAGGGGCGGAAGCGGAGAACGAAGAAGGTGGTCGTGTAGCGTGAGCAGCCAAAACGCCCGGAAGGAGACTGAAGTGACCATCGAAGGACGACTGGAAGAGTTTGACGGAAGAGGCCGACGATGCCCCGCTCGATGGCGTCCACCAGTCCGAAATCGGTGACAATCCACGGGAACGAACGACGCCGATGGCCTTCATCGATGGCCGCCTGCGCCGGACCTCGAAACTGAATCCGGCGAAGACCAGGCCCTCATAGCGGCGCGCTGCGGGCTGGCGGATTGGCGCGCTTGTCGGCGGCAGGGCTTCGCCGCCGGACGATCTTGAAATCCGAAAAGTGCCGGATTGCGCCGCGGATTTTCAGCGCTTCTGATATCTTGTTTCTCGTGCGCCCGTTCACCCTCTCCACGATTCTGCTGGCTGTCGCGTCCATCTCACCATCCCTCGCCGCCTCCTGCGAGAGCCTCGCGACGCTGACCCTACCGGACACCACCATCGCGTCGGCCGGGATGGTAACCGCCGATCAGTGGGCCAGGCTCGCGTTGGGCGCCTTCCCCAGCGGTCTCCCTGCGTTCTGCCGCGTGACCGCGACCTTGACACCCTCCAGCGATTCGGCGATCCAGATCGAGGTCTGGCTGCCGGCCTCCGGCTGGAATGGCAAGTATCAGGCCGTCGGCAATGGCGGCTGGTCGGGATCCATCAACCGCAACGGCATGACGCTGGCGCTGCGCCGCGGATATGCCACCAGTTCCACCGACACGGGCCACCGCGGCGGCAGCGCCAGTTTCGCCCTGGGACATCCCGAAAAGCTGATCGACTACGCCTGGCGCTCGGAACACGAGATGACCCTCAGGGCCAAGGCGATCATCGCGGCCTTCTACGGCAGCGGTCCGAAGCTCTCGTATTGGAACGGTTGCTCGGCGGGCGGAAAACAGGCGCTGAAGGAGGCGCAACGCTTCCCCGAGGACTTCGACGGAATCGTCGCGGGAGCACCGGCGAGTAACTGGACCGGCCGCGCCGCTCAGTCCATTTGGGTGGCGCAGGCGGTCCACCAGGACGAGGCGTGTTACATTCCTCCCGCGAAGTATGGCTTGATTCACAGTGCGGCGCTGGCCGCGTGCGACTCACTGGACGGAGTCACCGACGGAGTACTCGAAGACCCCACGCGGTGCAAGTTCGATCCCAAGACGCTGGAATGCAAAGGCGTCGATGGGCCCGGCTGTCTCACTGCGCCGCAGGTCGAAGCCGCGCGGAAAATCTACGGCCCTTCGATCCATCCGGGAACCAAGCGGGCGCTGTATCCCGGACTGCAACCCGGCAGCGAGCTCGGGTGGGCCACCTGGGGCGGTCCCCAACCGCTCGCTATCGGGCTCGACTATTTCAAGTACGTCGTGTTCGAGGACCCCAAGTGGGATTTTCGAGCCCTGGATTTCGATCGCGATGTGGCGCGTGCGGAGAAGTTGGACGGAGCCCGGATCAATGCCACCGATCCCAACCTGAAACCGTTCTTTGCGCGAGGGGGCAAGCTCATCCAGTATCACGGCTGGAGCGATCCGCAGATTTCGCCCGGCAACAGCGTCGATTACTACCGCTCCGTGCTGGAACGTCTGGGCGGCGCTTCCAAGGTGCGGAATGCCTACCGGCTTTTCATGGTCCCGGGGATGGGACATTGCGGCGGCGGAGAAGGAACCAGCACGTTCGATATGGTGACGGCGCTGGAGCAGTGGGTGGAGGAGAAGCGTCCGCCCGATCGCATCGTGGCCTCGCGCGTTCGCAATGGCAAGCCGGATCGGAGTCGTCCTCTGTGCCCGTACCCGCAGGTCGCGGTGTACCAGGGTAACGCGCGCCTGGGCTACGGCGCGGGCAGTACCGACGATGAGGCGAGTTTTGTGTGCAAGGTGGTGAAGTGAGGGGCGGTGGGGCAGACCTCGCGGCACGTCGGAGCCGGTTGCTGCCACCTGCCGTGGTGATCTGGCCGCTTGGGTACATGGTCGTGATCGCCAGCCGTGGTTGCCGGCGCGCCAGGACTGCCTCGGTTTGACTGCTCAGGCCGCGAGGCTCCGCGCGGGCTCAAGCATGGCTCAAGTCCGTCCACAGGTCAGCCGCCCGATTCGAAGAGCATCGCGGTTGCGACGCCTGCGAGCGCGCCCCAGGCGAGTGCCGGTACTTGGCTCCGGGCGGCCAGCGCGTTCCAGATGGCCCATACCTAGCCCGACTTTCGCAAATCTGGGGGGTATATATAGCACCAGCGGACGGCCTCCGGATGCCCGTCAAATAAGGCTTTCGCCTCAATCGTGCGCCCTCCTATTGCTAAATGAAAGAATATAATAGAGCCACGCAATGGCTGGCTATCCTACTGGGCTGACTCTGGGAGCCTAAGGGCCAATGAGCCAGCGATAGGTTTTCACGCTGATCTGACGCTCCCGCCTAGTGCCCATGCAGCGCAGCAGTGTAATCAGGGCCTGGCGTGTGCCGGCTCTTTCAAAAAGACCCCCCGATCACAAGGGATTTTTTCATCTAGACATACATCGCGTCCGGACCAATGTTCACGGCCCTTTCCCGAAGAAAATGGCCTTGTTTTTGCGAAAGTCGGGCTAGAGGAGCGTATCCACCAGGAAGATGGAGAGTGCCAGCGCTGTGGATCTGGCGGTATGGGACGAAGTCTCTTGCGAAGGTCAGCGGGTCCGGTCATCCGATGTAGAGAGCGCAAATGTGCGCTGGAAGGGGACACGGTCCGGTCTCCTGGCCGGGTCTGGCCGGGCTGGCCGGGACGAGGGGTGGCGATTGGATGTCGGGAATGAGATACTGACGTCCCAGGAGAGCCCATGTTCCGAAAACCAGCCTTTGCCCTGCTTGCGGTGGCCGCGATCGCAGGGTCTGTGAGCGCGCCAGCGCAATCCCAACGTCCTCGCGCGGGAGCGGCGCATGCCGCTGACGGTGAGACGCAGCCGCGACCGGCGAATCAGACGATGAAGCAGTTGGCGCGCGGCACGCAGTACGCCGCGGCGTCGATGACTCCCCAGGCCACGCTGACGGCAGAGCATATCTTGCGCGCTGGAGGCAATGCCTTCGACGCCATCGTTGCCGGGCAGGCCGTACTGGGCATTTCGCAACCCAACTCGAACGGCGTGGGCAGCGATGCGGTCCTGCTGATCTACGACGCCAAGGCGAAAAAGGTCTTCTCGCTGAACGCCGAGGGCGCCGCGCCCAAGCTGGCCACCATCGGATGGTACAAGGCCAACCAGGGCGGCAAGATTCCGGTCAACGACTCGCTGCTTTCGGGCACGGTCCCCGGCGTGGTGGACGCCTGGTACATCCTGCTTTCGCGTTGGGGAACCATGACCTTCGGCGAGCTGCTGGCCCCCGCCATCGAGCTCGCCGAGCACGGCATACCGATGGGGCGCGGGCTGAATTCGGCGGCGCTGAAGAAATATCCCACGAGCGCGCGCGTTTATGCGCCGCCGGACGGGCAGTCGTGGAAGGATGGCGACGTCTGGAAGAATCCCGATCTGGGGCGCACGCTCCGCCGCCTGGTGGAGGCCGAAAAGGAAGCCGCTCCGCAAGGCCGCCTGGCCGGGCTGAAGGCCGCTCGCGATCGTTTCTATAAGGGCGACATCGCGCGCGAAATGGCCAAATTCAGCGAGGAGAATGGCGGCCTGTTCCGCTACGAGGATTTCGCCAGCTACACGGCCAAAGTGGAAGAGCCGGTCTCGGTCAACTACCGCGGCTACACGGTGTATAAGAACCCGTCCGCGAGCCAGGGACCGGCCGAGCTGATCGCGCTCAATCTGCTGGAGGGCTACGACCTCAAAAAGATGGGCCTCAATTCCGCCGAGTACATCCATACTTCCGCCGAAGCCATCAAGCTGGCCATGGCCGACCGCGACACCTATTTCGGCGACATGGACTTCATCGGGATTCCGTACGCGGGCCTGCTCTCGAAGGACTACGCCGGCACGCGCCGGAAGCTCATCGACCCCGGGAAGGCCGCGCTCGATTTCCGTCCCGGCGACGTCACCCCGTACGCCGGCAGCGATTACCAGCCGGTCAATCGCCCGCGCGATGTGGACGTGCGCGGAACCGCGGACCACCTGGGCGACACCAGCTATATCGCAGTGGTGGACCGCGATCGCAACATGATTTCGTTCACGCCCAGCCTGCACAGCGGATTCGGCACCAAAGTGGTGGTGGGCAATCTCGGCTTCCTGTTCAACTGCCGCGGCGACTACTACTCGCTGGTGCCCGGACACGCCAACGCGCTCGAGCCCGGCAAGCGGCCGCGCAGCACGCTGCAAGGAACGCTGGTGATGAAGGACGGCAAGCCGTTCCTGGTCACGGGCAGCCCTGGCGGCGACGACCAGTGCATGCGCACGATGCAGACGCTGCTCAACGTGGTGGATTTCGGGATGAACCTACAGCAGGCGATCGAGGCTCCGCGTTGGGCCACGCGCAGCTTCCCGGCCTCGCCGTTCCCGCACACCATGTATCCGGGCGATCTTTCGCTCGAGGGGCGTATTGCGGATGCCGTGCGCGACGAGTTGATCCGCCGCGGCCACAAGGTGGCGATGAAGGGACCGTGGTCGATGAACGAGAGCGCGGCCATTATGGTGGAAGAGAAGACCGGGACCGTCAGCGCCGGCGCGGACCCCCGGACAACGGCCCTCGCGCTGGCTTGGTAACCCAGCTATGAAAACCCTGGCGACGATCTCCTTATCCGCGGTGTGTCTGGCAAGTGCCATGCTCGCCGCCGAAAACACTCGTCTCGTGGTTCGTGCGGTCGGACAGTTCGACACCCCCGGCACGCTGGTCTACAGCGTCTTCCTGGCGAGCCGCCAGGAGAAGCTCAGTGGGCTATCGATTCGAAGCGCGCTGCCGGCCGGCACACGATTCCTCGAGAATCTCGATATTCCCGCTGCGGCAGCCTACGAGGGTGTGGCCGGCGACGTGGTTCAGTGGTCGGTCGCGGCGCTCGATCGCGATACGCTGCTCGGTCCGTTTACCTTCCGCGTCAAGATCGACTCGCGGCCTGGGCTGGGGATCGTATCGCCACCCCAACGCCGTCCACACGATCCACGTGCCCTCGACATTCCGGCCGCCCCGGCGTTTTCGGTGTCGTATCAGCTTCCGGTGCCCGAGGTTCTCATCGACCCCGGCGTGTCCGCGAAGTTGCTTCCTTTGGCCGAGAGCGGCTCGATTACCTTTGACCAGCAGGGCACCATCGACGTCGATCGGCGCAATGGTCTGGTCGCGGTGGGCGACACCGGCATTCTGATTTACGTCCCGCAGGGAGCCGTGGACCGCAGCGTAACGCTCACGTTCCGCCGATTGCCGGTGGATGACGACAAGGTGCCGCAGGGAGCGCGCGACACCTGGTGGTGCGGTCTCTATCAGATGTCCATCACACCGCGCGTAGATTTCACCAAGCCGATCGCCTATGCGCTCCCCACGCGGCGGCCGATTCCGGCGGGACTGAACGTCCGCGCCTTTGCGAGCGCCGATTCCAAGGACTGGCGGGAACAGACGACTTCGCCCGTGGGTTCGTCGCCGTTCACCGCCAGACTGCAGTTCGGCTCCGGTTTCGGTTGTCAAACCATGCCCTTCGGCTACACCACTTGCTCCAACACCCCAGCCTGCGGTGGGTCTGGTTTCAGCACGGGATGTCCGTTCGGCGGAGGCTCCGGCTTTGGCGCGTTCGGGGTGAATTCGACCGACCGTGTCCAGGGGTCCATCACCGGGGCTGCTCTAAGCCAGCAGTTCGGAACGACGGTCCAGCCCACGCAGATCCAGGATGGAACATCCAACACCATCATCGCGATTCTGATCGGCCTTCGCTGATCGCCCGTGGGACGGACGATCGCCTTTTGTCGTCTGTCACCTCCTGCCAAGCGTTTACCGCCCTCGCAGGCGGGCCGCGCGCGCCCGCACCCCGTTCGAATCGACGAAATTGGGCGCCAGCAGTACGTAAGTGTCGTAAGCCTCCAGAGCCTTGGCAAAGTTGCGGTCCGCTTCATACGCGAGCCCCAACTCCGCATACGTCGGCGCGTAGTTGGGGTCCAACTGAATCAGCGCTGTCGCCTCGCGCACCGCATCGGCATTGCGGCCGAGCAGCCGGTCGAGACGCAGCAGGCTCCAGCGATTCCCCACCGACCGCGGGTTGTACGCTACGGCCTGCTTGAGGTACGGGAGCGCTTTCGACAGGTCTCCCGCGGCGATCAATTGCGCGGCAATCTGGAAGGGCGGAAGCGCCCATTCCGGCGTGAGCTTCGCGGCCCGTTCGAATGATTGCCGCGCTTCCTTGGGGCGATTGATGCGCGCGAGCGCCACTCCCAGCGCATTGTGAGCGCAAGCGAACTGCGGATCGCGCTTCAAGGTGTTTTCCAGAGTGACGACTGCCTCGGAGAACCGTCCCTCGGCAATTTGCAGCCGGCCGCGGCAAAAGAGCTGGCGCACTTCGAGCGAGGAGTCGTACGGGCGAAGCACGCGCAGCCGATCGTAGGCATCCACGGCCCGTTGCAGCATCGCACCCTTCAAGCCCGTGGCGGTGGACTGGACGTAGTCTCCGACGCAGGCCTGTCCGAGTTCTTCCAGCGCGCCGCCGATCAGCGCCGTGGCCGTCGCCTGCGCCGGTCCCGAAAAATTCTGGCTGCGATAATATTCCCAGGCTCCATTCGGCTCCAGAACCCGGCCCGCGTTCAGCCGCTGTCTCAATTGCGCCAGCGGGCTGGCGGCCGGCGAAGCGATCGTCACGCGCGCCGGCAAGTTGCCCAGCGTGATCGTCCCTTCCAGGCTGGCGCCATCGGGAAAGTCGGCGGAGAAGGCGTGTGGGCCTGGCGGCACCGCATCGATGCGCAGCGTGCCGGCCGCGCGAATCCTGCCGCGAAAGATGTTATCGAGATACAGCGCGCTGGCGGCCGGCCCGGACACTTCCACCTCCACCGCGCGCGCGGTGGGGATTGCGGTCTGCGGGGCCAACGCGATGGGGACGCGCGCATCGAACGTGCCGGCCACCTGCGGATGCTGACGCGTTCCGGTGAGCTCCGGGACGCGCCGGGAGGCGAAGTCGATGGCTTCGGACGCGCGAATCACGTGGTCGCCATCCACGTCGGCGGCGCCGCGCAGTCCCTGCAAAAGCGAGTAGGTGAAAGCGCCATGGCCGCCGTCCCACGTTTCAGCTTCGAAGGACTGCTCGCTCGGCCGCGTGGCCAGGAGTTTCAGGAAGGATCGGTCGCCCTGGCCGATCCGGGTCAGCGGTTCGGCTGCGCGGCTGGGCATGTCAGGCGCATAGCTCGACCACCCCAGCCGGCCGGTGTGGCAGGCGTCCACCACCATCACGACCAGGCCGGCTTTCAAACGGCTGCTGAGCGTGCGGTCCACTTCATAAAAGGAGAGCGCCGTGGCGTGAAGGTTTTGCGGGTCGGAGTCGTTCGCCACAAAGTATCCATCGTCCTGCTCGTCCACCACACCGTGTCCGGCGAAGAAGAGGTAGACGATGTCCTCGGGGCGCGCCGCATCCACCAGCCAGTTGTGGAGCGCGGCGCGGATCTGCGCAAGCGTAGCCTGCTGGTTGGTGAGAAGACGAATGTGATCTCCCGGCAGGGCGCCGCCTTCGAAGCTGCGCAGGAACGCGGCGAAGTCCTCGGCATCGCGGTGGGAGTAGTGCAGTTGGGCCGCGGGAGGAAGGTATTCATACGAGGACACCCCGACGACCAGCGCCCAGCGGGTGCCCCGGTCGCGCAGCGGATTGGCAATCGCGATCGGCTCGATGCGCAAATCGCGCGGCAGTTGCGCCAGCAGCGTCGCTGCGAGCGGGAATAGGAAGAGCCGGGCCTTCATGGCAGCAGCCGCCCGCCATCCACTACCATCGTCTGCCCGGTGATGTACGATCCGCGGTCGCTGGCCAACAGAAGCGCGAGCTCCGCAACCTCCGCCGGCTGGCCCAGGTGCTTCACCGGCTGATCTTCGATGATCTTCTCGCGGGCCGCCGGGTCCTTCCAGTAGTATTCGCTCAGTACCGTCTGGATCAGGCCGGGCGCGATGGCATTCACGCGCACGCCGCGAGGTCCGAGCTCCAGCGCGTACGACTGGGTCATCATGATGAGCGCCGCCTTGGTCATACTGTACAGCATGCCGTGGTACTGCGGGCGGATTCCGGCGATGGAGGCGATGTTGACGATCGCGCCCCATCCCCGTTCGCACATGCCCGGGGCGACCGCCTGGATCAGGCGAAACGCGCTCTTCAGGTTCACCTCCACCATCTTGTCGAACTTGCCTTCATCCACCTGGAGCACGGGCTCCTGGGCGATGTTGGTGGCGGCGTTGTTCACCAGAATGTCGATCTTGCCGAATTCGCGAGTCGCGGTTGCCACCAGGCGCTGGATGTCGTCGGCGCGGCCCACGTGGCAGGCCAGCGGGAAGACTCTGCCGCCGCCGGTGATTTCCCAAGCGACGCGGTCGAGCGTCTCCTGCTTGCGTCCGCAGATCACAACCGTAGCGCCTTCGCGCGCGAACACCGTGGCGATCGCCCGGCCGATTCCGCGGCTGGCGCCGGTCACGATGGCAACTCTGTCTTTGAGAATCATTTTCTTTTTCCCTCGACAATGCTAGAATCGGCAAACTTGAGCCATCCCAAGAACACCCCCCAACAGACGCGGGATTTTCTCACCCGGCACGCATTCAACCATCTGCTGGGGTTCGAGCTGGTGCGCATGCACCGCGACGGCATCACCATCCGCTGCCGCGTGCGCCCGGAATTGTTGAACAGCGCCGGCTCGCTGCACGGCGGCGTCACCGCGAGCCTGGCCGACGCCGCGGTGGGCAGCGCGCTGCAGCATCACTTCGGCGGCACGCGCCGGTTCACCACGGTCGAGCTCAAGGTCAACTACTTCCGGCCGGTCATCGAAGGGCGCCTGCTGGCGCGGTCGCACCTGCTGCGCGTGGGCTCCACCATCTGCGTGGCGCGCGTGGATCTCGCCGACGATCGGCGGCGCGAAGTGGGCGTCGCGATCGTCACGTACATGTTGCTGGCTTGAGTGGGGCGGCCAATCCTGGCTTTGTCTAGTCAGAGGTGGGACAGACGATCGGTTTTTGTCGTCTGTCACCCGCCGGCTTTCACCGCCGGCTTTCAGCCGGCGCCGACCCACAAGGATCTTACCCATCGATCACCATCCGCGCGATGCGCTCCCGATGAAAGGCCGCATCGCCGAAAGCAATCTCGGAGGCCTTGGCGCGCCGGTAGTACAGGTGTAGATCGTTCTCCCACGTGAAGCCCATGCCGCCGTGTACCTGAATTCCGCGGTTGCCGGCTTCGCGGTACGCGTCGCTGGCGTACGCCTTCGCCACGGAGACGGCCGTCCGCGCGTCGGGCGCGCCCTCTTGCAGCGCCCACGCCGCATAGTACGCCGCGGAGCGCGAGCTTTCCGTCAGCAGCAGCATGTCGGCGCATTGGTGCTGCACGGCCTGGAACTGGCCGATGGGCTTGCCGAACTGCTTGCGCGTTTTGCAGTACTCCACCGCGATCTCGGTGACGCGCTGCATGCCCCCAACCATTTCCGCGGCCAGCGCCACGGTCGCGATGTCGAGCGCGCGCTCCAGCGCGCGCTGCGCTTCATCGCCAGTGGCGAGCACCTCCACTTCGGCCCGATCGAAATCGACACAGTAGAGCTGGCGCGTGCGGTCGATGGCGGGCATCGCGAGGGTCAAGACCGCTCCCTCCGGTCGCGGCTCAGCAAGCGCTTCCGAGCCGCGGCCAAAGGGAGCGGTGTTGCGGGAACTTCTGCAACCTGCCACTAGTCCGATCGCGAGGTCGCCGCCGCTGCGGGCGATGCAGAGAAGAGACTCGGCGGTACTGGCGTCCGGCACGAACAGTTTGCGCCCGGTGACGCGGCCATTCGCGGCTTCCGTGCGAACGCCCTCCGCGTCCCAGCGCGCACTTTCTTCGAGCAGGGCCACCGTGGCCCGCTCGCGTCCTTCGCAAATCGCCCGCAGACGGCCGCGTGCTTGCGGAAGACTGTTCAGCAACGCCCCGGCCAGGAAGACCGTGGAGAAATACGGGCCCGGCAGCAGCGCGCGGCCCATTTCCTCGGCCGCCACCGCCATTTCGACTAGGCCCAGCCCCATGCCGCCGTCGTGTTCGTCGAAGATGATTCCCGTCCAGCCGTTTTCCGCGAGCTTCTGCCACAGACTCGCGTCGTAGGCGCCGTCGATCTCCATGAGTCGGCGGACCTCAGCCATGGGACACTCGGTCGCGAAGAATTCGCGCGCGGAATTCTTGAGCAGCCGTTGGGTTTCGGTCAGTCCGAATTGCATTAGTAGCTCCTCGGCAGGCCCAGCACGAAGTGGCCGATGATGTTGCGCTGGATCTCGGAGGTGCCGGCCTCGATGGTGTTGCCGCGGGCGCGCAGATACGAGTACGCCCACTGGCCGTCGTCGAACGCGAACTCGCTGCCCTTGTCCAGTTGCGCGAACGGCCCCAGCACTTCCTGCGCTACCTGCTGGAAGCGTTGGTTCAGCTCGCTCCAGAAAAGTTTTTGAATGGAGCCCTCGGGCCCCGGCGCTCCGCCCTGGCTGATGCGGCTGAGCGAGCGCATCTGGTTGAGCCGCATGATTTCGATCTCCGCGTAGACTTGCGCCAGCTTTTGCCGCAGGACGGGATCGTGGGAGGCCGGCGAGCCGTTGCGGTCGATGCTGCGCGCGATGTCGACCAGGCGCTGGAACTGGCGCCGGTAGACGATGTGCAGTCCCGCGCCGAGTGTGGCGCGTTCGTGCATCAGGGTTCCGATGGCCACGTTCCACCCATCGTTGACGGCCCCGAGAACGTTTTCCGCCGGCACGCGCACGTCGTGAAAGAACACCTCGTTGAACTCCGATTCGCCGGTCATCTGGCGCAGCGGGCGGACCTCCACGCCGGGGCTGTGCATGTCGACCAGAAGTACCGTGAGTCCCTTGTGTTTGGGCGCCGCGGGATCGGTGCGCACCACCAACTCGCACCAGTCGGCGGCCCAACCATAGCTGGTCCAGACCTTCTGCCCGTTGACCATGAAGTGGTCGCCGTCGCGGCGCGCCTCGGTGCGCAGGGCGGCCAGGTCGGACCCGGCGTTCGGCTCGGAAAATCCCTGGCACCAGATCTCATCCGCGCTCAGGATCTTGGCGAGGAATCGCTCCTTTTGCGCGGCGGCGCCGTGGGCGATGATCGTGGGGCCGATCAGCGCCAGCCCGAGGACGTTCGCCAGCGGCGGCGCCGAGACCCGCGCCATCTCTTCGGTGAAGACCACCTGCTCCATGAGGGTCGCGCCCCGGCCGCCATACTCCTGGGGCCACGACACGCCGGCCCATCCGCCATCGTAGACTTGCTTCTGCCAGGCGCGCAGATAAGCGAAGTGCTCCTCCATGGAGTGGCCGGCGGCCTTGCGGCCGGTCCAATCCTTGGGAACGTGACTCTCCAGCCACGAGCGTAGCTCGTCGCGAAACTTCTGTTCTTCGGCGGTGTAATTGAGGTCCATAGGGCTACCGGTAAGTGCGCATTGCGGGGTCGTCGAGGTGCGCAATCGAATTGAAAGAGTCGAGCGTGAAGCGGTCGCGGTCGAATACGAATTCCGTCACCGAAGTGTTGCGAACGCGCCAGTTGACTTCCAGGAAGCTGCGGGGCGGGGCCTTCATCGCGAACTGCACGGCGTAGCCGATGGGGCCGCCGGACGTGAAGACCACGACGCGACGGCCCGCAAAACCCGCCATGAGTTGCGCGATGGCGCCCGACACGCGGTCGCGGAAGGCCGGCCATGGCTCCACGCCCTCCACCGCGATCGAGCCCTCGAGCCAGCACGACATCGCCGCTTCAAACATTCGTTGGAATCTGCGTTTTTCGTCCGGACCGCCGCGCGCCTGGTCGAACTCGGCGGCCAGCGCTGCCAGGCGCGGGTCGGCAGGCGCCATGCGGCTGAGCTCGCCCCCCCGTGCGTCGTACTCGTTCCAGGCGGGATCGCGCAGAGCTTCGGGCCAAGGCTCGCCGGCCTCGCGGAAGCAGTTTGCGACCACCAGTTCGGTTTGCGTTTGCCTCACCAGCGCGCCAGTGTAAACGTCGTCAAAGCAAACGCGGTCCTTAAGCCACCATCTTGCCAGGGCTGCAGCCTGTTCTTCACCGAGAGAAGAGAGCACCGCAGCTTCCCGCTGGAAAGTTTGCGCCTGGCCGTGCCTCACGAGCGTCAGAGTACTCACGGTTAGTTGCCGTTCTACGTCAAGTTCTTTCGCTGCAATCGATCACCGCTGCCTCGCCCGCTTGCGGGCGATTCTTGCTCACGTTCTGTCTCCTGACTCCTGACTTCCCTTGCCTCGTTAGTGGACTGCCTCGAACAATCCCGCGGCGCCCTGTCCGCCGCCGACGCACATGGTGACCACGCCGTAACGCGCGGCCGGGCGGCGGGCCATTTCGTTGGCGAGCGTGCCGGTCATGCGCGACCCCGTCATGCCGAAGGGATGGCCGATGGCGATGGAACCTCCGTTCACGTTGAGCTTCTCCATGGGGATGCCGAGGCGGTCGCGGCAGTAGATCACCTGGACCGCGAACGCTTCGTTGAGTTCCCAAAGATCGATGTCGTCCATGGTCAGGCCCTGGCGGTTGAGAAGCTTCGGCACGGCGAAGACCGGCCCGATTCCCATTTCGTCGGGCTCGCACCCGGCCACCGCGAACCCGCGGAAGATCAGCTTGTACGGAATGCCGAGCTGATCGGCCCGCTGGCGCGACATCAGCAGCGTAGCCGAGGCGCCGTCCGAAAGTTGCGAGGCGTTGCCCGCGGTGACGCTTCCCTGTCCGCTATCGGGATCGAAATGCGGCTTCAATGACAGCAGGCCCTCGAGCGTGGTATCGGGGCGGTTACACTCGTCGCGGTCGCAGCGTGCTTCGCGCGTCCCGATGCGCTCGCCGGTCTTCTTGTCGAGCAGCGCCATCGTGACCTTCATCGGCGCAATCTCTCCCGCGAAGAAATTCTCGCTCTGCGCGCGCGCGGTGCGCTGCTGGCTGGCGAGTGAGTATTCGTCCTGGGCCTGGCGGCTCACGTGGTAGCGCCGCGCCACCACCTCCGCGGTGTTGCCCATCACCATGTAGAGGCCGTGCGCCTTTTCCTGGAGCACGGGGTGAGGATCGAAATCGCGGCGGGTTAGAGAGATGCTCTCGACGCCGCCGCCGATGGCGGCTTCCGCGCCCTCGCTGACAATCTGGTGCGCGGCCATGGCGATCGCCTGGAGCCCCGACGAGCAGAACCGATTCACCGTACTGGCGGCGGTCGAGGCCGGCAGACCGGCGAGCATCGCGGCGATGCGCGCGACATTCTGGCCCTGCGCCCCGTGCGGCTGGGCGCAGCCGAGAATCACGTCCTCCACCTCGACGGGGTCGAGCTGCGGTGTCTTCCGCAGAACGTCCCGGATCGAGTGGGCCGCCAGATCGTCCGGCCGCGTCAAGTTGAATGAGCCGCGATACGATTTGGCGAGCCCGGTTCGTGAACTGGCAACTACGACAGCTTCCCTCATGGTGTTTTTTTTTTTGCAGAAACAGTATATCAATCGTGAGATCCCGCGAGTTTTCGGCGTCCCTTACGTGCGAAAGCGCACCACCGCTGGCACGGAACTGTCCGGCTGCTCTGGGGCGATATGAGACAATGCAGCGGGTAGGGAAAACGAAACAATTATGAAATCATTACGGGTGTTGTTATTCGTGAGCGTCGCGGGACTGGCCTTGGCGCAGAATCCGGCTATCAACGCCGTGCAGAACTCCGCCAGCAACATTCCGCCGGCATTGCCCAATGGGAGCATCGCACAAGGGGCCCTCTTTGTCTTATATGGTTCCGCCATGGGGCCGTCCCCGTTGGTGGTAGTCGACAAGTTCCCGTTGCCGGCCAGCCTCGGGGGCACCTCCGTTCAAGTAACCGTGGCCGGCAAATCCGTAGCAGCGATCATGTACTACGCCGGGGCCGCGCAGGTGGCGGCGATTCTGCCGTCCTCGACGCCGGTGGGCACGGGCACCGTCGCCGTAACGTTTGGTGGCCGCACCAGCGCCACGGCGCCCATCACGGTAGTACAAAACAGCCTGGGCATCTTCACCGTCGGCGCGTCCGGCGCGGGCGACGCCATCGCCACGCTGGGGAACGCTCTCGCTACCCCGACCAACGCCGCCAACCCCGGCGACATCGTGGCGTTTTGGGGAACGGGGCTGGGTCCCGTGAACTTCGACGAGACTAACGCCGCACAACAAGCGGACATGACCAACATTCCCGTGGAGGCGTACGTCGCCGGAAAACCGGCCACGGTGGCGTTCCGAGGGCGGAACGGCTGCTGCACGGCGGTGGACACCGTCTACATCCGGATACCCGACGGCGTGTCGGGCTGCGCGACACCGGTGGTCTTCAAGATCGGAAATATCGTGAGCAACACGACGACGGTTCCGGTCGCCGCCAGCGGGCGCACATGTACGGCAACCACCCCGGGCCTCTCGCAGACCGATCTTTCCGGCTTTTTCGCCAAAGGAACTTTCAGCGGCGGAGGCGTCTCCCTGACCCGATCGACGTCGATAAGCCCGTCCCAGACCATCGGCGGGATCACCATACCAGGACGAACCGACCGAAGCGACAGCGGAGGGGCCTCTTTCTATAAAGTCACCGTGCTCCCCGGGGCTATCGGGTTGAGTTCCGCGTTCGACATCGCCTCCTTTGGCTCCTGCACCGTCTCATCGTTTTCGGGCCAGGTCCCTCCGTCTTCGTTCACGTTTCAGTCACTGGACGCCGGAGCTTCCATCGGCGTATCCGGCCCTGGCGGCAGCAAGACGCTGGCCAAGTCGACTGCCGGAGGGTTCATCGGGTATTCCGCATCTTTCGATCAGACCGGGAGCTACCTCGTCGCCGGAAATTACGCCATAACGGGCCCCGGCGGACCCGACGTTGGCAGCTTCACCGCGAACCTCACGCTGCCGCCGCCGCTGACGTGGACCAACCAATCTTCCATCACCACGGTCGACCGTTCCAGGGGAGTGACTGTGACCTGGACTGGCGGCGATCCTTCGGGCTATGTCCAGATCTCCGGGTCAAGCTTCTTGCTGGTGGGCACGTCGTCTTTTGTAAGTACCAGCTTCACGTGCACCGCCAGGACCTCCGATGGAACGTTCACAGTGCCGTCCGTGGTTCTGCTGGCTCTTCCTCCGAGCGGCTCCACGGGTTCCGGCGATTTTTTGATCCAGCTTCCGGGGTCCCTGAGCGTCTCCGGAGTGTCGGCAAGCACCAGCTTCAAGGCGACCGGGCTCGATTACGCCGCCGCCTCGAGTTCCGTGTACAACAGCACGAGCGTGACCTACCAGTAGTCTTACCGCTCAACCTGCATTGACAGTCCCATCCCCCGGCCGGTAGACTGGCTTCCGGCCATGAGCGAACTCGTTAGCTTATCTCGTGACGGCGATGTAGCCGTCGTCACCATTTCCAATCCGCCGGTGAATGCCCTGAGCCCCGGCGTTCCCGAAGGCATCCGGTCATCCATCGCGGCCGTCGCGAACGATCGCGAAGTTGCCGCGATCGTGGTGATCGGCGCCGGACGCACCTTCATCGCCGGCGCGGACATTCGCGAATTCGGCAGAGTGGTGAGCGGGGAAAAGCCTCGTCTCACCCTGCTGCCGATGCTGCTGGAGATCGAAGACTGCCGGAAGCCGTTGATCATGGCGATCCACGGCACGGCCTTCGGCGGCGGGATGGAGGTCGCCATGGCCGGACACTATCGCGTGCTGGCCCCGTCCGCGCAGGTGGGACAGCCGGAGGTGAAGCTGGGGATCATTCCGGGGGCGGGCGGAACGCAGCGCCTGCCGCGCCTCGCGGGAGTTTCGAAGGCCGTCGAGATGTGCGCGTTCGGGGAACCGATCGGCGCGCAGGAGGCGCTCGCGCTGGGCATCGCGGATCGCCTTATCGAAGGCGATCTGAGGGCCGGCGCGGTGGCGTTCGCCCGCGAAGTGAGCGGCAAGCCTGCCCCAAAAACACGGGAGCGGGAGGGGAAACTACGCGACCCGGATCCCGCGATCTTTGCGCGCGCCCGCGAGCAGGCGCGCAAGACCAGGCGCGGCCAGACCGCGCCGCTCGCCGCGATCGAGGCGGTGGAAGCCGCGACTCGCCTGCCATTCCAAGAAGGCTGCGCGCGCGAGGCTGCGCTCTTCAACGAGTGTCTCTATTCGACGCAGTCCAAGGCGCTGATTCATGCCTTCTTCGCCGAGCGCGGCGTGGCGAAGATTCCCGATCTGCCGAAAGACACGCCGGCGCTCGAAATCCGGCGCGCGGCGGTGATCGGCGCGGGCACCATGGGCGGCGGCATCACCATGAACTACGCCAACGCGGGGATACCGGTGATCGTCAAGGAGACCACCCAGGAAGCGCTGGACCGCGGCATGGCGACCATCCGGAAGAACTACGGCGGCAGCGTCAAGCGCGGCAAGTTGTCGCAGGCGGAGATGGATCGGCGCATGGCGCTGATCGCGCCGCAGCTCACCTATGACGGCTTCGAGCAGGCGGACATCATCGCCGAGGCGGTCTTTGAGGGGATGGCGCTCAAGAAGCAGGTCTTCGCGGAGATCGACCGCATCGCCAGGCCCGCGTGCATCCTCGCGTCCAACACGTCGTACCTCGATATCGACGAGATCGCGTCGGTGACCAGCCGCCCGGAGATGGTGCTGGGGCATCACTATTTCAGCCCGGCGAACGTGATGCGGCTGCTCGAAATTGTGCGCGGCAAGGCCACTAGCCACGAGGTTCTGGCCACATCGATGGCGCTGGCGAAGCGGCTGAAGAAGGTGGGCGTGCTGGCGGGGAATGCCCGCGGCTTCATCGGCAACCGCATGTTGGGACCGTATCTGCGGGAGGCGCAGTTCCTGGTGGAGGAGGGCGCGGCCGTCGAGGACGTGAACCAGGCGCTCTACGATTTCGGTATGGCGATGGGGCCGCTCGCCATGAGCGACCTGGCCGGACT
>JBGPKH010000009.1:0-36816 GCA_041485845.1 Bryobacteraceae bacterium
ATAAATCGGGCGCCTTTGTGGAGGACATTCCAGATGATCTTGCAGATCCGGTGAGCGACAGCCCAGACGGCCTTCACATATCCCAGACGGACGACCAGGCGCTTGAACACGGACTGGAGATGGCTTCCGTTGGTCCGGGCGGCAGCCTGAGCGGCCTGACACAGCAGACGGCGGAGGAAGCGGTTTCCTTTGGCTGACCGGCCCGAGTGGTTCTCTCCGGCACTTTCGTTGGAGCCGGGACAGACCCCGATCCAGGAGGCGAGTTGTTCCGCGGAGGGAAACGCGGCGGCCTTCGGCCCAATCTCGGCGAGGATCTCCTGTGCCGCCTCCGCCCCGATGCCCGGAATCTCGATCAGGCGCGTGACCGCATCCTGATACACCTGCATCCGTGTGGCCGCCAACTGGTTCAGTTCCGTAATCTGGCGGTCGATCAACTCGATCCGGTCCAGATGTTGGGCCAGCAACTGACGGTGGATCTCTCCCATCGAGCCGGTCAGCGCATCCACCAGCGCGGGCAAGCCGCATTTCAGGCTCTTGTCCCCCAGCGCCGCCATCTCCTCCGGACTGCTTTCGCCTTTCGCCAGGCTGCGCAGAATGCGCCTCCCGCTGGCCCCCAGCAGATCCGAGAGGACCGCCGATAACTTGATCCGCCCCTCCTCCAGCAGACTTTCGATCTGATTCTGCAACTGCACTCTCTCGCGCACCAACTGCAAGCGCCCGCGGGTGACCATCCGCCAGGACCGCTGCTCCGGTTCGGGAATGAAACTCAGCATCAGTTCGCCCGCCACGAACCGCCGTACCAGGCGTTTGGCGTCGGCCAGATCGGACTTCCGGCCGCGCGGAGCTTTATTCGACTGCGCCTGTGCCAGTTGCAGCCGCAGGTGCGGTTCCAGTTCCATCCACACCGGCTTCCAATACTGCGCGGTGCTCTCCATGACCGCCTCCTCCACCCCGTTTTGGCACAGCCAGGCCGACAGATGGCTCAATTCGCTCGAGCCGGTGCCAAACCGTCGGCTCTGTAACACCACATCCGGCCTCGTCCGATCGACGATGACCACCACTAGCAGCTTCTTGTGAACGTCGATTCCAGCTATGTTCTGGGACATCTTCACCTCCCGGCGCGGAAGCGAAGAACACACGGAAAGAAAAAACGCACCATTTCGTACTCGCACGCTCCTACCCGGAAATCCGACCCAGAGCCTGCGGCACATTTACCGATTCCAACGTGTATTCCGGATCAGGCTTGCTGACGGACTCGACTACTCCAAAGCGGCGTCGACCTCATTCGCACCCGAGCCTACTCTTGGTATAACTCTAATCATCGAGAAGATTTTCATCATCTCCGATGTCCCGAAGGGAACCCACCCCGTAGGGACATCTTGGCTTGCTGACGCGCGCGGCTCCGTTCGGAGCCAGTTGGCGGGCGAAAGCGCCTGCCCCACCAAAACGCAACATGTCAGGCCCTCTCCAGAACGATATCGAAGCTGACCGCGGCACGCGGCACGCCCTGCTCATAGAGTGTGACCGGACGGACGAGTTCCCGGTTCTCCGCGATGTTCCGCTTGCGGTAGTTTTTGTCCACGTCGCCCTCGAAGAAGGGATCGGTGGCGAAGTACACCTGCGTCACCAAGGTCTTGTGGCCGGGAGCGGAAATCATGTAGTGAATGTGCTGCGCGGGCCGGTCGTCATAATGGCCAGGCATCACGGTTTCGACCACGTACTCGGCGCCGGCGGGCACGGCCAGCCTGGCGCGGTAGCGGTAGCCGACCACGTCATAGCGGCCTTCGTGGTTGGTCTGCCACAGGTCGATGCGCGCACCCTCCACGGTGTCGCCGCGGGTATTGTAGACTTTTCCGGAAACACGCAATGGGAACCCGGGATCTCCCGGTTGGCGCAATACCGAGGTATTGGGCGCGCCCTTCTTGAAAAAAGGACCGAGCACTTCCGAAGGCGTCGGCTTGCGGGCGTTCCGTTCCCCCGCCTGCCAGAACGCCAGCAGTTGATTCGCCGACATCGGCACGCCCGCCAGCAGCGAGCCTCGAACAATACAGTTTTCCAGCATCTCGCGACGTGTCGCTCTGTTCATAGGATTGAGTATACAGCCTGGCGTGCCGTGCGGGCTTGAGATAAACTCGTGGCATGCGGCGATGGGCGCTTGGATTGGTGGCATGGGTTGCGGTTTCGGCGCAGACGCCGCGCGATCTGTTCGTGGCGCATTGCGCCGGCTGTCATGGACCGGCAGGCGAAGGCAGCCGCGGGCCGGCGCTGAAGGTCTCCGCGCTGCAACGCGCTAACGATGTCGATTCTCTGGTGGCGTTGTTGCGCCGCGGTATCCCCGGCACCGAAATGCCGGCCATCGCGGCGGAGGTGGTCGCGGATCAGCCGCTGCGGGCGCTCGCCGCCTATGTGCTCGGGTTGCGCACCAACAATCGAGACGCCGCTTCGGGACGGCTCGGCCGCGGAGCGGAGCTCTTCCGCGGGAAAGGAAAATGCATGAGCTGTCATCGCGTGACTGGCGAAGGCAGCGTGGCGGGTCCCGACCTCAGCGACATCGGGAGCCTGCGCGAGCCTCAATGGCTGCGGCGCGCGGTGATCGAGCCGGAAGCGGATGTCTACGACAGCTTCGCCGGGTATCGGTGGACCATTCCGCTTCCCGACAATTACCTGCTGGTGGAGGTCACTACCAAGAGGGGCGATCGCGTCGCCGGCAGCCGGTTGAACGAAGATGCCTTCTCCATTCAGATTCGCGATGGAGAGGGCCGCATCCGCTCCTTCCTCAAGAGCGAAGTCGCCGAATTGCGCAGACAATGGGGTAAATCGCCGATGCCTTCGTATCGCGACGTGTTTTCCGCGGGCGAGCTCGACGAGCTGGTTGCCTACCTGGCGAGCCTGCGAGGGCTCCGATGAACGCGCGCGCTCTCCTGCTGGCGATGGCCGTGGCTGCTACATGGGCGCAAGTCTCGCCTGAGCGGATCCGCAATGCCGATCGCGAGCCCGGTAACTGGCTGACCTACTCACGTACTTACAGCGGCCACCGCTATACGCCGCTCGCCGAGATCACCGCGGCGAACGTGGGACAGTTGCGCGCGGCCTGGACGTACCAGATCCAGCAGCCGGGAAAATTCTCGAGCTCGCCGATCGCGATCGACGGCATCCTCTACATCGCCGAGCCCGGCGGCGAGGTCGCGGCGCTCGACGGCCGCACCGGCCGTCCCGTGTGGCGGTATGCGCGACGGCCGCCGCCCGACCTGCACGCCTGCTGCGGCGCCTCGAATCGCGGGCTTGCGGTGCTCAACGACCTGCTCTTCGTGGGTACGCTGGATGCCCACCTGCTGGCGATCGATCTTCAGACCGGCAAGCTGCGCTGGGACGCGGTGGTGGCCGATTACCGCGCGGGCCACGCGGTCACGGTGGCGCCCCTGGCTTTCGGCGACAAAGTTCTGGTGGGGATCGCGGGCGGCGAATACGGCATTCGCGGCTTCCTGGATGCGTACGACGCCAACACCGGACGCCGCTTGTGGCGCTTCTGGACGGTGCCGGGCCCCGGAGAAGCGGGCCACGAAACGTGGTCGGGCGACAGTTGGAAGACGGGCGGCGCGCCGACGTGGATCACAGGGTCGTACGATCCGGAGCTCAACACGGTCTACTGGGGCACCGGCAATCCGGGCCCCGATTACAACGGGGACGCGCGCCAGGGCGACAACCTCTATTCCTGCTCGCTCATCGCGCTGGACGCCGACACCGGCAAGCTGCGCTGGCACTTTCAATTCACGCCGCACGACGTGAACGACTGGGACTCCACGCACGTGCCCATGCTGGTGGAGGAGAACGGAAGAAAGCTGGTGGTGGTGGCCAACCGCAACGGCTTCTACTACGTGCTGGACCGGACGACCGGGGCATTCATCCGCGGCGTGCAGTTCGGCAGGCAGACGTGGGCCTCCGGCCTGGACGCCAAAGGCCGCCCGATTCGTCTGCCCGACACGGAGCCGACGGCCGAGGGACGCATGGTCTACCCCGGTTTCCACGGCACGACCAACTGGTTCAGCCCGAGCTTCAGCCCGCTGACGGGGCTGGTCTACGTGGCGGTGCGCGAAGAGCCGGCGTACTTCTCCAAGCAGAAAATGACGTACTCGGCCGGGCAGTGGTTCAGCGGCGGAAATCCGCGTGGTGTGGAGAAAGTGGAGCCGACCGGCTCGATCCGCGCGCTGGAGCACGCCACGGGCAAGCTGGTGTGGGAGTTTCCGCTGAAATCGCCGCCGTGGGCGGGCCTGATGGCGACGGCAGGCGGCGTGGTGTTCGGCGGATCGAGCGAAGGCATGTTTTATGCGCTCGATGCGGCGAGCGGAAAACCGCTGTGGCACTTCGGCACGGGCGGGGCGATCTTCGCGAATCCCGTGAGCTTCCTGGTGAACGGGCGGCAGCACGTGGCGATCGCGGCGGGAAATGCGCTGTTCGCGTTTGCGCTGCCGGATGCGGTTGTGCCTCAGTTATAATCGCCACATATGCCGAGTACCCAAGCAACTTACGATGATGCCAATCTGATCCTCCGCCTTTATGAACTACGCCGCGACGAAAAACTGCGGCAGGCCCGCGAGTGGTTCGCTGCGAACTTCACTGCCCCGACTACCGACGATCTCCAGCGGCTCGCCCCTCCCGGCAGCAAAGAGAATACCTACATGCGGATGGTGGTCAGCTACTGGGAAATGGCGGCCTCCTTCGTGACCGCGGGAGTCCTCAACCAGGACCTCTTCTTTCAGTCCAACGGTGAGATGCTGGTGGTCTGGGAGCGTGTGCGCGACGTGATCCCGGGCATCCGCGCTCTGACCAAGAACCCCAATTCGTTTCGCAATCTGGAGATCGTTGGCAACGCCTACGTGAAATGGATGCAATCGAACGGTCCCGAAGCGTACGCCGGTTTCCAGGCCATGCTGCGCAGCATGCCGGCGGGGGAGAAGGCGTAAGTTTCACGGCAACGCGAAGGCCACTACCGGTCCCCCATTTTGCTTCCGAATTCCCGAGCCTTGCCGTGGCCTCCGGCGCAGAGCACTACGTATGGTTTTCCGTTACATGCATAAGGCATCGGCGTGGATTGCGCGCTGGCGGGCAGCTCCGGGACCATATCCCGGCGCCCGAGCCGGTGTTGAAGGCGCGCAGGCGGGGGGTCCAGCGCGGCGGCCGCGAAGACCAGCCCGCCGCGGACTTTCCTACCTCCGGTTTGGCCGCTCCCAGGGGCGCTTCCCAGCGCAGCTTGCCGGTGTTGAGGTCGAACGCCACCAGCGCGCCCCACGGCGGAGCGTGGCACGGAGTGCCCGCGGGTGAGACCAGCCAGTCGCGATACATCCCGCACGGCGTCCCCCGCTGCGGAGCGAGCTCGCCGGTCATGCGGTTCTTCTGGCGATTCTCGTAGACGGAAGTCAGTTCCGCGGGCGGAATGAGTTTGACAACCGCGGGCAGCCGGTTGGTGTCCGCGAAAAGGAGATTCCGCTGGGGATCCCCGCGGCGCTGCCCCAGTTTACGCCGCCGGCATTGCCGGGAACGACGAGCGTGCCTTGGAGGCTCGGCGGCGTGTGGAAGCCGTCGTTGCGCAGCGATTGGATCTGCTGCCGGCGCCACTCGCGCGATTCCGGAGTAGGACCCCAGGCCGATCGTCACTGCCGGTTCAACAACTGCTGGAAGGCCTGTTCGGCCTGGGCATCCGGATGGTGCGGCAGCCCGAGGTAGACGCCGAGCCAGCGGCGCGCGCGAGCGCCATCCCCGATCTTGAGGAAGACCTGGCCCAGGCTGCGGGCGCAACGCGAATATTGCGGCTCGCGCTGGATGTGCAGATCGCACTCGGCCTCCAGGTGTTCGAACACCCCGAGCGGCGGCAACGCTTCCACGCCGGGCGGCGGATGACGCATGAATACCAGCGCTGAGGGGTCGTTGAAGACCAGTTTCCACGCGCTCTGCTGCGGGTCGGCCAGTGCCGGGGCGAGCAGGTACACGTTGCCCGTGTTGTATTCGAAGCCATTCATCACGATTACCTGCACGCCATATTGATCGAGCAGCGCCTGGGCGTCTTTGCCGCCGCTCTCGTCGTGGTTGTAGAGAATCCTGGCGTAATCCAGAAACACCGATTCGCTGAGCGAGCGTCCGTCGATAAAGACACGCTCCTGGGGCCAGAGGCGCCAGATCAGGTAGCCGCCGTGCTCGTAGGTGTTGAACATCGGTTGCGTGATGTGGTGCGCCAGCAGGAAATCGGCGGCGCCCGCCGGCCACTTCCATTCGTTCGCCCGCAATTGGAAGAAGCTCCCGCGGGCGATCCCGGCGGCCATTCCAGTGGCGGCAAGAGCCGCGGCGCCGTACTGCAGAAGCCTTGGCACGGGACGCTTCCAGGTTGGCAGGTAGGACACCATCAGGAGAGGCGACAGCAGCCCGATGAGGATGACGTTGCGCGATGCCGTCAGGGCCGCGGCGGTGAACGCCGCGAAGAGCATCCAGTCCACCGGACGCACGCGGCGGCGCGCCCACAGAAGAACGGCCGCCGCAGCGAACAGCAGCAGGCTGTACCAGCGCGGAGGCCACAGAGCGGGGGGCGCCCACTCCAGGAGCCGCGAGGTCAGGTAGCTGTTTCGATAGGCTGCCAGGATCCACGCAATGCGGTAGCCATTGGGATTCAGGCCGGAAATCGCGATCGCCAGCGCACTCACGACCCACAGCACCCGGCCGCCGGCCCCTTTCCGCAGCAGCGCCGCCTCGGCGGAATACGCACCCAGCGCCACCCATCCCAGAAAATACCCGCCGTGGCAATTGGCCCAGACCAGCAGGATGGGCGGGAGCATCCACCGGTAGCGATCGAACTCCAGAATCGCGATGGTTACCGCCAGCAGCAGAAAGGTGATTACAAAGGGACGGTCGAGAGCGAACCCCGCCGCCACCCCGGCCGTGCCAAACGCCGCCGCTACCGCCCGGTAGAAACCGCCGCACCGCCGGTAAGCCACCACCCCGACGATGCCGCAAAACACGGCCAGCACCGCGGCGCGAAACACAACGATGCCCCCCAAGCCGGCCACGCGGTAGATGGCGTAGAACAGCGCTTGGGACAGCCATTCGTGGGTGAGGTTGAAGACGCGAGTTCGTTCTTCGCCGGAATAGGCCGGTCTGCTCCCGGCGGTCGTGAAGGCGAACGGGTCGGGTGCGGGCAGGGAGTGGTTTTCGAAAATGTACTGTCCCGTTTTGAGATGCCACCAGAAGTCGGTGTCGGAAATCTCGGGCGAGAACCAACCCAGCAGCAACACTGCCGAGAGCGCCAGAAACACGGGACGGAACCAGTTTGGGACCGTCGCGCTTACCATACCGGCCGGGGCTCTGGTCTACAAGCGAGGTTCACGCCCCCATGATAATGCAAGGCTGGCGGCAGACGTCACCAGCCGCCCTTGGCAGAAATCGCCGGAGAGCGCTTGCCGGCGCGCGCGGCGCATTGGATCGGCAGCTTAACCCCTCCATTACCGCCTGCCCGGGCAAATGAGGGCGCCCGAGCCGCTATCGTAGGGCGACCGTGCCCAGCGAGTATTCGGCGAGATCGATCCAGCGGTTGTCCAGCGTGTTCTGGACGAAAACAGCCCGCTCGGCGCGAAACGTGCGAGAGCCCCGATATTCGGCCCAACGGCGGCACGCCAGCTCCCGCGCCGCCGGCACATCGTCGTGCGGCAGCTCCTGCGCCAGCGTGACGTGCGGATGGTAGGGAAACGGCTCCTCGAACTCCAGCGCATCGGCATTCATCGCGGCGTGCATGCGGCGCAGCTCGGAAGCTCCCGCGCCGACCTCCAGGTAGAGCACATCCGTCACCGGAAAAGCCTGCAGCCCGGCCAGTTCAATGTCGAACGGCGCCCATCCCCCGGTCAGCGCGCGCGCCTGGCTGGATGCGGTCTGCCAATCCACCGCCAGCGGCCTCGGCGGCAACACGCTCACATGGGCGTGCGGATTGTAGCTTGGCGCCAGCTCCCTGCGGAGGTCGTCCAGCAAGAGCCCCAGAGGATCGGGGATGTAGATGACCAGGGCAAACACATTGAGCCGTTCCTCAGCCAGGATTTGGGAAGGCCCCCCATTCGGATTGAAACGCATGCTCTCTCTATGGTAACCATTTTGTAGTTTTTTGCACGCCCGCCAGACGACGCACCGGTTCCACCTGTTACGCTCTTAAGGATGATGCCAAGTTCCAGCGAGCAGAACCCGCTGCTCCACGTGCAGTTCCGAGTCCCGTTTGACCGTATCCGCGCCGCCGACGTGGAACCAGCCGCGGCCAGCCTCCTTCGCGACGCCCGCGCGCGCCTCGAGGCCATTGCCGCCGCGCCGGGCGAGCGAACTTTCGAGAATACCATGCGGGCGTTCGACGAACTGACCGAGCCGCTCGACTATGCCATGGGCGTGGTCCGGCACCTGGAGTCGGTGGCCACCTATCCCGAACTTCGCGCCGCTTTCAATGCGGTGCAGCCGGAAGTCAGCGCCTTTTATTCGGGGATTCCTTTGCACGCAGGGTTGTGGAAGAGCATCCAGACATTCGCCGCCACGGGGGAAGGCGCGCGGCTCGCCGGCGAGCGGCGGCGGTTCCTGGATAAGACCGTGGACACGTTTCGCAGACACGGCGCCGACCTCGATCCCGCGGGCAAGAAGCGTCTGGAGGAGATCGACGTCGAACTGACTCAGCTCACTACCAGGTTTTCGGAGAACGTCCTGGATTCGACCAACGCATACGAGTTAGTGCTGGCCGACCAGGCCGACGTCGCCGGGCTGCCCCCCACCGCACTCGCGTCGGCTCGCGAAAGCGCCGCCCGCAAGGGCCGCGAGGGCTGGCGGTTCACCCTGCAAGGACCCGACTACGTGGCGGTAACGACCTATTTGGACAACCCCTCGATCCGCCGCGATGTGTACCGCGCCTACAGCGTTCGCGCCGCGTCCGGGGAACGCGACAATCGTCCGCTCCTCACCCGGATCCTGGAGCTTCGCGGCGAGAGATCCCGGCTTCTGGGATTCCGCGACTTCGCCGACCTGGTGCTGGAAGACCGCATGGCTCACAACGGCGCGCGCGCCATGGCGTTCCTCGAAGACCTGAAAGCCAAGACTGAGGCCCGCTTCCGCAAAGAGAACGGTGAGCTGTTCGAATTCCGCCGCTCGCTGGAGGGGGCCGGCGCTCCGCCACTGGAGCCTTGGGACGTCTCCTACTACGCCGAAAAGCAACGCGCCGCGCTTTACGATTTCGACGAGGAAGCGTTGCGGCCCTACTTCCCGCTGGAGCGCGTGGTGGCGGGAATGTTCGACCTGGTGAACTTGCTCTATGGCATCCGGGTAACCGCGGAGCCGGGCGTGCCGGTGTGGGACCCGCAGACCCGCTACTACAACGTACGCGACGAAAATGGCGCGTTCCTGGGGGGATTCTACGCCGACTGGCACCCTCGCGAAAACAAACGCGGCGGCGCCTGGATGGACGCGCTGATCACCGGCGGACCCGCGCCCGACGGCTTCCGGCCGGACGCCTTCCGGCCGCACCTGGGCCTGATCTGCGGCAACCTCACGCCGCCGATCGGCGAGCGGCCGGCGCTGCTGACCCATCGCGAAGTGGAAACCATCTTTCACGAATTCGGGCACCTGCTGCATCACCTGTTGAGCCGGGTGGAGGTGCGCAGCCTGGCGGGCACCAGCGTGGCGTGGGATTTCGTGGAGCTGCCCTCGCAGATCATGGAGAACTGGTGCTGGGAACGCGAGGCGCTGGACCTGTTCGCGCGCCATTGGGAGACGGGCGCCGCGATCCCCGAAGGCCTCTTCCGGAAAATGAAGCGGGCGCGCACCTTCCGCGCGGCCAGCGCCCAGATGCGGCAGCTCGGCTTCGGCTTCGTGGACCTGCTGCTGCACGTGCGTTATTCGCCGGAGCGGGACGGGGATCCGGTCGCCTACACGCGCCGGGTGTTGCAGGAGTTCAGTGCGGCGCCGCTGCCGCCGGACCACGCCATGATCGCGGCGTTTACCCACCTGTTTGGAAGTCCGGTAGGTTACGGCGCCGGATATTACTCCTACAAGTGGGCCGAGGTGTTGGATGCCGATGCCTTCACCCGCTTTCGCGATCGCGGCATCTTCAGCCGTGAGATCGGCGGCGAGTTCCGTGCCCATATCCTGTCCAAGGGCGACAGTGAGGACCCGGCCGAGTTGTACCGCCGCTTTATGGGGAGGGATCCCGATCCGGAGGCGCTGCTGGTGAGATCGGGCCTGGCCTGATCAGGCGCCGTTCGCCTCGAGGACCTCCGCGATCCGTTCCAGCAGACGCCGCAGGACCACCGGCTTGGCTTCAAACGCCTGACAGCCGGCTGTGGCTGCATCGGCGACGTCCTCGGTGGACGTGTGGGCGGTCAGCACGATGATCGGAATGTGGAAGGTCCGTGGGTCGCGCTTGAGGTGTTGGATAGCCGTTCGACCGTCCATCACGGGCATGTCGAGGTCCATCAGGATCAGGTCCGGCCGGTGCAGCCGCGCACAGCGCAATGCTTCGCGCCCGTCGCTGGCGGACAGCATCTCGTAGCCGCTCCGTTCCAGACGGCGCGCGAGCATGTCGCGGCTGAATTCGTCGTCTTCGGCCAGCAGCAGCTTCGCCATGGCGCCTACTCCAAACAGCCGACGGGCTCGCCGTTCGCCGCGAGGCCTTTTCGTCCACGCCACTCCTCGAGGATTGCTCTCATTCGCTCCAGTTCCACGGGCGGCGAGAACCAGTATCCTTGTCCATACCGGCATCCCATTTCCTTGACGCAATCGAGTTGCGCTGGATTCTCGATGCCTTCGGCGACCAGCTCCAGGTGCAACGAACGCGCCAGCCCGACGATCGCCCGCACGATTTCGGTGCTTTCATGATTGGTGGGCAAGCCCGAGACGAACGAGCGGTCGATCTTGAGCGTATCGAACGGGAACTTCTGCAGATAATCCAGCGAGGAATAGCCCGCTCCAAAATCGTCCAGTTTGAGGCCCACCCCCAACGCGCGGAGACGCCGCAGGGTGGCCAGAGCCTTACCCGGATCTTCCACCAGAAACGTCTCGGTGATCTCCAGCCGCAGCACGGAAGGCTCCAGACCTGCGGCATCCAGGCACGCACGGACGTGCTCCACCAGTTCGGGCTCGGCGAATTGGCGTCCCGAAACGTTCACGCTGACCTTGAGGCCGTGGAAGGAGCGCCTCAGGTCGGCGATATCGCGGCAGGCGCATTGGAGCACGTACCTCCCCAGCGGAACGATCAGGCCATTGCGCTCCGCGGCGGGAATAAAGACGCCGGGAGCAACGAGTCCGTGGCCCGGCCGGTTCCATCGTACCAATGCTTCGCAGCCCACGATCTCGTCCTCCACGAGATCGACCTTGGGCTGGTAGTAGACTACGAATTCCGATCGTACCAGGGCGTGGTGCAGATCGTGGTCGAGTCGCATCTCCGCCAGATCGTCCCGCCGCATGAAGGTCTGGAAAACTTCGCAGTGGCCGATTCCCCGGTCGCGGGCATGGCGCAGTGCGGCATTGGCATCGCGCAGCAGGTCGTCTCCCGATACACCGGCGTATGCCATGGCGATGCCGGCGCTGGCGGTGGTAAATACGGACTGCCGATCCATCCGGATGGGCTCGGACAGCGCCGCCTGAAGGCAGAGGGCCAGTTCCTTCGCAGCGGCCGGTCCGGAAGCATCCCGGAGCAGCACCGCGAACTGGCGCTCGCCCGAGCGGGCCAGCGCGGCGTCAGCGCCCCCGGGCGCCGCGTTGAGCGAGTCGCGAAGCCGGGCGGCCACCGCCGGGTAGAAGCGGGCGGACTCCCCGTTGGAAAGGCTCTCCTCGATGCGGCCGACACCGTCGAGCTCGATCAGCAGCAATGCGATCCGCCGGCCCGCGGCCGCGACGGAGTCCAGATCCGCTTTCAGCCAGGCCCGATTGTGAAGCGAGGTGAGCGGATCGATGGTTTTGCGATCGGTGATGTCGGTCTGGCAACCCGCTATGCGGACGGCCTGGCCGCGGAAGTCGCGTGAGACCCCGCCGCGGGTCTCGATCCACAGGTATTCACCGCCCTTGTGGCGCATCCGGTATTGGCTTTCCAGGTTACCGGTCTGGCCTTCCACATGAGCCTGAACTTCGGCACGCACGCGCTCCCGGTCGTCCGGATGGATGCGGCCGAACCACTCCTCCGGGGCGCCGGAAATC
Organism: Bryobacteraceae bacterium; assembly: GCA_041485845.1. Lineage (GTDB taxonomy): Bacteria > Acidobacteriota > Terriglobia > Bryobacterales > Bryobacteraceae > OMOG01. The sequence continues at coordinate 12,193 of JBGPKH010000009.1, forward strand.
TCGTCCTCCCGAAAACCCAGCATGGACTTCCAGTGTGGTGAGTAGTCCAGCTTCCCGGTGTTAAGGTCCCAATCCCAGAGACCCTCTTCGGCCGCGCGCAGCGCCAGTTGATAGAGTTCCTTGGTGCGGCGCAGCTCCCGGCCGGCGGACGCCATCCGCAGGCAAGTCTCGATGCGTGCCAATGCGATGGGGAAGTCCAGCGGCTTCGTGACATAATCGTTGGCCCCCATCTGCAGGGCGGCCACGATGTTCTGGCTGTCGCCCACGGCAGTCACCATGATGACCGGCAGTTCGGAGGTGGACCACGTCGCGCGCAAGCGCCGCAAGACTTCCAGCCCGTTGATCCCGGGCATCATGTGATCGAGCAGGACCAGATCGTACGCATGGTTCGCGACCATATCGAGCGCCCGCTCCCCGTCTTCCGCCAAATCCGCATGGTAGCCTCTCCGGACCAGCCTCCGGGCGAGGAGATCGCGGTTCGACTCGTCGTCATCCACCAGCAGTAACCGCACTGGAAGCGTCATAGTTTTCCCCTTCGGATTCCGGCGGTGCAGCTCCCGCCGGAATCCGCATCTTGAAATTCGAGCCCCTTCCCGGTTCGCTTTCGACCGAGATATCCCCTCCCATCAGCCGGCACATCTTCCGGCTGATGGCCAATCCGAGGCCGGTTCCGCCGTATTTGCGCGTGGTGGACGAGTCGGCCTGGGTGAAGGCCTGGAACAGCTTGCCCTGGTGCTCCGGACTGATCCCGATGCCGGTATCCCGGACACTCACCAGGAGCCAATCGAGCTGCCCCGCCTGCTCGCGGGATGCCTCTACCGTGACTTCTCCGTCCACCGTAAACTTGCAGGCGTTCGACACCAGGTTCAGCAGGCTCTGCTGGAACCGCATCAGATCCGCGTGGATCTGGAGAGGGGCGGCCGGAGTCACAACCGACAACCGGTTGCGGTTCTTCGCGGCCAGCGGCCGCACGGTAGCCATGACATCCTGAATGACCGGGCGCACGCGGAAGGTCTCCGGATGCAGCTCGATCTTTTCGGCCTCGGCCTTGGAGTAGTCCAACACCTGGTTGACCAGGTGCAGCAGGATCCCGCCGGCGCGCTCGATCCTGGAGAGATCCTCACTCAGTCCTTCGATGTGCCGGTCCTCGCAGGTCTCCTGAATCAACTGGCTGTAGCCGATCACGGCATTCAGCGGAGTGCGCAGCTCGTGGCTCATGGTGGCCAGGAAACGACTCTTGGCGGCATCGGCGGCTTCCGCCTTCTCCTTGCTGACCAGGGTGACTCCCAACCGCTCCACCATGGTGTTGAATGCCATCGTCAGGCGGCCCACTTCATCCGCGCGTACGACCTCGGCTTTGCCGTTCAGGTCTCCCTCCGCCACCCGGCGCGTGAATTCGGTCAGGGCGTGCAACGGGCGGAGCAACGTTCGCAGCTCGAAAGTCTGCAGCAAGGCGGCGGCCAGCAGGAACTCGATGGCCACGGCCACGGTGGTCCAGACGATGCGGAGACGCGCGGCGTGCTCCTTCTCTGTCGAGAATTGCAGCCGCACGGTGCCCAGCAGAGAGGGGCTCGATGGGCGTCCACCAGCCGCCGCATCCCACCCGCCGCCCCCCGCCTGGGACGGCCGCACTACCTGGCGGACGATCTCGATGAAGTTGCGCCGGGCGTGCCGGGGACCCTCCCGGCGGAAGAGCACGGGGAAACCACCCTCCCGGTCCGTCAGTTCCACCAGGATCACCTGGTCGCTGGAGACGGCATTGCGTGCGATTCGTTCCAAATCCGGCCGGTCCCCCACCAGCATGGCGAACTGGCTCTGGCCTGCCAGGAACTCGGCCAGAGCTTCCGCGCGACTGGAGAGTTGGCGGTCCAGATCGCGGCTGTAGTTCCAGAGAAAGAGAAACGTCAGTCCGAATACCGCGAGGGAGGCCAGTGACAGGCTCGAAGCCAGGACACGCGCCAGCAGACTGTTTTCGAGCGCGCGGATCACCGGAACACCTCCACCGGCAATGTCCCGGATTTGAACTCCACCCCCAGTAAACGCGCTACCCGCTGGTTCACCGCCACGCGGATCTTCCGCGGCCCCTCATCCGCCCCGCGATCTTCCCCGCGCAGCAGCCGTTGCGCCATCTCTCCCGTCTGGCGGCCGGTTTCACGATAGTCCGGGTAAATGCCGGCCGCCGCGCCGGCACGGACAAACGCCGGAGAAAAACCCACGATGGGCAGACGGCCCTCGAGGCTGGCCATCACCAGCGGCTTGACGGTCACGGGATTGTAGAGGTCCGGGTCGGGGAAGCACAACAGGAAATCGACCTTGCCTTTCATGGCCGCAACTGTCTTGAGCAACCGTGCCGGCCCGTCGCAGTCGATCACCAGCACGGTGTATCCTTCTTTGCGGGCGCGGGATTCGAGCGCTTCGGCCGAATACCGCGAACGCCCCGGGTTGCGGATGATGCCGGCGCGGAAACGGTTGGGCCACAGCCACCGCATGGCCTGGAGTTGGGCCGAAAGCGGGATATCCAGCTCGACGTGGCCGCCGCCTTCACCTTCCGCCAGGTGCAACATCATGGTGGCGATGGTGGGAACCGCGGCCTTACGAGACTGCACCTCGGCCAGCGCGCGGCTTCCCACGGCGATTACCAGTTGCACGCCTGGCGCTCCTAAAGCGCGGGTCAGATCGGCGCCGGCGGCGTTGAGGTCCACCAGGCGAAGCGTGCTCGAACCAAGCGTTGCGCCGATCCCTTCCAGCGCCTCCGCATAGGCATCCACCCCGGATTCGTAGGCCACTACGATGGCGCCGCGCGCTGGGGGTAGCGACGCCGCCGCCAGCAGATATGGCGTAAGTGCCCAGATCACTCCCATACGCGCCAGATCAGCTTCAGAAAAACCGACCGGCCGTCCCCGCGCAAGCGATCGACCGTGAGAAAGATGGGGTCCTCATAACGCCGGTCGAGCGCGTTCCGCAAACCGCACTGCAAATCGAATCGCCGATGCAGGCGCACGGTGGCGGTGAGATCGGCGAGCACGGATCCCCCCAGCAAGTCGCCGCTTCCAGTGGCGCGCGCCGAGAACTGTTGCAGAGCGCCGGAGACAAACAGGCGATCGCGGAAAAGCGGCACTCCGAGCCGCATCTTGGGTAAATACCGCGGCGAGTTGGCCAGCCGCGTCATGGGCGATCCGCCCGCCGCATCCTGCACCGCGACGCTGCCCGAGACCTCGATACCGCCTCCGGCCTTGCCGCTCAACTCCAGTTCCAGTCCCGTCGAGCGCAGCCGGGCATCGTTGCGGTATTGCTGCACGCCGCCATCCAGCATTACCGCTTCGATGACCTGGCCAATGCGGTAGTGAAACCCGTTCACGATCAGAGTCGTGTTGCGCGTCAACTGCCGTTCCATGGATGCCTCGAAGGTGTTGGCCACTTCCGGACTGAGCGGCGGGGCGGCGGCATAGGACAGTCCTCCATCGTTGTAGAACTGCTCGAACGCGCTGGGATTGCGGAAGGGCCGGCCGTACACCAGCTTGTACACGGTCCGCGGCGACGGTTGAAAGACCGCCGCCACCCGCGGCGAAACGAAGCGGTGATAGTTCTTCGTGTCGTCCAGACGCACTCCGCCGTATAACTTCCAGCGGGAAGAGAGGTCCCATTGCTGCTGGGCGAATACCGCCACCGACCGGTCGGGTCTTGCCGTGTAGTTCTGCACTTCCCCATCGATCAGGTTGTACTGCTCGCTGCGCAACTCCCACGAGCCCCGCAGTCCCACCGTGAGAGGACCCACGCCGGCCACCGGCAATTCGTAGGTGAGCTGCGAATTGACCCAGTCCCCACGATTCTGGTCGTGAACCGCTGCGAGGTCGTCACCGATCGGATAATTGAAGCGGTCGTGGTATCGGTATTGGTCGTAGGAAAGCTGCCAGCGCACTTCGCCGGGACCCGCCTGCCGTTTGTAGGTCGCCGCGACCAGGCTGCGGCTGTCCATCACGTGCTGCGACGGATCGCCCGAAAGGCTCGTCCCCAGCCCGATGGGCGGCTGCTTCTGGCGCGCATTGAAATACGCCGTGAAACTCCAGTCATGCCAGATGAGATTGGCAAACGTATGGTAGCCGCGCTCCCCGTCCGCATTCGAAAACGAACCCCGGACTCCGGCGGGCACCGCCAGGCCGTCGGCCGGGAACGACATGCCGGCATTGTTGAAAACCGACGCGGAAAGCATCAGATTGGCGCCGCCCCCCAGATAGCGCGACATCGACACCGACAGCTTGCGCTCCCCGAAGGAAGCGGTCTCGGCCGCCACGCGCAGGCGCTCCCCATCCACCGGCGAACGGGTGACCACGTTGATATTCGCCAGCATGCCGTTCGATCCATAAAGCGCCGAAGTGGGGCCGCGGATAATCTCGATGCGCTCCACAAGGTCCAGATCGAGGCCGAAATCCTGGCCGAAAAAGCCGTTGGAGTCGTAAATATTGTCGGTCAGCGGATGGCCGTTGAGCATGACCAGGAAGCGCGTATTGAAATCGCCCGGCAGCGAGACGCCGCGCACCCCCACGTAGTGGTACATGTGATCGTAGGTGGCGTAGAAGCCGCGCACCGAACCCAGCGCTTCGGCCAGGGTGCGATATCCGTAACGGCGGATATCCGCAGCGGTGATCACGCTGACATTGGCGGGCGCCTCGGCCAGGGTCTGAGCGTGCAGGGCGGCCGCCTCCACGGCGGGGAGGTCCCCAAACAGAACACGTTCGTCGCCCGCCTTTTTCGTCCCGTCATCGGGGGACCCGGCAAAAACGGACCAGGCGCATACCAGCGCGGTGAAAATCGTGCGAAAGTTCGCCATGTACCTCCGCGGCCCAATCCAAGGACGCTTCAGTACTCTTATCGGCGGAAACCGCGCTAAACAAGAACGTCGATCTGCAAACCCCGCTAAGAACCGGGAGCGTTTACATTCTCAACAGGTTGTAGGGCCAAGGCAATAAGGCGGAATAGGTCTGGATTTACGTCTGGATTTGTGATAAATCCAAGCAAGGGGTACACTAAGCAACCAGGCTTTTTGGGGGACTGTAGCCCGAAAAAGTGGCCCTGCGGGGCAGTTCCAGGCGTGCGCTTTCGTCCTTATTCGAATTGAGCGGGTTCAGCGAGCGGTAGCCGCCCAGGCGCTGCTCGTCATGCATGAAGTTGACCGAGACGTCGAGCGAACGCCTCCCTCCGGCACCGACATATAGGATGACTGCCCGCGGAAATGAACGCCCACGTCCGGATAAGTCTTCCCGTCGACGGTCAGTTTCGCCGGCACGTCCACATCGGTGTGATAGAAATCTTCCAGCTCCTTCTCCTAGTCCTAGTCCTTGTCCTCGAATTCCAGGAAGAAGGTCCGCAAGGTCTGGAGATCGTAAAGCGGTTCGTTGCCGTGAGACTTGACGTCGGCGGGGCTGACTTTGGGCCCTGGCTTGCCCTGCACCTGCGACCCTCCGCCGAACCCGCCCGAAACGGCAAGGTGTACACTCTGTATGTTACGCAACGGAAACACCTACCGGGCCGACGGCAAGGCTCCCTACTGGCGGGCCATTCGCGACGACAAAGGCCGCGTCGTGGTGGCGATCAATTTCAATAATGACTTCGGCGATTCGTGGCAACTGGCAGACGACCCGCGATACCCCGAGAAGTTCTCGTACCTGAGCATCCGGCAAGGCATCAACTATGTCGTGTATGCCATGACTCACTGACCCGGCGGCCCAATCGCCCGCGGCAGGAACGCTCCCTGACGGTCGCGGCTCTGTAAGCCCACTACGGGGCCGCGCACGTCAGTAAGCGGTGTATTGGGACTTACCCTCGCTGGCTGCTAGTCCGACCCGCTTTCGCGCGCGCCCTGGACGATGTCGCGGTGGGTTACCTTGGCTTTGAAGCCGGCCGTGACAAGATTTTTCCGGATCTGGCCGGCCATCATGACGGATCGGTGCTGTCCTCCGGTACAACCGAACGCGATGGTCAGATAACTCTTCCCTTCCCGAATGTAATGCGGGAGTAAGTACACCAATAAGTCCGAGATACGCTGGATGAATTCCACAGTCTGCGGGAATGACCGAATGTAGCGGGCGACGCTGGGGTTCCTGCCGGTCAGGTTCTTGAATTGCGGAATGTAATTGGGATTCGGCAGAAAACGCACGTCGAATACCAGGTCGCTGTCCGGCGGCACGCCGTTGCGATAACCAAAGCTGGTGACGTAGATGACGATATTCGACTGGTCGCGCTGCCCGCGGAACCTCTCCCCGATAAACTCCCGCAGCTCGTGCACCGTGAACTTGGACGTATTGATGATCAGGTCCGCCATGGCGCGGATCGGGGCCAGCTTCTCCCGTTCCGAGCGGACGCTCCGCGCGACGGATGTGCCGGTTCCCAGCGGGTGCGGGCGGCGGGTTTCGCTGAAGCGGCGAACGATCGCCTGGTCCTCCGCCTCGAGGAAAACCAGCTTGGCATCTACCGACTTACGGATGCTGGAAAACACACTGGGAAACCGCATCAGTCCCGCTCCTTCCCGAATGTCGACCACCAGGGCGGCTGCCTGAATGCTGGGGTTGTCGCGCGTCAGCTCGGCAAACTTGGGAATCAGATCCACCGGCAGATTGTCCACGGAGTAGAACCCCAGGTCCTCCAGCGCCTTCAGGACCGAGCCCTTGCCCGACCCGCTCAAGCCGGTGATGACCACCAGTTCGGGTTTGTGGCCCGCACCCTTGGAGCGGGGTTTGGGAGATGGCTGGCGTGGCACGGTCGGAGGTGTGTCGGGCTAGGCTTCCACCAGATCGAAATGGCCGTCGCGGCGGCGCACCAGGACGGACGTGCGATCGGTCTCGGCGTCGCGGTAGACCAGGTAATCGCGGTTCTTGTCCATCTGGAGCAGCGCCTCTTCCAGGGTCATCGGCTTACGCTTCTGGTGATGGTTGACTCGGTAGATGCGGCGTTCGGGTCCGGTTTCGGGTTCGGGTTCGGAGTCGGTTTCCGCGGGCCGTTCGCCCTCCGCCTCGGAAGTGGCCTTTCGCGGCGTGCGCTTGATGTCGCGCCACTTCGTGCGGGTTTTGACAGCCTGCTTTTCGAGTTTTTCGGCAGCGGAATGAATCGCGGTAAAGAGATCGCCGCTCGATCCCAGGCCCACGAGCTGGTGGTTGAAGTAACGGATGGTGGCCTCGGCGTGATGCAGGTGCCGCTCCAGCGACAGGATGACGTGCGCCTCGCATTCGCGCTTGCCATCCAGAAGGACTCCGATTTTCGCGAATCGCGCCTCCAGCTTTTTCAACTGGGCTGGGGCCAGCTCTACCTGCCTGCCTGTGTACGTGATCTTCATGGTTCTCCCTTCCGGCCGGTACCGGGAGCCTGGACCGCCTGGCAGACCGTCGTCTGCACCACGGCCCCTCTTCCTTTATAACTCGTTTGTGGCAGCCTGAAGAAGCTTTGGCATGAGCCCGGTCAGTCTCGAACCCGGCGCTGGTGGGTGGAGGGGATTTTCATATCCTCGCGGTACTTGGCCACCGTGCGCCGCGTGACGTTGATCCCCAGGCCCTGCAAAAGAGTGGTGATCTGCTCGTCGGTGAGAGGCTTGGTGCGGTCCTCTTCCTCGATCATCTTTTTCACCATGCGTTTCAGGAGCAGCAACGGAGTCGCGCCGCCCGACGGGCCCTGTACCGCTTCCGAGAAGAAGTACCGCAGCTCGAACACACCTTGGGGCGTGTGGACGTACTTGCTGGAAACGGCTCGGCTTACGGTAGACGGGTGTACGCCCACCTCTTCGGCCACTTCCTTGATCATCATGGGCTTCAAGGCGTCCAGGCCGTGGCTCAGAAACTCGGTTTGCCGCCGCACGATGGCCTGGCAGACCTTCATGATGGTCTGCTTCCGCTGCTCGATATTCTTCATGAGCTGGATGGCCGAGGTATACCGCTCGCGGACGTAATCCCGAACCTCTTTAGTGGCGCCATTCTCGCGATCCAGCATTTTCCGGTATTGTGCGTTGAGCCGGAGCTGCGGCACGTCCTCGTCGTTCATCTGAATGATGTAATCGTCGCCATCCTTGATGAAACAGACGTCCGGCTCCACCACCCGCGCCCCGGCGCCGGAGTAACGCAGGCCCGGGCGGGGATTGAGGTGGTGGATCATGTTGACGGCGATGTCGACGTGCTCCAGCGGGCGCCCCAACAGTTTGGCGATCTCTTTGTACTGCCGGGTCTCGAGCAGGCGCAGGTGGTTGGAGACAATCTGCCAGGCCACGCCTCCTTTGCCGTTAATGCTCTCGATTTGCAGGAGCATGCACTCGCGGAGGTTGCGCGCGGCCACTCCCGCCGGGTCGAGCGACTGTACGACCTTGAGGGCGGCTTCCACGTGTTCCGGCGTGTGCTCGGCCATGGAGGCGATTTCCTCCAGCGAAGCCGTGAGATAGCCATCCTCGTCCAGGTTGCCAATGATGGATTCCGCGGAGTCGCGGACCTCGTCCGGCATCACGCTGACGCTCAGTTGTGAGCGCAAGTGGTCGCCGAGCGTGACGGGAGAGGAAAGAAAAGTCTCGAAGGAAGGCTTGTCGACCGACTCCGACGCGGGGCTCTTGTAGCCGGGATCGAGGTATTCGTCGAAGAACGAACCGAAATCGATCTCGTCGAAGGGGTCGGTAGCGGCCGGCGTTTCCAGCAACGGATCGTTGGTTCCCGGGATCTCGGGTTCTACGGCGGCAGCGGTCTCCTCGGCATCCGGAAAAAGATTCCCGTTGATCGCGACGTCGCCCACGGAGCCAGAGAGCGAATTGGCGTCGCTCAGCACGGCGGCTTCCAATAGCTGCTTATCGGCCGGGTCGAGCACCGGCTCCGCTTCCAGCAGCGGCTGCAATTCCTCCGGGGTGATCTCTTCTCCGGCTTCCTCGGTAGCTTCCTCGAGAACCGGGTTCTTGACGATCTCCTGGGTGATCATCTCCTTCAATTCCAGCCGGTTAAGCTGGAGGACAGTGACCATCTGGACCAGGCCCGGGGTGAGAATCTGCTTCTGCGCGACCCTTAGCTGTAATCTCGGCGACAGTAAGCTCATCTGCCTCCCATCATATCACCGCACTAATGCATTTCCGGTGCCAAAACCCGAGACGGGAATTGGCGGGTTTGTGAGGCTTCGAACGTCGTGGAAGGACGGGATTGGCGCCTTTGGCCGTGCTGGTCAGAACGAAAAGCGTGCGCCGGCGCGGAAGATTCGCGGCGGAAGGATCGTGGCCGGCGCGAGCCCGCGGGCGTATGGCTCCGCTCGATCCTGTTCTGAGCCCGCCTAACGGCGCCACGCCGACACGTGGAAACCCGCCGGCAGGCCGGCATGCGGCAGGTCCAGATCGTCTTTGGAGATAGGGATGGAAACCACCGCCGAGTTCGGCGGCGACGGGTAATTCAGACTGAAGGAGACGCGGATCGCCTGCTGTGCCGCGGGCCCCTCTCTCACCGAAAGCGTGCGCGTGCTGCCGGCATACGAGCGCAATTCCAGCGCACGCTCGCGATTGTCGCAGGTGACCAGCGCCTCGCGGATCACCTTCTCCGCGGAGGCGTAGGTCAGGACTGCAATTACGCACGGGTCCTTCAGCCGCGAATCGGGGGTGTCGTCGGGCGGCGCTTCGAGGCCGGCGTAGCGCTGTTTCAACTCTTCCCGCGAGCTGGAGAACTTGAGAAGATCCACATAAGTGTCGAGTAGGTGCTGGCCGGTCGCCAGCTTGTAGACCGACCACCAGTTGACATCCGGGTCGATGCCGCGGTCCGCCACCCAGAGCGCGCCGTCGAGCGTCTGCGCGCCGATGGCGGGCACCTTGACGGAATAGAGCGGCTTCCGCTGGAGATCGACGCCCAGAAGCCAGGCCTCCATGGTGACCGTAGCCTCAACACCCTTGTCGCCGACGATCTGCGTGGAGTGAGTGGTGGTGCGCAGCACCAGGTGAGAACTGCGAGGCCGCCCGGGGACAGAGTCTCCCGTCAGCTCAAAAGATACGTTCGTGATTTCGACGGTCTCGGAGCCGTCCTTCGAACCGTACGAGATGGTGGAGGAGGATCGGGCCTGGAAGGGCTTGGTGGTTGTCGATTGAGCAAAGGCGGACGCAATCCCCATCGCCAGGAACAGCGCCCAAACGTTGAGGCAACGTTGTGGTTTCATGCTGACACGATGGTAGCGCAGCCGGGCGGCAGGGTCACACATACACGCGGCGGACCCGCGCGCTGATGCTGCACAGAATGTTATAGGAGATGGTGCCGGCCGTGCGGGCGATCTGCTGCGCGTCCAGGCATGCCTCTCCCTCACGGCCGAGCAGAGTCACTTCGCCGCCCGGACCGAGAGCCGTCGTGTGACTGAGATCGATGGTCGTCAAATCCATCGAAATCGTGCCGACAATGGCGGTGAGTTTGCCGTCGGCAATGACCTTACCGCGGTTCGAGAGCCGGTGAAACATCCCGTCGGCATAGCCCGCGCCCAATATTCCGATGCGCATCGCGCGTGGCGCACGAAAGGTTCCTCCATAGCCCACCAGGGCTCCTTCCGGAATGTCCTTCACGGCGAGCAGCTTGGCCTTCCAGGTGAGCGCGGGTTTCACGTCGAGGAGTTGCGGCGGCGCATCGCCGCGCGCGGGCGACACGTATCCATAGAGCGCGTGCCCGGCACGCACCATTCTGTGCCAGCCCTCGGTGCGGCCAAAGCCTATGGCGTTGCTGCTGGAAGTGTGCCATCGCTCGGGGTTCACGCCCGCGCTCCGGAGATCGGCACAGATCGCGTGGAAATACGCAAGCTGCTCGCCGGTCTGGGTGCTGGTGTAGTCGGCCGCGGAAGCAAAGTGGGTCATCAGGCCTTCGAGGTGCGCGCTATGTAATTCGCCGAGTGTGGCCAGGATCTCGCCGGCGGCGGCGCGCGTCCCCAGCCGTCCCATGCCGGAATCGATCTTCAGGTGGTAGCGAATGGCCTTGCCCGACGCGCAGGCAAGGTGGTCCACCTGGCGCATCTGGTCGAGCGAATGGACCGCCGGGGTGAGATCGTATTCCACCACGGCATCGCCTTCGTAGGGCAGGAAGCCGCCCATCACCAGGATGCGTGTCTGGTGAATGCCGCCGCTGCGCAGGGTGACTCCTTCCTCGACGGAACTGACGGCCAGCCATTTCGCGCCTTCCGCCACCAGAACGCGGGAGACCTCGATGGCGCCGTGACCGTAGGCATCGGCCTTGACCACGCCGGCGACCTCCACATCGGGACCCACGACGGAGCGGACATTGCGGTAGTTGCGGGCAATCTGGTCGCGCGAGACCAGGACGTAGGAACGAAAAGGAGGGGGCACTACATCCATTCTAGTGCCCCCGGTAACGCCGGCGGGTCTTTGGTCGCGGCTCAGGACGCACCTCTTGCCGAGGCGCGACCGAAGGTGCGCTTACAGCGCCAACATCGACAAAAAATTGTCGATGTTGAGGAGTCGGGAGACAGGAGACAGGAGTCAGAATGCAGCGCCCCCGGGCATCCTGGTGCCCGGCTTCTGACTTCCTCGACTCCTGACTCCTGTGGCCCCGCAGGGGCCACTCGTTTGGGGCGCAGTCCCCGAACGAGCTTAGTTTGCCGTTTCTGTCTTCTGTCTTCAACCGAACTGGGGGTCGCCGGTTCCACCGCTTCCTCACGGTCGCGGCTCTGTAACGACAAGCAAACACGCGGCATCCGAAACAGAGCCGCGACCGTCCTCGCGGTTTAGCGAGCAAGGGAGCGGGATTGCGCGGCCCGGCCGTTGCGTCCCCGGTGGAGCTATCATAGTTCCGATATCGAAGGGGACTCCAATGGTTGGGCGCACCATCTCGCACTACCGTATTGTTTCGACCCTCGGCCGCGGCGGAATGGGGGTCGTGTACGAGGCCGAGGACACGCGCCTGGGCCGCACGGTGGCGATGAAATTCCTGCCCGAAAACTTCGCCCAAAATCCTCAGGCGCTGGAGCGGTTCCGGCGCGAGGCTCGCAGCGCTTCCGCGCTCAATCATCCCCACATCTGCACCATTCACGATATTGACGAATCTGACGGTGAGCCCTTCCTGGTGATGGAACTGCTGGAGGGCGAGACGCTCCACAAGCGCCTCGCCGCCGGGCCGCTGGCGATCCGCGACCTGGTGACATTCGGCATCCAGGTCGCTGACGGGCTCCAGGCCGCTCACTCCAAGAAGATCGTGCATCGCGACCTCAAGCCCGCAAACCTCTTCATCACCGACCGCGGCATCGCGAAGATCCTGGACTTCGGGCTGGCCCGGACGACCACCGAGATGGCGGAAACAGTTGGCGGTCCGACGCAGCAAACCGCCACCATCGCCGAGTTGACCGCTCCCGGAACTACCCTCGGGACCATCGCGTACATGTCCCCGGAACAGGCCCGCGGCGAGGTGGTGGACGCGCGCACCGACCTCTTCTCGCTGGGCGTGGTGCTCTACCAGGCGGCTACCGGAAAGATGCCGTTCGCCGGCGGAAATCAACTCGCCGTGATGCACGCCATTCTTCACGAGGAGCCGCGGCCTCCGCGCGAAATCCGGCCGGATCTGCCGCCGGAAGTGGAGCACATCATACTACGGGCATTGCAGAAGGACCGCGAGAAGCGCTACCCGTCGGCCGATGGCTTGCTCGAAGATCTGCGAAGTTATCAGGCCAGCCTCAGCGCGCCTGTGACTGCCGAGCCCGCCATGCGCATCCTCCGGCGGCAACTCAAACGGCCCCTGATAGCCGCGTCGCTGGCAGTGATCCTGCCGCTGACGATCGCCGGCATTACGTTGCTCGTGCGACAAAATGCGCGGGTGCGATGGGCCAGGACGGTAGCCATCCCGGAGATCGTGCGGCTCTCCGACCGCGGGGAGTTTGGCGCGGCCTACAAGCTGCTGCGCCAGACGGAAAAGTACCTACCTAATGATCCACTCCTGGACAAACTGCTTACGGCCATATCCATGCCGCGTTCCTTCCGCACGACACCACCCGGGGCGGACGTCTTCATCAAGGACTACAATGCGCCCCAAGAGGACTGGGAGCGGATCGGACTGTCGCCGGTGGAGAATTTCCGGCTGCCCGCCATCTCGTTTCGCGTCCGGATGACGAAACCCGGATTCCGGCCCGTGGAAGGCACTGCCGGCATCGGCAATTCGAATCTGCCTGTTGTGCTGGATTCGGAAGGCAGCATTCCGCCGGAGATGGTGCGCGTGCCGGGCGGCGAAATCCGGCAGGAGATCTCCGCCGAGCCGGTCCGCCTCGACGCCTATTTGATGGATCGCTACGAGGTGACGAACCGCCAGTTCAAGGAGTTCGTCGACAAAGGCGGCTATCAGGACCGGAAATACTGGAAGGAAGAATTTGTCCGCGACGGCCGCAAGCTTTCCTGGGAGGAGGCCTCTGCGCTGTTGCGGGATTCCACCGGCCGGCCAGGTCCATCGACGTGGGAACTGGGCGAATATCCACAAGGTCAGGACGATTTTCCGGTCAGCGGTGTCAGTTGGTATGAGGCGGCAGCCTACGCGGAGTTCGCGGGAAAGCAACTTCCCACCGTTTATCACTGGCGAAATGCGACCGACGCGGGGTATTACACCGGTATCTTGAAGATCAGCAATTTCGCTGGCACAGGCCCCGCGCGCGTGGGCAGCCACCTTGGTGTCGGGCCGTTTGGAACGTATGACATGGCCGGCAACGTCAAGGAATGGTGCTGGAGTCAAAGCGGCGGCCAGCACTACATCCTGGGGGGCGCATGGAATGAGCCCGCCTACACCTTCAACGACCCGGATGCCAAGCCGCCTTTCGACCGATCGCCCACCAACGGTTTCCGGTGTGTAAAGTATCTGGAGAAGCCGCCCTCGGATGCGATTCTGGGAGAATTCCACAGAGCCGAACGGGACTACCGGAAAGAGAAGCCGGTTCCCGCCGAAACGTTTCGCATCTATCAGAGCCTGTATTCCTACGACCGCACGGAGTTGAAGCCAGCCGTGGAATCGGTGGACGAGTCTTCTGCATATTGGCGGGAAGAGAAAATCACTTTCAACGCCGCCTACGGCAACGAGCGCGTCATTGCCTACCTCCTCCTGCCCAAGCGGGCCACGCCGCCCTATCAGACCATTGTCTTTTTTCCTGCCGGCGACGCAACGGTGGTCGACTCGTTCAAGACCGCACACATGAAATTCTGGGACTTCATCCCCAGGAGCAACCGGGCGCTGCTGGTCCCCATCTACAAGGGCACCTATGAGCGCCGGACGCCAAGAGGGCCGGGCGGACCAAGCATCTACCGGGACCTGGTCATTGCTCAAGCCAAAGATTTCCGGCGCTCGCTGGACTACCTGGAGACCCGGCCGGATATCGACAAGGGCCGGTTGGGATACTACGGCTTCAGCTTGGGGGGAAAGCTGGGACCGATCATGACCGCCGGGGAGCCGCGCATCAAGGCCATCGTATTGATTAGTGGCGGCCTCAGCCTGGGGAAGAGGCTTCCCGAAGTGGACGAGATCAATTTCCTTCCCCATGTCACGGCCCCCGTCTTGATGGCGAACGGCCGCTACGATTTTCAATTTGCCCTCGAGACCGTGCAGATCCCCATGTTCCGGCTGCTGGGCGCCGCGGAAAAGGACAAACGTCACGCGATGCTCGACGCAGGCCACATCCCCGACTTGCAGGTGACCATCAAAGAGACGCTGGCCTGGTACGACCGTTACCTGGGTCCGGTTGCGACGAGCTCACACTGACCCGAGAGAGCATTCTCACCGCACCGGCAGCGGCACAAACTTGTCCGTGCAGGCGTTCGGCGTTCCCGAGACGGGAGCGCCTTTCACGGTGACATCGTCGCCGGTTGGATGCAGGTTCACGTTGCCCGGACCGAAAGTCAGCTCGGCATGCTCGGCGAGAATCTTCAAATCCTGCGGCGCGTCGAAGTACACGTTGTCGAAAGTCATTCCCAGGCGGTGCTTCTCGTCGTACCCCTGTAGAGTGATTCTGCCGCCGGTCAGCACGCGGACATCGCGCAGCACGATGCCCGTGAAGAACGGCACCTTGTCGCCGCTCTTGCCATAGTGTGCGTAGTCGGAATCCATGTAGATCGGGTACTTGGTGTTGCGGATGCACACGTCGCTGTAGACCACGTCGCGCACCAGTCCTCCGCGGCCGGAGTTCGACTTGATGCGAATGCCGTTGTCGGCGCCATCGATCGAAAGGTCCGAGACGCGAATGGTGTCGGCGCCGCCGTTGGTCTCGCTGCCGATCGACATCCCATGGCCGGAGTAGAAATGGTTGTGCGCGATGGTCATGTGCGAGACGTGCCCGCCGGCCTTGAGAGCGACGTTGTCGTCACTTGTGGAAATGAAGCAATGGGTGATGGTCACGTTGGTGGCGGCCGAAGGATCGATGCCGTCGGTGTTGCGCGCGCTCTTAGGTGTATCGATGATCGCGCCCCACGCGGTGAAACCGCTGCCGGCGGTGTAGACCACGTGGAAATTGCCCGAGTTCTTGAGGGTGACACGGTAGAGCGTGAAATCGTCGGAGTGCGACAGCACGATGAGACGCGGGCAGTTCTGGGTGCCGCCGGCGCGCGCCTTCTCCGCAAGGTCCCACCACGAGACATCCTTCCCAACGATCTTGGCCCAGCCGCGGCCATCGATCGTGCCATCCCCCATCACCGAAGTATGCGTGACGTTGTCGCCGTTGATGAGCGCCTTGCAGCCGTGGCCCCGCTGGTCCACGATCCCGCAACTGCCGGGGCGAAGTTCGTAGTCCTTGGCGTTGCGCGAGCCGAAGAGGATGGCCTTGGCGTCGACGCGCAAAGTGACACCGGCTCGTAGATCGAGCGGCCCGGAGAGGAAGGCATTGTGGGCTCCATCGGGCTTCAGTTCCACGGCCTGGTTCCTGGCGCAACCGTCGATCGCCTGCTGGATACGCTGCGTATCGGGTTTCGCTTCGTCCGCCTCGGCCAGCGTCTTGTTGCCATCCACGGCCGCGAGTTTCGCCGTCAACACCGCGCAGCTCGGAGGGATCGCCGGTTCGGTGACGTGGCGCGTGTCCTGGGCGCAGACGGTGGCCAGAAACAGGCAGAATCCGCCCAGCGCCAGGTTGCAGATATTCCCGCGCCACCGCTTCCTTTGGTCGCGGCTCGGAAATTGGTCGCGGCTCGGAAACGCTCGCTGAGCCGCGACCGTAGGAAGCGGTCTTGCCCGCTCTAGAAACCGTGTCAACATGATCAGATCTCCAGAAACAGCGGCCGTATGTGCCGCTCGAACAGGTTTTCGGTGACGTTGCGGGAGATCTGCTCCTCGTAGCGTTGCAGCATGTTCAGGTAGCGCTCGCCCATCTTGGCCGCCTCCTTGTAGCCCACGTGCAGCAGTTGCCGCAGGTTCGGATTGAAGCCGGGATTGGACTGGTCGTGGCGTAGCGCCGAGGTGTACTGTTGCGGAGTCCAGCCTGCTACCTCGCCAGGTGAGGGTAACGCGCCATAATCGATATGGATCACGGCGGCGTACGGCTCGCACAATGCCTCGCGGTGGCCGAACGCGTTGCCGTAGATTTCCTTGGCCAGATCGAGGCCCGCGCCGCCCGCCTCCGCCAGGCCGATCAGCTCTTCGAGCCAGGTGGTTCCCGCGGTCTTGAGATGCACGCCGGCATCGTGCCGGCGCAGCGCGCGGCGGATGGGCGCGTAGATGGAGAACTTGTCGCTGCCGGAATGCACGCTCAGCTTGAGGCTTGAGGGCAGGCCGTATTCGCGGATGGCGTACGCGATCACTTCGAGGTCGTCGTTGAACTCTTTTTCGAATTGCGCGAGGTCACCTACGTAGTCCACGCCCTTGTTGAAGCGGCCGGTGAACTTGGGCGCGATGGTCTGAATGGGGATGCGCTCGTCAGCAATCGCCGACAGGATGACCAGCAACTGCGGCGGCGTCTGCGGGGCGTCAGTCTCATCCATGGAGACTTCCGTGATGAAGCCTTTGCCGCCCCTGCGCTGGGCAACGTGGCGGTAGATGCGTCCGGCCTCCTCGACGGCGAACAGGTACTTGGCGGCGATCTGCGCGATCGATTCGCGCGTGGTGGCATACGGCGATCCGCTGCCGCTGAGCTCCGCGTGACGGTCCACGAACGCCGCGATATCGGCTGCCGCGGCAGGCTGTCCGATGGCCGACGCGACATCCAGCGTGTAGAAGTCGCTGGAGTCGATGTAGCGGTCCACGGTGGTCAGGTTGATATGATCGGCATCCACGTGCCAGGCGTGCGTCCAGGCGAGGTCGCGGGCCGCGGCATCGGCGGCGGCTCTCACGCTGGCAGGCTCAGACCCCACGATTCCATGCTCGCGGTTGGACTTGTTCCACACCGGGATGACCGTGACGCCGCGCGCGGCGGCCATCGCGCAAGCCTGCAATTGCGCCTTCGCCTGGTGCGCGAAGCGATCGCCCACGCCCAGGGACAATCTTCCGAGCGTGAGGCTCGGGACCATCGGAGCCGCTTGACCGCTTTGCTCGAGAGGACCTCCAGTTGAGTTCATGCCGACTTGTTCGCGGCGGCAAGTTCTATTCGCGCTTGGCGCCGCCTCCTTTCCGGTTTACGCGGCGGCGGAGGACGCGTGGGCGGACTTGCCGCGGTTGCTGAAACGAATCCAGCCTCCGGCGTTCCCCGGCCGAGACTTTAATGTAACGCGTTACGGCGCCAAAGACGATGGCAAGGGCGATTGCACGGCGGCCTTCCGGCAGGCCATCGACGAAGCCAACCGCGCCGGCGGCGGTGGGCGTGACGCTGCGGCACTGTACCTTCGAAAGCACGGCGCAGGCCGAGGTCGCCGAAAACGTCCGCGATCTGACGCTCGACGATGTGACGATTAAGTAACTCTCACCTCCGCCTGTACATTTCCAGGAGAAATCCGGGCGCAGGTAGGACAGACCATCGCTTTTTGTGGCCTGTCACGCCTCGCTGAACCTCGATGTCCTTCACCCGCAGACACCTGCCTCACTGGATTCCAGAAGAGACCGCCGTTTTCGTTACGTGGCGCCTTGCCGGTTCCCTTCCGCCTCAAGCTGGGAGACAGACGACAAAAGGCGATCGTCTGTCCCACCTTTGGTTGCAGGATTCGTGAGTCGCCTGCGTGGTGTTAAACGCTCTCCGGTATGGTGAGACGGTTCGCCGGTTCTACGAACTCCACGCGAGGGTGGTCATGCCCATTCACGTTCACGCCATCTTCCAACCACATGCCGGTTTGCCCACCATCATGCGATGGCTCAAAGGGAGAACCAGCCGGGTAGCCAACCAGATTCTGCGCCGCACCGGGACGCCCTTCTGGCAAGACGAGTCCTTCGACCATTTTGTCCGATCGGATGAGGAACTCCAGGATTTGATCGAATACGTGGAAAACAATCCGGTAAGGGCCGGCCTGGTCGAAGCTAAAGACCGTTGGCGATGGTCCAGCGCGAGCAAGTGACAGACGACAAAACCCGATCGTCTGTCCTACTTCTCCCAGTGCAGCGCCACCGTGAGATGGCTGGGCGGGTCGGGACCGACGGAGGTGGTGGCGGCGCCTCCCGTTTGGGCATATTGCAACATGAGAATCCGTTGGCCGTCGGCGGAAACGGCATAGGTGCTGTAGTCCCCACCGCTGTGCGGAATGCTGAGGGCCGGTATTCCGACGATCCCCTTGGGGGTAACCGGCTCGAAGGTGGCGCCGTTCGCGGTCACCGCGGAGGAGAGCAGCGGGCTCATACCCGGAAAAGCCGCGCGGTTGCCGCGGCCGCGGCCGCCCATATTAACCGCGATGGAGTGGTAGAAAAGCTCCTTGCCGTCGCGCCTCCATCGGGGCCAGTCGCCGCCGCCGTTGGAGACTTGCCAGCGGCCGCTGCCGGAGGGGAACGGCTGCACGTAGATCTCGTTCCGTCCCGTGGAATTCGAAGTGTACGCGATCCATTTCCCGTCGGCGGAAACCTGGCCGTGCGTCTCGTTGAACGGGGTCGCGATCAGCGGCTCGGCTTTCTTGTCGTCCATGGACAACACCCAAAGATCGCCGCCCTTTTGGGGATCCTGCACCCAAAACACGATGCGCTTGCCATCCGGCGACCACGACATGGGGGCCTTGGGAAGCTCCGATTCGAACAGTAATTCCTCGGTCCCCGATCCGCTCGAGAGCGTCTGGTACAGCCCCCACTTCCCCTTTTGCAGGGCGCTGTACACGATGCGATTCCCATCGGGCGACCACACCGGGCTCGAATTATGATGCGACGCGTCGAACGTCAGGCGCGTCACCGCGCCGCGCGGCTCGATGACCACGATATCGCCGCTGTTGGATTCGTGGCGGTGAGCCGCGATGCGCTTGCCATCCGGAGACACTTCGATTCCCCGCCAGGCTCCCGGCGGGCCCACGGTTTCGAGCTCGCTCCCGGTGCGGTCGACCCATACCAATTGCCACTCGCTCGAGTCCAACGTGGGGCCGGCCGTGAACGAGAGGCCCGAGCTTTGGATGTAAACCAGCACGCCGTTGGGGGACACCGCGAAATTGCCGAGGCCATTCGCGGCGCTGTAGGTGACTTCATCGGCCACGCGCACCGCTTCTCCCGTCAGCGCCAGTTTCGTGGGGCTGAACGGCTGCGCGTACACCGATTTCTCGCGGTGGAAAACCAGGTAGCCCGGTGCGGCGTAGGCCGCATTGGACTCCGCGGCCACCACGCGGACTTTTTCTTTGGACCCCAGCGTTCCCGCGAAGACCGCGCGCTTGCCGGCCTCTCCGTTCCATGCCGTGTACAGGTAGTGGCGGCCATCGGCCAGGAAGTGCGGCCAGAAGTGCCCGGCCTCTCCCGCCTCCAGGCTGGCGACGGCTTCCGGCTTTCCGCCTTCGGCCGATACCCGCATCAACCCGGTGGCGGAACCGAACAGGATGGTTCCCTCACGGTTCCATGTGCCCCCGGAGAAACCGGCCGCATCGCAGATCAACTGCGGTGGCCCGCCCGCTGCTTCCACCTTCTTGAGTTTTCCTTCCGCCACGAATCCGATGGAGCGGCCGTCGGCGGACCAGAAGGGCTGCGCCCCGCCTTCGGTCCCCGCCAGCTTCCGGCTGGTCACGGAACCGATGGGGCGAACGGACAGCGACCAGGGGTCCTGAGGGAGGTCCCTAAAAACAAAAGCCAGCGTCCGTCCGTCCGGCGAGACGCCGAAAGTCGTGGCGGCAAGCACGCCATTGTTCTGGTTGAGGTTCGTGCCCAGGGGTACGCGGAAGCGGACTTCGTCCGGCGACCGCGGCCCGCGCAAATACAGCGAGGCCGGCAGCGCCAGCGACACCACCCCGAGCGCTGCTATCCCCAGCAGCACGCGCGAGAGTTTTTCGCGCTTCCGCTGCGCGGGGGCGGGCGGCGCGGCCAGGCCGGTGTCCGCCCCGGCTTCGGCAACCCATTGCAGCTCGGCCAGCAGATCGCGCGCCGTTTGCCAGCGGTCCTGCGGGTCCTTGGCCAGACACGTCCGCACCACGTGGTTCAGCGCCGGCGGTGTGTCCGGCTGCGTGCTCGACAGGGGCGCCGGTTCGGAGGCCGCGATGGCCCCCATCAGGAGAGCCCGGCTCTTCCCCTCGAAGGCCTTCTTGCCGGTGACCATCTCGTGCAGCACGGCGCCAAACGCGAAGATGTCGGTCCGCGCGTCCGCCTCCAAGCCTTCCAACTGTTCGGGGGCCATGTACTGCAAAGTCCCGAGGATGGCGCCCGGTATGGTGACATCCGTGCTGGTGGGCAGTTGGGAGACCGAGGAGGAGCCTGCCGCCGGCGCTTTCCATTTGGCCAATCCGAAGTCGAGCAGCTTCGGCCCGCTCTCGGTCAGGATGACGTTGGCAGGCTTGAGGTCGCGATGCACCACGCCGCGCCGGTGCGCCTTGTCCAGCGCATCGGCCATCGCGATGGCCACCTTCAACGCCTCCTCCCACCCCATCGGCCCGCGCTCCAGGCGTGCCGCCAGCGTGTCGCCGGCCAGGTACTCCATCACCAGGAAGTCGTGGCCGTCCTGCTGCCCAATGTCGTGGAGGATGCAGATATTCGGATGGTTTAGCGACGCGATGATCTGCGCTTCGCGCTCGAAGCGCTGCCGCATCTCGGTGTTCTCCGCCCAGTGCTGGGGAAGCAGCTTGACGGCCACCGAGCGGTCGAGCCGCGTATCCGACGCCTTATACACTTCCCCCATACCGCCCGCGCCGATGGGAGCGAGGATCTCGTAGGGGCCAAGCCGCGTGCCTGCCGGGAGGGTGGTCATTGGTTACCCCCGCAAAGTGGGACAGACCATCGGTCTTTGTGGTCTGTCAAGATCTCGGGCGGGTTGACAGACCACAAAAAACGATGGTCTGTCCCACGTCTGATTTCACTAGAATGGCCAAACTCCAGACTCATTTTTCAGCCTTTCCGAGTGCGGCCGTCCAGTGTTGGATCACCGTGAGGCCATAGGTTATGAGGTTACCGCGTCCGCCGCCCCCTCCACCTGCCTGGCCGGGCGCGGAGGAGAAAGGCGAGGCCAGCGGCACCGATCCCGCGCCGCCGCGTCCCCCGCCGCCTACTACCCGGAGAAGAAACCGCTGGCCATCCGGAGTGACCGCCAACTGGTGGCGCGTGGGAACCCCCGCCCCACCAGTCCGAGCGCGGAACAGCACATGGGGGACACCGGACTCGAGTTTCCCGCCCGCTTTGATTTCCACTGCCAAGATGTCGGAGTCCAGAGCCCGATAGTAGAGCTCTTTCCCGTCCCGCCTCCATCGCGGCTGTCCGCCGCCCGCGGTCGAGACCTTGAGCTTCTGATCCAGCGCCGGAAAGGAAATCACGTAGACCTCGAACCGGCCCGATTCCTCCGAAGTGTAGGCCAGCCATTTCCCATCGTAGGAAAACTGCGGCTCGTTTTTCTGGAACTTCCCCTGGACCACGGGGAACGGCTTCTTGTCACCCGTGAGGGGAAGCGCGTAGATATCCTGGAAGTTGTCCGGGCCCGACAAGTAGGCGATGTAGCGCCCATCCTTGGACCAGTCCTCCACGATTTCATCGTTGGACGATTCCAGAAGCGGCGTCTCCGCGCCCACCCCATTGGCATTCTTGACGTAGATGTCCGCGTTCCCCTTGCGATATGTCGTAAACGCGACCCGCGTTCCATCCGGAGACCAGACGGGGTTGATGTCGTCCGCCGGATCGAGCGTCAGCCGGGTGGAAACACCCGCGCGTTGCCAGTCGATCACCCAGATGTCGGCGCCGGGGGCGCCCGGGTCCTGCTGCGTCACGGCGATGAGCTTTCCGTCGGGAGAAAGATCCATGTCGCCGTACGTTCCCAGTTCTCCAGCGAACGCCAGGCTTTTCCCGGTTCGATCGACCCAACCCCATTGAAAACCGCCGAATGTTTGTCCTCTGCCCGCGGGAGCGCCGGCGCCTTGAAAGTAGAGCAACACGCCGTTTTGCGAGACGTCGAAGCTCGCTCGCCCGTTTGCCGAGCTGGCGGCAACCTGATCCGCCACGTGCACCGGCTCTCCCCGCAACGCCAGCTTCGCGGCGTCAAACGGCTGCGCGAACAGCGACGCTTCGCGGTGGAAAAGCACGTAGCCCGGCGCGGCGTAGGCGGCATTGGACTCGGCGGCCAACAGCCGCGTCTTCTCCTTCGAGCCAAACGTTCCCGCAAACACTGCGCGATTCGCGGCCTGTCCGGACCAGGCCAGGTACAGGAAATGACGCCCGTCGGGCAGAAAATTGGGAAAGTAGTGTCCGGTTTCCTGCGCATCGGGCGTGGTAATCGCGGCCGGCGTTCCCCCCTCGGCTGACACGCGATACAACCCCTTGGCGGACCCGAACAGGATAGTCCCTTCGCGATTCCATGTGCCGCCGGAAAACCCCGCTGCAGGGCCGATATCCTGCGGGGCGCCGCCCGCCACGCTCACCTTTTTGAGTCGGCCCCCGGTGACGAAGGCGATGAAGCGGCTGTCCGGCGACCAGAAAGGCTGCGCGGCGTCGTCGGTTCCTCCCAGTTTTTGGAATGCCACCCCACCCACCTGCCGGACATAAAGCGACACGGCTCCCTGCTGTTCCGGCCGGATCACCAGCGCCATCATCTGGCCATCCGGCGAGAGTGCGATATTCCCTTGACTCAGGCCGCGAACCGGCACGCGGAACTCGAACTTCTCCGCTTCACCCGGACCGCGAAAATAGAGCCCGGCGGGAAATGCCAGGGCGGCCATCAGCAACACGGCGGCGGCCAGCACGACTTTGATCAGCCTCTCCCGCTTATGCGCGGACCCGGATCCGGCGGGCTGCGCGTCGCCTTGCGCGATCCACCGGAGCTGGACGAGAAGATCGTGCGCGGTCTGCCAGCGGTTTTCGGGATCCTTCGCCAGGCACCGTTTGACCACGTGCTCCAGCGCCGCGGGCGCGAAGGGATCGGGCTCAGCCGTCGCGATGGTGGCGATCAATGCGGCCCGGCTCTTGCCTTCGAAGGCCTTCTTGCCGGTGACCATCTCATAGAGGATGGCCCCAAAGGCAAAGATGTCACTGCGTGCATCGGCCGGCTTTCCCTCGTACTGTTCGGGAGCGGCGTAGGGGGAGTTGAGCTCAGCGGATGGCCCCACCCCGAAATCGAGCAGCTTGGGGCCCGTCTTGGTGAGCATCACGTGCGAGGGCTTGAGGTCGCGGTGTGTCACGCCCTGACGGTGCGCCTTGTCGAGCGCGTCGGCGATGGCGATGGCCAGCGTGAGCGCCTCGCCCAGATCGAGCGGCTTGCCCTTCAGGCGGTCGGCCAGCGTTTGGCCTTCCAGGTACTCCATGACCAGGAAGTCGGCGCCGTCTTCGTGTCCGATATCGTGAAGCGTGCAAATGTGGGGATGATCCAAGGACGCGATGGCCTTCGCTTCGCGCTCGAAGCTGTCGCCGGCGGCCTGCGGCGGCATTACGCGGATGGCCACCGTGCGGCTCACCCGCGGGTCGGACGCCTTATAGACCTCGCTCCCGTTTCCCGCGCCTATGGGCGCAAGGATTTCGTAGGGACCCAGTTTTGAGCCAGGTGGAAGGGGCATGTATTGGCCTATGCTACATCGCGCGGAGGGAAAACGCTACCAGCTCTTGCGGAGCGGCAGGGCTACCAGGATTCCGCAGGCGACGCCCGCGCCGTTCGCGATCAGGTCGCCCAATTCCACAGTGCGGCCCGGCGCAGAGTGCTGCAGGGCTTCCAGGAGGACTCCCAGCAGGAACATCGAAAGGCCAGCCGCAATTCCCCTGCGGCGATCACGAAATCCGATCACCGGCAGCAGCGCGAGCATCAGGTAGGCACTGAAGTGCATCACCTTGTCGCTGATGTCCAGGCGGTCGAGGTGCTGTATGACCGGAGATGTGGCAGGAAGCAGCGAACCGATAACGACCAGGACGATCAGCAGGACCCAGAGCGTCAGGATCGCGGTTCGGACGGCGGGACCGTTGATGCGGCGAGTCAACGCTGACACAGGATAGGCGCGAAAGCCTCCGCCGGCAAAGCCGGCCTGGACAGGCCAGGAGGCCTGTCCCACTTAGAAATTCAGCTTCAGCGCCATCTGGATCAGGCGGGCGTTGTTCTGCTCCGTCGGATCCACTTTGCCGAAACTGGCGCTCGTCGGATCCGCATTGGGCCCGCCGAAACGCACATGGTTGAACAGGTTGTATGCCTCGAAGC
>JBGPKH010000010.1:0-36649 GCA_041485845.1 Bryobacteraceae bacterium
GCCCGGGCCAGACGTTGCCAGCCACAACAGAACCAGCGCGGAGACCACGGCGGCCGACGAGAAACTGGCGATCCATTTGGTCTGCGTGACGGTTTTTGGCCCCGCGTTCCGCGCCACGGTGAGCGTGTCCTCCGCCAGCAGCTCCAGGAAGGGATCGCCCGGGTTCTGCTCGACCCGTTCGCTGAACGTGAGCAGGCGCTCTTCGAACTGCGGACACTTGTGTTCGGCCTCGCGCGCGGCCCGCCGCCGGTTGAGCCGGATCACCGGGACGATAAGTGCGGCGCCCAGGGCAAAAGCCACGCCGAGAAACAGAAACACCCGCGCTCCGATGACGCTCGGATTGGAGAACGCGAAGTTGTTCGCCACTATCACGGCGACCACGGTAAGGGCCAGTGCCGCCGCAGCGGTCACGGCAGCGCCGCGGGTCAACGCGAGCAATCGCAGCCGGCGCTCAATTGCGCCCAGATACTCGGACAAGCGATCCAAAGGTTTCATGCCGCCTCTTTGTCCACAGAAAGATGTTGATTTCCCAACAACGATTCGACTACGGCCAGCGCCAACACCGCCAGCATTACATACCACCACAGCGAAAGCGGTTTCTGCTCGCCTGCGGCCGTCCCTCCGTCCGTTGCGGAGGTCCCATTGGCTGTATTCTGCCACAAACTGAGGCTCTCCGGGGGGACCGGGGTCAGGTCCGACTCGTGGCGGTCCGCATTCACCGCCACCAATTCGTTGCGGCCATTGGGCCGCCGGATGTCATAAAAACCAGCCATGGCGAACTGGATATTCGGCACTTTGGCCGCCTCTGCGAGGGAAAACACACGGTCGCCTTTGGGATCGACCACATCGACGGCGGCGCCGGCCTCTTTGGAGTCGCGCAGCTCCGTGAACGAGCCTACCAGCACACTGGAGGGACCGCTGTCGAGGCGCCCGAGATAGCGGGCGGTCTGCTCGATGAACGGAACGAAGGAGGCGTGCAACGGAAAATCGTTGGCGACGTTGTCGAAGGTGGAGGCGAATACCAGAATGTGGCCATCGCCCACCTGCTGGTCCAGCACCAGCGGCGTCTGGTCGGTGAGCCTGGCGACGACGCGCGCTTTGCCCGGCGTTATGCGGATGGCCTGGTAAAACTTGACGTCATCCCAGCGATCGTTCTTCAGGATCGACGGGTGCGAAGAATCCAGCCAGGCCACGGACTGGAACCGCGGGCCCTCGCGTCCGGCGTACATGGCCTGCTCGATATGGTCGTCCGAAACCGGCACTTTCGTGCGAGCCACGGACATCCGGCCCAGGGAAATCAGGACGGAGCCGCCGCCGCGCACGTAACTCCGCAGTTCATTTTCGAAGCCGCCAGGGAGGGCGCCCACGTCCGAGAGCACCACGAATGCATACTTCGAAGGGCTGATATTGGTGGCCTGGACCACGCTTACGGGATCGATCTCGAAAGCGGTCTGTCCGGAGGATTCAAGGGCCGCTTTGAAATAAAGCAGCCCGCCGTTGCTGTCGGGCTCGTGGACGAACAGGGTGTGACGGGGGTCGGCGTGTTCCACGGAGAAGAAGAAGCTGTCGTCGGCAGCCAGCGGGTCCGCCGAATCGATTTTGACTTCACCTTTGTTGCGCCCGTAGGGCACGTCGAGCGAGAGGAACTCCACGGTGGCGCGTCCGTTCTCCGGAACCTCCACCGACTTAGTCTCGGTGACGCGGCCATTCAGGATGAGCGACACGCTGCGCATGGCCTTCGACGTGCCATAGCCCGAAACCGTCACCAGCACGCGGGTCTTTTTGTTGTCGTACACGCGCCGCGGCGCCACCACGTTCTCCACCGTGAAATTTCCCACGGTCTTCTTCTCGATGGTGTGCGGTTCCAGCCGCACGCCGGCATTCAGCCGCAGATCGTTGAAGTTCGCCGGCATGCCGGACTGCTGCATGTCGGAGTACAAATGCACGCGTAGCGGCAGATGGATGGATTGCGCGATGGAGCGCACGGTGCGCGCCAGTTCGCCATACGACGTGCGGGCGTCGGTGGCCTCGATGGAATCGATGGCGGCATTCAGGGGCGCATGATCGTCGGTGACTTCGCTCATCACCTGCACGCGCTGTCCGAAGGCCAGCACCTGCGCGCGCTCGCCCGGATTCAGCCCGGCGGCGACGGATTTGGCCAGTTGCTTGGCCTGGTCGAGGCGGCCGCCGGCGCGCATGCTCAGCGAGTTGTCGATGGCCAGCACGGTGACTTCGCCCGAGCGTTTCAAGGGCAGAATTTTCCGCTCGACATAGGGATGGGCAAACGCCAGCA
The DNA here is from genome assembly GCA_041485845.1 of Bryobacteraceae bacterium. GTDB lineage: Bacteria > Acidobacteriota > Terriglobia > Bryobacterales > Bryobacteraceae > OMOG01. The sequence goes on from JBGPKH010000010.1 coordinate 2,294, forward strand.
CAATGAGCGTAATGAGCAGGGCTCGTGCCGCGAACAGCAAGAGGTAGCGCAAGCGCCGGTGCTTGATGGAGCTCTGCGTGCGCTTTTCGAAAAACATCAGCGAGCTGAAGGGCTGCGGCGTGGTCTTGTGCTTCTTCAGCAGGTGAAGCCAAACCGGCAACCCGACCGCGGCGACGCCTGCCAGAAACCATGGGGTGAGGAAGCCCATCTAGAATCTCCCCTTCCGCACCGAGAGATACTCGCGCAGACCTTCGTCGAGCGGACGCGCGGTATTCATGAGAAAGTACTCCAAGCCTGCCCCGCGAGCCTTGGAACCGAGGTTTTCGATATGCGAGTCGATCTTGCGGCGGTACTCGTTGCGCGCGTATTCCGGAGAGACCTCCAGCGAGTTCGTGGCGTTTTCCATGTCGACCAGCAGCACCGGCTCGCGGAACTTGGGTTTGATTTCCTGGGGATCGAGCACGTGAAAAAGAATTACCTCATTCCCCTTGTATCGCAGCGGCTCGACGGTCCGGACGATGACATCCGGCTGCTCGTAGAAATCCGAAATCACGACGACGATTCCGCGGCGGTGCAGGAAATTCTGAAAATGCACGAAGGGCTTGGCGAAATCGGTATGGGTGCCGGGCTCGACCTTTTCGATGGCGTGCAAGAGGCGAAAGAGCTGGCCCTGGCGCGTGGAGGGGGCGACGTAGTTGTTGACGTCTTCGTCGAAAATGATGAGCCCGGCGGCATCGCGCTGCACGTTGGCCATGTAACAGAGGGAGGCGGCGACGAAGCGCGCGTAGTCCAGCTTGGTCACCGGGTGGGAACCGTAGCCCATGGAAGCGGACGTGTCGAGGAGGATAAGAAGCTGGGAATTGGTCTCGCCCCGATAGCGCTTGAGGAAGCACTTGTCGGTGCGCGCGAAGACGTTCCAATCGACGTGTCGGAGATCGTCTCCTTGGGAGTAGGCGCGGTACTCGGCGAACTCCTGGGAGAAGCCGAAATCGGGGGAGCGGTGGAGGCCGGCGACGAAGCCATCGACGACGGTCTTGGCGACCAGGTCGAGGCCGGCGATAGAGGCTAGCGTGGCGGGGTCGAGGAAGCGCTGGAGCATTAGCGGGGGCTCCTATTCACCGCGGAGACGCCTCTTGACGCGGAGACGCGGAGACGCGGAGAAGGAAGAGAGTCGAGCGCGGAGGGAGCGGAGGTACTCGCCGTAATCGGTGGACCGGCGTAACGGTTCACGATTCTATTAAGACCACTTTTCAGCATGGGCACGTTGAAATTGATCAGCAGGCCGACCCGCTTGCCGGAGGATTTCAGATACGTGAGAAGTTGTGCGGAATGGATCGGCGCCACGCCTTCAGTCGCCTTGATCTCCACGACCACCGCATCTTCCACGACCAGATCCATTTTCAAGGCGCCTTCCAGTTTGATGCCTTTGTAGTGGATCGGCAGATGCACCTGCCTCTGAAACTGAAGGCCAAGCTGGCTCAGTTCGTAGCAAAGGCACTGCTCGTAGACCGACTCCAGCAGACCTGGCCCCAAATGGCGATGAACTTCTATGGCGGCGCCAATGATCCGGTCGGTAAGAACATTCTCCGCGGACTCCGAAGCCGCGAGTAGGTGTACCTCCGCTTCCTCCGTTATCTCGGGTATTGAATTCTCAATCATTCTCCGCGCCTCCGCGTCTCCGCGTCAGAACAAAGGCTAGTCCCGTGGAGCCGCTTTCCATTCCAGGACCCTTTTCAGGATGTCGTCCTGCTTCAGGCGGTCGGATTCCGCGTGGAAATTGAGCAGGATGCGGTGCCGCAGGACCGCGATATACAGCGACCGCACGTCTACATACGTCACGTGATACCGGCCCTTCATCAACGCCCGCGCCTTTGCCGCCAGGACCAGGAACTGGGCGGCACGCACGCTGGCGCCGTAGTTTACGTACTTTTGGACGAAGTCGGGGGCGCTTTCGTCACTACTCCGGGTACAACGGACCATGTCGATGGCGTGCCGGGCGACGCTCTCGCCGATCGGCACCATGCGCACCAGTTGCTGGAAGTCCAGGATTTCGCTGGCGTTGGTCACCGGGTCGGCATGCGCGATGGTGGTGATGGTGGTCAGGTCGATCACCCTCATCTCTTCGTCGGCCGTCAGGTAGTCGAGTACCGTATTGAACAGGAAGCGGTCGAGCTGCGCTTCCGGCAGCGGATAGGTGCCTTCCAGCTCGATGGGGTTCTGGGTCGCCAGCACGAAGAACGGCGAGGGCAACATGTAGTTGTGCCCGCGCACCGTGCAGGCCCGCTCCTGCATGGCTTCGAGCAGAGCGCTCTGCGTCTTGGGGGGCGTGCGGTTGATTTCGTCGGCCAGCAGGATGTTGCCGAAGATGGGGCCTTCCACGAAGGTCCAGGTGCGGTGCCCGGTGACCGGGTCTTCTTCAATGATGTCGGTCCCGGTGATGTCGCTGGGCATCAGGTCGGGGGTGAACTGGATGCGCTTGAAAACCAAGCCGAGCGTTTGGGCCAGGGTGCGCACCAGCAGGGTCTTGGCGGTGCCCGGCAGGCCGGTAATCAGGCAATGGCCGCCGACAAACAGGGCGATCATCACCTGCTCCAGCACCTCCTCCTGGCCCACGATCACGCGCCGCACCTGCGTCACGATCTCCGACTGGACCCTTCGGAAGCGCTCGATGCGCGACCTCAAAACTTCGGGCTCCAACTGCTGCGTCACGGTAGTTGACATGAGTATTCCATTCTCATTTCTTGACGGTGTCTTTGGAAGTTCCAGAATCGTCTTTACTCAGCTCCAGCAGGAGTTTCTGGGCCTGCCGGTAGCCCGGGGCGGTCTCCAGAGCCGCCACCAGCTCGTCTTTCGCCTTTTCGTCGTCGTGCGCCAGATGATAAGCGCGCGCCAGGTCGTAGTGCGCGCGCGCCGGATCGATCGGCTTGTAATCCACCACGGCGGCGAATTCGCGCACCGCGCCTTTGGCATTGCCCTGATCGAACCACAGGCTGCCGAGCAACTGGTGCTGCTCGTAATCCATCGGGTAGATGACGTTCACCCGGTCGAGAGCCTCCGCGGCTTCCTTCTTGCGGCCGGCGGCCTCGAGTTGTTTGGCCAGCAGCATGATGGACTCGGGATTGCGGCCGCCGATCTTGAGGTAGCGCTGCAATTCCGCGGTAGCCGCGGGCTTGTTGTCCTTGGCGATGTAGGCCTGGGCGAGAAGCTCGTAGACGCTGTGATCCTCCACGTAATCCGGATACATGTCGCGAATCGCGGTTCCCTCTTTGATGATGCCGTCCCAATCCTTGGCCTTGAACATCTCGGCGAGTTGCTTGAGTCCCTTCTTCCAATCGTCGAAATGCTGGACCACGCTCGCCGTGGAAGCTTCCAGAGATGCCAGGAACCGCTTGTCGAAATCCGCGGGCTCCATTTTGAGTTCTTTGCGAATGACCGTGGTGGTGTCGTCGCCGTTGCCGAAATCGTGGAGCATGGCGAGCAGGGTGTCCCAGCCCCACATCTCCTTGATGTAATCGCAGATGCGGCCGGCCTGGAAGTAGCTGATCACCACCTGCGGGGGGCTGACGGGATGGATGAAGCCGCGATCGAGCTCGGCCACCGGTAGCAGCTTGTGGTCTTTGATCGCCGCAATCTCATCCGGTCCGAGGCGGTCGCCCCACTCGGGTGAGGCGGCGGTCTCTTCATGCACGGCCAGCCCTTCGGTGAACCATCGCGGCACGCGGTGTTTGGTAATCGTGAGGGTAAACACGTGGCTCATTTCGTGCCACATGGTGGAGGCCCAGTGGAAACTGCCGGGTTTGCGGCCGGACGGACTGTCCATGGCCACGGAGTATCCGAAGGTGACGCCCAAAGCGCCGAGACCGGGCATGCCGAGCGTGCGGACGGCGAAGTCTTCGTGGTCGGGATAGACCTCCACCTGCACCGGCCGGTCCAGCTTCATTTTGTATTTCTTCTCGTAGGTATCGATGGCCCTCTTCATTTCCGATTCGAAGTACGGACGGAGCAACTCCGCTTCCTTCTTGTGCAGTTTGAGGATGGTGTTATCGGTCTTGAAGGTGACGAAATTCTTATAGCTGTCCATCAGGATCAGCGAATTCTTGGTGGCGCTGTCCTGAAAACCGTTATCCCAACAGGTTTTGAGTTGCTGGTATGCCTCTTGATCCTGGCCCTGCCGCATGAGGTTGATGCCCAGTTGCGAGCGCGCGGTGGACAACTGGGGATCCATGTCGATGGCCTTGCGGTAGTATTGGATGGCTTCCTCGTAACGGCGGTTCAGAGTGAAGAAACGTGCGATGGTCTCGTAACCGGGCGCGGCGTGCGGATCCCAGGGGGTTTCCTTCTTGTCGGCCAGCCAGTCGATCGAGGCGAGGACGGCCTTGGCCTGAACGGAATTTGCGTCGATGGCCAGCGCCTTGTTGGCCTCTTCTACAGCCTTGGGGTTGTTGTTGTCCTCGAGCGCCAGGCGCGCCAGCAGTTCCTGGGCCTCGAGCAATTTGGGGTCGGCCTCCAACGCCTTGGCCGCCAGTTCCGACGCTTTGTGCTCGTAGTGTTCCGCGGCGATCAGCGCCAGGCCCAGCAGGGCGCCGGCATGGTCTTTCTTCAACGCCAGGGCTTCGTTGAAAAGCTCGGCTGCGGTGTCGGGCTGCCAGTGGTCGAGATACATGCGGCCCCAGCGAACCTTGTAATCCGGGTTGTCGGGGTTCTTCTGGACCAGGACCTTGAATACCTCGTTAGCGTCCTGGTAGCGGCGGGCCTTCCACAGCGCTTCCGCCTGTTGCAAGGTCTGGGCGGAGAGGGCCAACGCGAGCGACAGCGCAAGGGCGCTGAGCCGGAGGATATGTTTCACTGGGGGTACCTCACTTGGGTTCACTTGGCTTGGCTTCACCGGGCTTGGCTTCACCGGGCTTGGCTTCACCGGGCTTGGCTTCACCCTTGTCAAGGGCCTCCTGGATTTTGGCGAGTTCGAGCAAGAGCTGCGTCAGTTGCTTCTTGTACAGGTCGCCCGGCAACGCGGCCTTTTCGTACTTCAGCTTGTCGATGGCCTGCTCGATCTGTTCCTTCCTCTCCAGCAGCGGGCGCTTTTCGGGGTCTCGGGCGGCGGCCGCGTTGGCGCCCAGCCGCACCACGGAAAACGCCGCGGCGAGCTTGCCTTCGCCGTTTTCGGGCGAGGGATTCCGTTCGCCTTCACCTTTTCCGGTGTCTTCGAGGACCGCGTGCTCGGTGGCGAGTCGTTTCTGAGTGTCGAAGAATTCACTGGTCTTGCGCTGAGCGTAATGGAACGCTTCGAGCGCCGAGATGGCTTCGTTCTTGTCGGCATCCGCCGCCGGGTCGCGCAGCGCTTCCGCCCAGTAGCGGGCGAACGACGTGGCGTTCTTTTCCGACCCGCTCTTGGTAGCCGCGATCACGATGCGGTTCGGACGGCGCAGAAATTCGATGGACCCGCCGCTCGAGCTGGTGGCGTTCACCACCAGTTGACGCGAAGCCGGGATGTGGTCCATCAGGGTGGCCAGTTCGGCGCCGGTGATGTCCGGCCCGGGGATGTTGAACTTGTACTCCGTGCCATCGAACGATCCATGACCGATCAGAACGAGCACCAGTGCGTCGGCGGTTTTGACCTGTTTCGAAAGCTCGGTGAGGCGCGTGCGGATCTGGTCGCGCGTAGGCGCTTCCATAGTGATGACGTTGGTGTCGCCGCCGGCCTTTTTCAGGCTGCCATCGATATCGGTGGCCCACATTTTGAAACGCTGTTCGTAGTCCGGCTCGCCGCCGAGTCCGGAGATGGTGACGTAGAAGGTGGTGGCCCAAGCACCGGACGCAAGCCCCATTGCCAGTGCAACCACGCGAGCGAAGCGAGCCGCAAACCCCTGGCCCCGTCGCTTCATACCACCCCCCAACGCCGCCGCAGCAGCCACTCACTGGCGCGGAAGGCCATGGCCAGCAGGAAAACTACCGGCATATCCCACAGATCGCGGGTCTCACGCGTGGTGATCCCGGCCTCGGAGTAAGAGATTTCATTCGACAGCTTGGACGCTTCACTCGGCTTATAGTACCGCCCGCCGGTCTGCTGCGAGAGCTTTTCCAAGAGCTCGCGGTTCTGCGAGGTGTGGAAGTTCTCCGCCACGCCATCTTCGCGGCGGAACGTCAGCACGTCGCGCCCGACCTCTTCCTGCTCGCGGCCGGCGATGATTTCGGTGATGTACGTCCCCGGCGTCTCGGCGGTCCATTCGCCGCCGTAGATACCTTCCTCGAGCGGCACCGGCGCCAGTTCCATGGTAGCGCTCACGCCACCCGGACCGGTGAATCGCGCCTGCACCTTGGCATTGGTTACGGGCTTGTACTGCTTGTCGCGGACCTCTACGCGGATGGGGACGCGAGTCTCATCCGCCAGCACCGCCTTGGGAGTCGTAGAAACCACCTGGCCGGGAGTATCGGTCACCATGTAGCGGAAGATCTGCTGCCAGAAGGTGGCGTGCGTCTTGTCTTCGTGGGGCAGCCACATCTTCCAGCGCCAACTTCCCTCGGTGGCAAACAGGACGGTGCGGCCGCGGCCGTAGTTTTCGGTCACCAGAAGCGGCGATTTGGACTTTCCGGAGGGCGTCGACCGCAGCAGCACGGTGGCTCCCGGCTTGGGCTCGCCGGTCTCCTGGTAATTGGCCATTTGCGGCATCTTCTTCCAGCGCTCGGCATTGCGCGCGGGGTCGTCATCCAGCCGGCAGATGACACTCTGCGCGCCTTCGGAAGTCAGCTCCTGGCCGGTGAAGTCGCGATGGAACGTGCCGCGCGCATCCGGCAGCCTGGTGGGCACCAGGTCCGCCAGCGGCGAGCTTTGATAGCCGCCGTCGGAGAGCGTCGCGCGGCCGCCGAGAAACAGCAGGCCGCCGCCGCGGCGGTCCACGAAATCGCGAATCAACTGCTGCTGCGAGGCGGTGAAATAGTTGGCTTCCACGCTGCCGATAATCAGCCCCTGGAAAGGGAACAGCTCCTCGGGCTTGGTGGGAAATCCGTCCTCCAGATCGTGTTCGCCCATGCCCTTGGGGAACTGGCGGTAGAGCTTATTCGGGGTGGTGCGGAGCATCCGCGCCAGCTCGATATCGGGGTAATCGTCGAGCGCGCGGCCGATGAACTTGTATTCCCAGCGCGGCTCGCCTTCAAAATAGAGGATACGCGGCTTGCGCGCCTGCACATCCACCAGGCGGCTTACCTTGTTGTTCAGGGCGTTGTCCTCGCCGGAGATCGGCTCCACGCCGATTTCGAGCGTCTTGGGTCCGGCGTCGCCGCAATTGAAAACCACGGTCTCACTCTGGATCTGGCCATCCGCCCGTAGCGCGACGTCCTGCGACGCCAGCACCTTGCCGCCATCGCGGACGGTGAGCTTCGCCTTATTGCCGGAGAGGCCGTAACTCTGCAGCGTCACGACAGCGGTGAGCTTGGACTGCGGCAAGGCGCGGGCGGGCACGATGACGTCGGCTATCTCCACGTCTTTGTCGGGATGCTCGCGGCCGAATCCCACGGTGTGGACCGGGATGCGCTGGCGGCGGATGGCGCTGATGGTATTGAGGTCGATGCCGCCCGAGTTGTCGGCGCCGTCGCTCAACATCACGATCGCGCCCAGGGGCAACGACGAGGACTCGGCCATGACGCGCTCGAGCGTGTCTCCGATGCGCGATGCCGGCGCCGCCCCGGCGAGCTGGTCGGTCTTTTGAATCCGCTCCGGCTCCTTGCCGAATTTGTAGAGCCGCACCTGGAAGCGCTCACCGAGGGCCTTCAACAGACCGCTGTCGAGCACCTGTTTGGCGGCGGTTTCGCGAGTGCTGTTGGAGTCTCGGATGGACATGCTGCGCGAGTCGTCCACCAGCACCGCGACGACGTTCTGCTGCGGCCGGAGTGTCGCCACGCTAAGCGCCGGGTGCCAGAGCAGGAACAGGATCAGGGCCACCATGCAGGTTTCGAGCACCCAGATGGCCATGGGCCGCAAGCCGCTCAGCATGCCGTGGTTGCGCCGAACGTGCCAGAAGAGCAGAATGCCGGCGGTGAGGATGGCGATGGCGAGGAGCCAGAGAGGCCACGGCGTCAGGAAAACGAAGTGGCCCTTGTGGAACAGGCTGGCCGGATATTTGAACAGAATTTCAAACATGGAGTCCACATGAGAGGAACATCGCGATGAATATATGGACGTGCCTCATGCTACCGGGAGTTACCAAAAGTCCCAAATTGGTGGGAAGTTCAACATGCGATGGCATTTCCGCGAAGCCCTCGTATTGAGACAGGATAACACGGTGAAACCGGGGTCTTTGGTCCATCGCGGGCTACAGACCGCGGAAGACTTCTTCCAACAGCAGGCGGATGTGGCCGGCGGTCAGGGCGTCGGCCTTCACTTCTTCCAGGCGGCCGTTTTCATACGTGAAGGCCATCTTGCGACGCGGGTCGACCACCCAGATGTACCGGACTCCGAAGGCAGCATACTCTTCGCACTTCGCCAAGACCCTGCTGCGTCTGTCCTTTTTTGAAAGAATCTCGATACAGAGCAGAGGCGGAGCTTCGAAAACGTCTATGCGCGGGTCTTCCAGCGTGACGCACACATCCGGTACCCGGCAGCGGCGTCCGGGGACGGTTCGCACACGCTGTTCCGGCCATATGAACATCTGCGGACATCTGCGGTCGAGGAAGACGATTAGATTCCCCTGAACCCGGCTGTGCGGCCGCTCGCCCACGTTGCGCCTCACGATCTCGCCGTCCACGTACTCCCGATCGGGCGAGTAGGCGGTGTTCAGGTATTCCTCCAGGGATACCAGGACGGTGCTCATGCCTTCAGCGTAACACGGCGTATACTGAGAAAGACCGGCATCACTTACGTGCAAGACTACATCCGGATTCGCGGTGCGCGGGTCCATAATCTCAAGAACATTTCGCTTTCTATTCCCCACAACCAGTTGACCGTGATCACTGGCGTCTCGGGGTCCGGGAAATCGTCGCTGGCTTTCGACACGATCTATGCCGAAGGCCAGCGGCGCTACGTGGAGTCGCTCTCGGCGTACGCGCGGCAGTTCCTGGAGCGCATGGAAAAGCCCGAGGTCGACGATATCGACGGCATCGCCCCGGCCGTAGCTATTCGCCAGAAGAACACCAGCCGCAATCCGCGATCCACGGTGGCGACTTCCACCGAATGCTTCGACTTTCTGCGCCTCCTCTATGCACGCGTGGGGCAGACGTTTTGTCCGAAGTGCGGGACGCGCGTGCGCAAGGACACCGTCGACGAAGTGGCCGCGCGCATGCTGGCGCAGCCCGAGGGGTCGCGCTGGTACGCCCTCTTTCCGTGCGGCGACCACGCTTCGACGCAGGCCCTTCGCGATCACCTGTTCGAACTGCGGAAGAAGGGCTTCAACCGGCTGTTCCAGGGCGGACGGCTGTTCGAGTTTTCTACGCCGGAATCGCTGCTGGATATCGATTTTTCAAAACCTCTGTTCCTGCTGGTAGACCGTATCGGGGTACCCGCCGGCGGGTCCGGGCCGGACCTGCACCAAAGGCTCGTCGATACCATTGAGATCTGCTTTCGCGAGGCGGGCGAAGTGATCTTCGAGAGCCCCTCCGGCACGGAACGGCTGCGCTTCAACGAGAAGTTCCAGTGCAAGACCTGCGGCATGGAGTTCTCCGAGCCCGAGCCCATCCTCTTCAGCTTCAATTCGCCCTTCGGCGCCTGCCCGCGGTGCCAGGGCTTCGGCAACACCATCGATTTCGACATGGATCGCGTGATTCCGGACAAGTCGCGGACTCTCGAGGATGGCGCCGTAGAACCGTGGACCAAGCCGAAATTCCGCTCGTGGCTCGGTAACTTCAAGAAGCACGCGGGCGGCCGCTTTCGCTTCCAGACGCCGTTCTGCGACCTCACCGACGGCGAGCGCGAAACGGTCTACGGCTTCGTCCGCCGCTTCTTCGACCATCTCGAAACCAAGAAATACAAGCTGCACGTCCGCGTGTTCCTGAGCCGGTACCGGGGCTATGCGCTGTGCCCCGAATGTAAGGGCGCCCGCCTGCGCAAGGAAGCGCTCTATGTGCAGGTTGGCGGCCAGAACCTGGGCCAAGTCGTGCGTATGAACATCGCCGAAGCGCAACAGTTTTTCGACGCGCTGGCGCTGAGCCCCCAAGAAACCGCGATCGCGGAGAAGGTCCTGGTGGAGATCCGGCAGCGTCTGAAATTTCTCAACGACGTGGGGCTGGACTATCTCACGCTCGATCGCCTTTCGGCCACGCTTTCGGGCGGCGAGGCGCAGCGCATTCAGCTCGCCACCTCGCTGGGGTCTCGCCTGGTGGGCGCGTGCTACGTGCTGGATGAGCCTTCCATCGGCCTGCACACCCGCGACACCGGGAGGCTGATCCGGATTCTCGAAGAACTGCGCGAGCTCGGCAACACGATCCTGGTGGTGGAACACGATCCCGACGTGATGCGCGCCGCGGACCACATCGTCGATCTCGGCCCCGGCGCGGGCGAGCACGGCGGCCGGATCGTTTTCGAAGGGCCGCTCGCGAAGCTGACGGCCAACGGCAACAGTTCGCTTACGTCGCGGTATCTGCGCGGCGACCTGCGGGTCTCGACACCGCGCGCGCGCCGGCCGGTCGACAAGAAACGCGTGATGCGCATCAGCGGAGCGCGCCTGCACAACCTGAAGAACATCGACGTCGAAATCCCGCTCGGCATGATGGTGGCGGTCACCGGCGTATCGGGATCGGGCAAGTCGACGCTCGTCCACGACGTGGTGTTCCGCTCGCTCGAAGCGCTCCACAAGGCGCGCGAGTCGGACGACGAACGAAGCGTCGACAGCCCGGGTGAAGCGCTGGAGAATCCCGCCGCGCAGGTCACCTGCAGGAAGGTGGAGGGCACGGAGCGAATTTTGTCCACCGTGATGGTGGATCAATCTCCCATCGGGCGGACCCCGCGATCCAATCCGGTGACCTACCTCAAGGCCTTCGACCTGATCCGTGCGCTGTTCGCCTCCACGCGGGAGGCCGAAAAGCGCGGCTACAGCGCCGGGCACTTCTCGTTCAACATTCCCGGCGGGCGCTGCGAAGTCTGCCAGGGCGATGGCACCGTGACCGTGGAGATGCAGTTCCTGGCCGACGTGGAGCTGGTGTGCGAGGAGTGTAAAGGAACGCGCTACAAAAGCGGCATCCTGGAGATCCGCTACAACGGACTCAACGTTCACGAATTGCTGCAACTGACGGTGCGGGAGGCCATGGACTTTTTTCGTTCCACGCCCAAGCTGGTGCAGAAGCTCAAGGTGCTGGACGACGTGGGACTCGGCTACTTGCGCCTGGGACAATCGGCCACTACGCTTTCCGGCGGAGAGGCGCAGCGGGTGAAACTGGCGGCGTACCTCTCGGCGTCGAGCGTCGCGGGCACGCTGTTCATCTTCGACGAGCCGACCACCGGACTTCATTTCGACGATATTGCGAAGCTGCTGGCGGCCCTTCAGAGGCTGATCGACAACGGCGGCAGCCTGATCGTCATCGAGCACAACCTGGACGTGGTCAAAGCCGCCGACTGGCTGATCGATCTGGGCCCCGAAGGCGGCCATCGCGGCGGCTACGTGGTGGCGACAGGCACGCCGGAGGCGGTGTCGCGGGTGGAGGAGTCGTACACGGGCAAGTATTTGCGGGGAGTGCTGGGGGGCAAAGGCTAGAGAAAGGCTAGGGAGCGTGCTGACGACTTACCTCTCTTCGAGCTTGTTCACGCGATCGGACACTGCTTCGAGCTCCAGGTCCATCGCCCGGAGCGCGGCGGAATGAGTTCTTTGACGGGCTTCCATCGGGGAAGCCCACTGATGAAAAGCCGTCAACAGCTTGGTCTCAACCGATTCCAGCCGCTCATCGGCGTGAGCGCGCTCACCCTTCAACTGTTCCAAGATCCACTGTTTGTCGTCGTCGGTCAAACTCATAGCTACATTATCCTCCAACCCAATCGCGCCTGCCGGCACGACCTTCGTTCCGCCTGATTTCCTCGTGCGGGCCGGGTGCTTACCCTTCGGCGTAGAATCGTATCAGAGGGTCCCATGCGACCGATACTCGCGCTCGCGCTTTTGCCCGCATTCCTGTGCGCCGCGCCGGCGCTCGAAATCGTCAGGCCGATCGTCAGCCAGATGGATGGCGGCACTCCCGATCCTCCCGGATTCGACCACGTCCCGGGCGAGATCCTGTACTTCTCCTGCCGCATCGCCGGTTTCTCCAAATCTTCGGAATCGCAGATTCACCTGGCGTTCTCGGTGCAGCCCTTCGATCCCAACGGCGTGCCATTGGGGGAACTGTACAAGAACGAAATCTCCGACGAAGTGCGGCCGCAGGACAAGGAGTGGATGCCGAAAATCGCGACCGAAATCGCAATCCCGCCCCTGATCGCTTCCGGCGCCTACAAGATCGTGGTGAAGGTGGAGGACCTCATCGCCAAGACTTCCACGGAGATCGCCGCACCGTTTCTGGTTCGCGGCCATGAAGTGCCCGCGAGCGAAACGCTCATCGTCCGCAACTTCCGCTTCCTCCGTGGCGAGGACGATGCCCAGGCGCTCGAAAAGGCGGCCTACAAGCCGGGCGACGGGGTATGGGCGAAGTTCGAGATCACAGGATACAAGTTCGGCGACAAGAACAAAGTCGAGGTCAACTACGTGACGTCGGTGATCGCCCCCAGCGGCAAGGTGCTGTGGACCCAGCCCGAGCCCGCTGCGGAGCAGAGCGCTTCGTTCTATCCCAAGCGTTACGTGCCCGCATCCATGGGGATCAACCTGACGCCCACCATCCGCCCGGGCGAGTACACCATTGCCGTGGTGGTGAAGGACACGATCGGCGGCCAAACGTACGAAGCGAAATACACGTTCACCGTGGAGTGATGACTCATGGCCGAGACCGTAGTTCTAGGTGAGCGTTCCCTGACCATCGAAGACGTCGTGCGCGTGGCCCGCGAACACGCCGAGATCCGCGTCACTGCGGAAGCGCGAACCCGCATCGCCAACGGCCGCGCCCGTCTGGACGAGTTGCTGGCGCGCGGCGAACGCATCTACGGCGTCAACACCGGGGTGGGCGGCAACGTCGGGATCTCGCTCGCGCCGGAGCAGATGGAACTGCTCCAGCACAACCTGGTGCGCCACCTCTCCTGCGCCACCGGCGCGCCGCTGCCGAGCGACGTGGTCCGCGCGGCCACGCTGCTGCGCGTAGCCACGTTCCTCTCGGGCGCATCGGCCGTGCGCAACGAGCTGGTGGATGCACTCTCCGGCCTGCTCAACCGTGGTGTGACTCCCGTGGTGCCGCGCTATGGATCGGTAGGCGCGAGCGGCGACCTCATGCCATCCGCCTACATTGGGCGCGTGCTTGTCGGAATGGGCGAAGCGGAATTTCAAGGCAGGCGCCTGCCCGCCATCGAGGCCCTCGAAGCAGCCGGACTTCGCCCCATGCGCTTCGCGCCCAAAGAGTCGCTGGCCCTCATGAACGGGACCACCGTCATGACTGCCGTGGCCGCGCTCGTCTGGGTGGACGCGTTCCGCGTGCTGCGCGCCTTGCTGGGGGCGGTCGCGCTCTCCATCGAAGCGATGCAGGCGCCGGACATGCCGTTTCATCCGTGGGTGCACGAGCTCAAGGGGCATCCCGGACAGATTGCCGTGGCGGCGCACCTGCGCCAACTTCTGGAAGGCTCGACTTACACCCAGCCTTCGAGCGGACAGACCTGCTACTCGCTGCGTTGCGCTCCGCAGGGCCTCGGGCAGGTATGGGAGGCGCTCGAGGATTCGCGCGCCGTCATCGAGCGAGAAATTAATTCCGCCAACGACAATCCGCTCATCCATCCCGAAACCGGCGCGATGTACAAGGCAGGGAATTTCTACGGCGGCCACATCGCGCGGCTGCTGGATACGTGGAAGATCGACTTCGCTGCGATGGCCAACTGGGGCAACGCCCTGATGGCGCTCCTGGTGGACGATCGCTTCAGCGCCGGCCTTCCCGCCAACCTGACCCCCGAGCCGGGCGTGAACTGCGGGTTCAAAGGCATGCAGTTGAGCGTCACCAGCTTGGCCTGCGCGGTCCGCCAGATGGCCGGGCCGAGCTCCATCCATTCGCTGCCCACGGAGCAGCATAACCAGGACGTGGTGAGCCTCGGTATGCACGCCGCCGTCACCGCTATGGACGCCCTGGAGTGCGTGCGCAACGAGACCGCCATGCTGCTGCTGGCGTCCACACAGGCGGTGGATCTGCGCGGCGGACCGTCGAAGCTAGGGCGCGGATGCCGGCGGATTTACGGGGAGGTGCGGCAAGTGGCGCGTTTTCAGGACAAAGACCGTCCGATGGAGCACGAAGTGGCGGCGGTGGCCGCGAAGATTTCGTCCGGAGAAATGTGATGCCGGCCCTCACGAAATGGTCCGCCAACCGTCCAACCTTCCTATGAATCGAATCGTAACGGCACTCTCCCTATCCCTTCTCGCTTGGGTGTCCGCTCCGGCGCAACAGCGGCAGCCGCCTACACCGGCCACAGCCATCCGCAACCAGTTCGCCTACGTGAACCAGAAAGCGCTCGAAATGGCCCAGGATTTTCCCGAGGCCAAGTATGGATACACGGCCGCAGCCGATGTGCGATCCTTCGGCGACGTGATCATCCACATCGCTTCCGGCAACGTGTACGGGGCGAAGGCGGGGCGCGGCGAGAACCTCAAATGGGACGAGATGGACCCTAAGGAATTCAAGACGAAGGCCGAGATCGTTGCCGCTCTGCAGAAGTCCATCGACGATGCCACCGCGACGCTCAAAAGCACTCCCGACGACCGCTTCAAAGAGACGCTGGCGCCCTGGATGTCGATCATCGAACACGCCGCCGAGCACTACGGCCAACTGGTGGTCTACTACCGCGCCAACGGCCTGGTTCCGCCGGAATCGCGCCCGAAGAAAAAATAGTCAGCGGGCGATGCCCAGCAAGCCGCGGACGCTTTTGAGCACCTGGGGCCATTCCCTGGAATCCGGATCCAGGAACACGAAGTGTCCGGCCTGGGACAGCACTACGGTGTGGATCGAATCGCCGGCGCGTTTGGCGGCTTCTTCGTAGGCCGGAGCCTGGGCCGCGAACATGCGGCCCGCGAAAAACTCCTGCGGCACGCCCAAGGGCAGCATCTCGATGGGAGACGCGTCGCGATAGCGTTTCGGCTGTTCCTCCGGAGTGCCGCCCAGAAGATTGGAGATCACCGGAGCCCCGCACACCTGGACCTGCAAGGGCAGGGTGGCCTTCAGGTCCGCCGGGCCATCCAGATCGACCACGCCTTTGAGGCGCAGCGGATTCTTCATGTACAGTTCGCTGGCGGCGGGAAGCTTCGAACGTCCTGCCAGCCACATCGCCAGGTGGCCTCCCGAGGAATGCCCCATCACGACGACGCGGTTAAGATCCAGCCGGTTCTCGCGCTCGAGCTCGCGCAAGTAGTCGGTTCCGCGCGCGACGTCGGCGAACGTTCCGGGCCAGCCGCCGCCCGCATTCCCCAATCGCCGGTATTCCAGATTCCAGGTCGCGATTCCCGACTCGGTCAACGCTGCGGCCAAGGGACGCACCAGGTCCAGCGCGACTGCGCGGTCATCCAGGTTTCCCAGTTTGGACGACCAGCACCCACCGTGCACGATCACCACCACCGGATGCGGTCCGCGCCCAGCCGGGATGCGCAGCTCGCCGAATTGCAGCGGGTCGTTGCCGTAGGCGATGCGCCGAGCGCCAGGGGCCACGGTCATTTTCAAAAGATCGGCGGGGCTCTTGTTTTGGCCCCAGATTGTGGCGCCCATCAGGAAGAGAAAGAGAGTGCGTCGGGTCATGTTCAGACAGTTTGACACAATGACGCGATCGATGATGAATCCGATTCCACGCCGGCCTCGTATGAACAATTGAACGCAGAGACAATTCAACACCGAAAGGAAATCAAACAAAATGAGACTTTGGAAGACGCTGTCTGTAATTACTCTTGCGGCCGCATCGATCGCAGTTGCCGCGAAGAACCCGATCGTCGGCGGTCAGGAGATGTTTCCGTCCAGGGACATCGTGGACAATGCCGTAAACTCGGCCGACCACACTACGCTGGTGGCCGCCGTCAAGGCCGCGGGCCTGGTGGAGACGCTGAAAGGAGCCGGCCCGTTCACGGTGTTCGCGCCCACGAATGAGGCTTTCGCCAAGCTGCCTCTGGGTACCGTGGACACGCTGGTCAAGCCCGAGAACAAAGAGATGCTGACTAAGATTCTGACCTATCACGTGGTGGCGGGCAGAATGAGCTTTGCGGATCTCAAGAAGCAGGCCAAGGCCGCGGGCGGGAAGGCTGAGCTGAGGACCGTCAGCGGCGGCAAGCTGTGGGCTATGGTGCACGGCAACCAGATCGTGTTGCACGATGAGAAGAGTGGAATGTCCACCATCACACAGGCCGATGTGTTTCAGTCCAACGGCGTGATTCACGTGATCGACACGGTGGTGATGCCGAATTAACCGGCTCCCGATCTTTGACGGGCGGCGTGCGGATCTTCGGTCAGATGATACAACTCCCCGTACCTGGCTTTCGTGTAGTGCAACAGCTTCCATTCAAGGGTTCCCGATTTGGCGTATGATCGGGACATGAGGACGATCCTCGCGCTGGCTCTCGCCTGCGGTTCGCTGCTTCTCGCAGGTGACCCGAATGTCAATGCCGATGTCTCCGTGAAAGCCGGCAGCATCGCCAGACAAGGCCCCGTGCACCAGCTACGCGGCAACGCCGTGCTCGAAACGTCCGCCGTCCTGATTCGGGCGGAAGAAATCGATTTCAACCAGGAGACCAATGAGATCGAAGCGCATGGCAGCGTGCGCGTGAAGCTCAAAGGCAACCCTTCGTATCTGTTCGTGGACGGAACGAAGCAAAGGGGCTTTCAGCCCTCGCAGAATCTGCGAAGGCGTCAGCCCAAGATAGTGGAGATCATCAAATAGACGCGCCTATTTGCCCTTCCAAATGGCGATCGCCTTTTCCATGTAACGCCACACCTCCGGTTTCAGAAAAGGCTTCGCCTGCTGCTGGAAGCCGGCGGGCCAGTTGGCCTGGTCGGCATAGAGCCTTCTGACGCCGGCCGCGATCTCGGGGTCCCCGCCGGTGAATCCTTCCACCAGTTTCATCCAGCGCGCCGCGAGCGCCTGCGCCCGTTCGCCCGCGGGATCTTCTCCCAGTGCGGTCTCCACTTCCGCCATGAGGTCGGCCCACTGTTTCGACGTGCGCTCCTGAAGCTCGGGGGTCCACTCCTGCCGCCGCGCCTCGATCTTGGCCCTGGCGTCTTCGGCATGATAGTTCAGCATCCAATCCGTGTTGTCCTGCATTTCGATCACCTCAATGATCTTCTTCAAAAGCGCAGCGTCGGTTTGCTGCCCAGACTTCACCGCCGATTCGGCTTCCCGAATGGCGCGGATCGCCCGATCCAGGAGGCGCCGTCTGCCCTCGAGCACCTGGCGCTGCATGCGCAGGGCCTCGGGCAACTCGATCGTCTCCCGTTCCAGCAGGGTCTTGATCTGCGTCAAAGAGAGTCCGAGGAATTTCAGCGCTACGATCTGCTCCAGACGCTCCAGGTCGCGGACGCAATACAGACGGTAGCCCGCCCCCGTGCGACCGGGCTTCAGCAGACCCAGGCGATCGTAGTGGTGCAGGGCGCGCACGGTGACGCCCGCCAGTTCCGCGAACTCCTGCGTACGATACATCCGGTCTGCGCCGTTATTCCTCACAGATCCCTTCCTCAAACATCTTCGAGCCTGACGTTACGTCAGGGTCAAGGCCTATTTTTTCATGGCACACCAGCGGCCCCCAAGCCAAGACACCGCGCGGCTGGATTTCGCACGTGGCCCCCTCGCATGTATGATTGAGCCGAGGCTCTCCATGCGCACTCTGATGACCTTCGTATTCGCCGGCGCGTTCTCCCTGGCGATCTCCCAGACCAGCGACTGGCCGGCGTACGGCCATGACCCCGGCGGAACCCGCTATTCGCCTCTCACCCAAATCAACGCCAAGAACGTGTCGAAGCTGCACCGCGCCTGGACGTACCACACCGGCGAGAAAGGCCGGACGTTCGAAACCACGCCGATCGTCGTCGATCACGTCCTTTATTTCTCGACGCAAAGCCAGCGGATCGTCGCTCTGGAGCCGGAGACCGGAAAGGAGATCTGGACCTACGATCCGAAGTCAGGCGTGACGGACCATCGAGGCGTCTCCTACTGGCCGGGCGATTCGCGGACGCCCGCACGGATTCTCTTCGGCACGAGCGATGGGCGGCTCATGGCCCTGGACGCCAAGACCGGCAAGCCGGCGAGCGGGTTCGGGGAGGATGGCGCGATCGATCTCAGGGCCGGCGTCGCGGACAAATTCCCGAGCGCTTCCTACCGTATCAGCTCGCCGCCGGCCATTTACCGCGACCTGGTGATCGTGGGGCCGTCCACGCAGGAAGGTCCCGCCCTCGGTCCCAGCGGCGATGTGCGAGCTTTCGATGTTCGGTCCGGCAAGCTGGCATGGCGGTTCCACACGGTGCCCCAACCGGGCGAGCCGGGAAATGAAAGCTGGGGACCGGACGGATGGAAAGATCGTTCCGGCCCCAGCGCGTGGGGCTTTATCACGGTGGACCAGGAGCGCGGCATGGTCTTCGTGCCGGTCGGCAATCCCGCGGACAGCTTTTATGGGGGCGACCGCAAGGGGACCAATCTGTATTCGGACTCCGTAGTGGCGCTGGATGCGGCCACGGGAAAACTCCGCTGGTATTACCAGCTTGTGCACCACGACCTGTTCGATTACGACATGGCCGCTGCCCCGGCGCTGATCGAAGTGAAACGCGACGGCAAGACGATTCCCGCGGTCGCCCAGATCACCAAGATGAGTCTGCTCTTCATCCTTGACCGCACGACCGGCAAGCCGGTATTCGGAGTGGAAGAGCGCACGGTGCCGAAGAGCGACGTGCCCGGAGAAGAGTCGTGGCCCACGCAGCCCTTTCCGCTGAAGCCGCCGCCGCTGGCGCGCATGACCATGAAGCGCGAAGACGTCACCAACCGCACTCCGGACGCCGCGCGATTCTGCGGAGAGTGGTTCGATAAGCTGGTCAATCAGGGACCGTACACCCCGATCGGTACCAAGCCCTCGCTACGGTTTCCTGGCACGATGGGCGGTGGGAACTGGGGCGGCGTGTCCTACGATCCCAAGGCCGGACTCGTCTTCGTGAACACCAGCAGCCTCGGCGGCTTGGGGCAGATGGTGCCCGCCCGCGCGGGCTCGCCCATGCCCTACCGCAACGAGGGCGCCTATGTACGCTTCGTGGACCAGGACGGGTATCCGTGCCAGAAACCGCCATGGGGCGAGCTCTCCGCGGTCAACGTGAATACCGGCGACATCGTCTGGAAGGTGCCGCTGGGGAGTTATCCGGCGCTCGAAGGCTCGGCCTTCGAGAACAAGGGCACGATTAACATGGGCGGCTCGATCGCGACCGCCGGCGGGTTGGTGTTCGTGGGTGCGACCCTGGACGCGCGTTTCCGCGCGTTCGATTCGCGCACGGGCAAGGAGTTGTGGGTAGGAGAGATTGGGGCCACGGCCGATGCGACACCGATCACGTTTCAGGGCCGCGACGGCAAACAGTATGTAGTGGTGGCGGCCGGCGGTCCGGGTCGTTTCCGCGGCCTCGGGAACTCGGCCAACGATGCCGGCGACAGCCTGATTGCGTTTTCGTTGCCGGTGACCGCTGACCGGTAAATCTCCTTCACCAGTTGCTGCGTGTCGATCAGGCACGGAAAATACGGCTGATTTCAAATCCCGGTGGATTGTTGACTGGGTCGAAGAGCACCGTGAAGTGTTCAAAAAAGCCGTGGCGCCCTAAGGAAGGCCGTGACGGATAGGTTCTCAGAGAAACCAGCGTTGATGGGTATCATTTGTGTGCCAACGCAGAGCTTGACCTTGTGGTAGTAGACCTCGCCCTTGGCTCCCCCGACGACCCCGCCAAGAAATCCCTTCGCGCCGTCTCTGAGTTTCAACCCATGGGCTTTTCCGATGTCGGCATGGAAGAGACAAGTACATGAGCCGGAATCCACGATGGCCTCGAATTTCTTCGTCGGGGCGTGACCAATGAGAAGGCTGACGGTCAGAAAGGGCATCCACGTGACGGATTCTCCGGGTAGTTGCGGGGAAGGCTGGGCGACCGGGAAAACCTTGTAAGCTATGCGCAAGGAGCCAATACCATCGGAAGCCAGTTTTCGGGTGTCTTGATGAGCACCGGATCGCTTTCTCCCTCCTGCTCTGCCTTTGCGACGGCTTCGGCATAGGTAGAGCCATGTGCCACGCATTTGGATTCGTCACTGGAAAGAGCGATCCAGCTATTCGGCGGCGCTTCGCGCAGCAACCGCACTCTCTCTTCAGTAGCCATCGTCAAGCTTGCCTCCGTTTTCACTGGCCGTATTGTGAATCGCCAGCAGATTTCAATGCCGGCTACGTTACCGACACTACAACTCCTTCACCAACTGCTGCGCGGCGATCAGCAGGGGATCCCAGACGGGGGAAAACGGCGGCGAATAGGCTAAGTCCAGTTGTTCGAATTCTTCCACGCGCAGACGCGATTGCAGGGCGGCGGCGATCACGTTGATGCGCCCGGCGGCTCCCTCTTCGCCGAGCACGGCGCCCCCCAGCAGGCGGCGCGTCGCGCGGTCGGCCACTAACTCCACGGTAGTCTTGCGGCCCTGGAAATACCGCGGCCGCGCCTGCGCTTCGATGCGCGCAGCCACCGGTGAGAAGCCTTCCCGGCGCGCCTGCTCCGCCGAGAGGCCGGTAGTAGCGAAGGCCATTCCGAAGATGCCCACGATGGAGGTTCCCACGATGCCGCCGAACCGCTCGTGGGCTCCGGCGGCATTCGCGCCCGCCACTCTGCCGGTCTTGTTGGCCGTGGTGCCCAACGGAATATACGTGGGCCGCCCGGTCACCAGGTGCATCACCTCGGCGCAATCGCCCGCGGCGTACACCCCGGTCAGACTGGTTTCCATACGCTCGCCGGTGCGGATCGCGCCTGTACGCCCGATCTCGACGCCCGTCGCCGCGGCGATCTCGACATTCGGTCTAAAGCCGGCGGACATCACCACCATGTCGCACGGAATATCCGCCACGCGATCCGCTGCGATTTCCCGAACGTTCACGCCGCAGCGCAAATCCACGCCGTGATCCTCGAGTTGTTTGCGGACGGCCGCGGTGATCCACGGCTCGTCGCGCAACAGCATGTTCTGCGACCGCTCCAGCACGGTCACGCGAAGGCCGTGACGGCGCAGCGCGTCCGCGGCTTCCACCCCGATGTACCCGCCCCCGATCACTACCCCGCGCTTCGGCCGCTTGTCGCTCAGGAAACCGCGCATGCGCTCGGCATCCTCGATCGTGTGGAGCGTGAAAACGTGCGGCTGATTCGCGCCGGCCATGCCGGACGTATCGCAGCGCGCGCCGGTCGCGATCACCAGGCGGTCGTAACGCACGCGCCCGCCGGATTCGAGCGTCACCTCGCGGCGCGGATGGGAAATGGAGACCACCTTCGCGCCGGTGCGCACTTCGATGTTGCGCTCCTTGCGGAAGTATTCGGGCGTGTAGACGATGAGTTGGCTGGCCTCGCGAACGCGCCCTTCGACAAAATAGGGCAGCCCGCAGGCTCCATACGAAACCACGGGGCCTTTTTCGAGAACCACGATTTCGAGCCGCGGGTCGACGCGGCGCGCGCGGGCTGCCGCGCTGAGACCGGCGGCCACGCCTCCGATGACCACCAGTGCCATCGGCGCCTAGTCCTCTTGTTTCATCTTTTGGACGAAATCCAAAATATCGAAGGTTTTGAGCTTGCGGTCGGGGTAGTAGCTGTTGACGGCGTCCTGCTCGTCGTTGAAGATCTCAAAAACCGTTGCCAGCTTGGTCATCACCAACAGCTCGATGTTGCGGCGGTTGAGGTTCAACAGCTTGACGTTGCCGCCGTTCCTGCGCAGGCTGGTGGCGGACATGACGAGAGCGCCCAGACCCGTGCTATCGATGTAATCGACGCGTTTCAGATTCAGCGTCACGTTCTTGCTGCCCGCGGCGACGAGAGCGGCGATCTTCTCGCGCAACGCGGACGCTTCCGGGCCGGCGGTGACGCGGCCATCGAGATCGACGATGGTAACGCCTTCTCGTTCGTGCTGTTGGATGTCGAGGGCCATAACGGGAGCGGCGGATCAGACCGGCATCTTCATGCCGATCAGCGCCTCCACCTCTTCGATTGGCGCCATTTCGATGGCGTCCCAGGGACAGCCGTCGAGGAAGGCGCCGTCGGGACCTTTGCTGGTGCATTTCTTGCAGCCGATGCACAGCACCGGGTCCACCTCGATACGGCCGAACGGCGAGTGATCTTCATCCGGAACCCAGTACATACAATCGGCGACAGGACAATACGGGACGCACGCAGGCGAACCCGCGCAGCCCGTGCAGCACTCCGTGATGACAGCCAGTTCCTTGGGCCGCTTCTTGCGAGGAGTGGCGATTCCCTCGGACTTCGGCTCCATCTTCAAGACCGCCGTGGACATGAAAAAAGTATGACACAGGAGGCGGGGGACTGTCATTCTTGGCGTGGCGTTCGGCTTGGCTGAAAGCCGGCGGGGGTGACAGACGACAAGAACCGATCGTCTGTCCCACTGCGGTAGGATTGTCCAAGATGCGGAATATCAGCTTTTTCGCGACCTTGCTGTTTTTGGCTACGGCCCTGCGCGCGCAGGACGCCGGTCCGGGGCGTGTGGTGTTTGAAACCCGCTGCGCGCGGTGCCACGGGTCGGATGGCAACGGCGGGGAACTGGGGCCGGCGATCCGGGGGAGGCTCGCGGCGCGCAACGACCAGCAATTGACCGCGCTCATCCGCGAAGGTCTGCCCGGGCAGGGCATGCCTCCCATCCAGGTGACCGATGCCGAGATGGGTCCGCTCACCGCGTTCCTGCGAACGCTCCAGCCGCAGGACCCTCGCGCGGAGATCGTGCGCGCGAAGGTCCAGACCACCGACGGCAAGACTCTCGACGGCGAAGTCCTCAACCAGGGCTTCGAAGACATGCAATTGCGAACCGCGGACCAGCGTGTGCATCTGCTGCGCCGCGTGGGCGAGCGCTTCCGCGAGGTCACTTCCGGAACGGACTGGCCCGGCTACAACGGCGACCCCGGGGGCAATCGTTACACTACGCTCTCCCAGATCGCCAAAGCGAATGTCGCGCGGCTGGGGCCCAAGTGGATGTTCTCGCTCCCCAGTACGGCGCGCTTGCAGGGCACGCCCGCGGTCCTCGGCGGCATCATGTACGTAACCTCGGCCAACGAGTGTTATGCGCTCGACGCCGGCACGGGACGGCAGATCTGGCACTTCCGCCAGCCGCGCACGCGCGGGATGGCCGCCGACTCCTCGGGCGGAACCAACCGTGGAGTGGCCGCCGCGGGCGACCGCGTCTTCCTGGAGACCGACAGCGCACACGTGATTGCGCTGAGCCGTTTCACGGGAGACTTGCTTTGGGACACCGAGATGGCCGACTGGCATCAGAGCTACTTCGCCACCTCCGCGCCGCTCGCCGTGGGCAACCTGGTGGTGGCCGGCACGGGCGGCGGAGAGCACGGCACGCGCGGCTTCCTCGCGGCGTTCGACCAGGCTAGCGGCAAGGAAGTTTGGCGATTCTGGACCGTGCCTCTTCCCGGAGAACCCGGGTCGGAGACCTGGCAGGGCAAGGGCATCGCCCACGGCGGCGCCCCCACCTGGTTCACCGGCACCTACGACTCCGAAACCGACACCGTCTTTTGGCCCACCGGCAATCCGAGCGCGGAATACTACGGCGACGACCGGGTCGGCGACAACCTCTATTCGGATTGCATCCTGGCGCTCGACGCCAAGACCGGCAAGCTCAAATGGCACTACCAGACCACTCCGCACGATCTATGGGACTGGGATGCCACGGAAACACCCATGGTTGTGGATGCAACCTGGCAGGGCCAGCCGCGCAAGCTGCTCATCCAGGCCAACCGCAACGGTTTCTTCTACATCTTCGACCGGACCAATGGCAAACTGCTGCTGGCGAAACCGTTCGTCCGCACCTTGACCTGGGCGAGCGGTGTCGGCGCCGACGGCCGTCCCGTTAGGAATCCCGATCAGGAGCCCAGCCCCGCGGGTACTCGAGTGTGTCCCTCGCAGGATGGCGCCACCAACTGGTTCTCGCCTTCGTTCAATCCCGCGACCGGCTTGTACTACGTGCAGACTTTCGAAAAGTGCAGCGTGTACACCAAGAGCGATCCGGGAACGTGGCAGCCCGGCAGGCAATACCTGGGCGGCTCGCAAAAGCGCGCGCCCGACCAAAAGCCGCTGCGGATTCTGAAGGCCATCGACATTCAGACCGGCAAAATCGCCTGGGAACTGCCGCAGCCGGGACCGGCGGAATCGTGGGGCGGCACGCTGAGCACATCGACCGGCCTGGTGATCTTCGGCGAGGAGGGCGGCGCGCTCATGGCGGCCGACGCGGTGAGCGGCAAACCGCTGTGGAGTTTCCAAACCAATCAGACCTGGAAGGCGTCGCCAATGACTTACCTGTTCGACGGCAAGCAGTATGTCGCGGTGGCGGCGGGGTCGGCCATCATCGCATTCGGGATTCAGTAGGACAGGCCTCCCGGCCTGTCCCCGGAGTCTGGCCATTTGTGGGGCCCGCAGCCGCCTTTTGGGCGGCCACACGCTGGGCCCGGCGACCTCAGGTAGAATTGACGTGTCCACACCATGAAACACTTTGCGATCTGTTCCCTCCTCTTCGCAGCCACGCTCGCCGGCCAGACACCGGGTAACAAGTCCGAGCGCCTGGAGTGGTTTCGCGACCAGGGCTTCGGGCTGTTCATCCACTGGAGCGTCGACAGCCAGCTCGGCGTGGTGATCAGCCATTCGCTCGCCGGCGCATCGGACGATTTCACGCGCCGCTTCTTCATCGAACTCCCTCAAACCTTCAATCCCCGCAAATTCCATCCGCAGGATTGGGCGGCGCTGGCCAAACTCGCGGGCGTGAAGTACGTCGTCTTCACCACCAAGCATCACTCCGGGTTCGCCATGTGGGACACCGCTACCACGCCATTCAGCATCGGCCACACGCCCTTCCAGCGCGATATCTTCGGCGAGGTTTTGTCGGCGTTCCGCGAACAGGGCATCGCGCCGGGCATCTACTTTTCGCCCGACGATTTTCATTGGCTGCACTCCAACGGCGTCATCGTGGACCGGCGGCGTCCCGAGACTGCTCCGGCCAACAATCCGGGCCTGATGGCGCTCGACAAGGCGCAGGTCCGGGAGCCTCCTGACGAAGTACGGCCCCATCTCGGTCGCCTTCTTCGACGGGCCGCCCGAGGGTCTGCGCGAGGAAGCCTGGGAGTTGCAGCCCGACATCGTGGTTACGCGCGGCGCCATCAACACACCGGAGTTGTACGTGCCGGGTGTGCCGCTCGATGAGGCCTGGGAAGCCTGCTTCACCATGGGAACCGCCTGGCAGTATCAGCCGCAGAACGAGCGCTACAAGACCGGCGGCCAGCTCATTGCGCTGCTCGTCGAAACTCGCGCCAAGGGCGGCAATCTGCTGCTGAACGTGGGACCCAAGCCCGATGGCGAGCTGCCCATCGAGCAGGAGGAGCGGCTGCGCGAGCTGGCACTGTGGATGTTTGTGAACGGCGAGGCGATTTACGGCGTGCGCCCGTGGATAATCACCAACGAGCAGGACATCTGGTTCACCAAAAAGAAGAATGAGGACACCGTCTACGCGGTCGTGAAGGAGCCCGAGCGCTGGAGGCGCGGCACGTGGAAGGAGATCGTGCTGCACTCTCTCCGCGCCACGGACCGCACGCAGGTGTCGGTGCTCGGCCAGAACGACCGCGTCCTGGAATACCAGGAGAGGGTGACGCCCAAGAGCACCTTCCAGCAGGCCTCCGACGGCCTCCATATTCGCGCCATGCACGCGCAGCGCTTGCAGGACAACAGCCAGTGGCCCAACCCCGTGGTCCTGAAGATTACCAACGTGAAACCCGCGCTTACGCCCCCGCGCGTGGAGACCGGACGGGCCGCGCGCACCTCATCCGGCGTGACCTTGAGCGCGACTCTCGGCGCGCTGGGCGACGCACCATCGGTGGAGGTGGGATTCGAGTACCGTTCCCTGAAGGGCCTGGATGCCAACGAGCGAAGCGGCGAGTGGAGCAGGACGCCGCTCCAGCGCATGACCGCTCCCGGCGCGTATTCGGCTACCGTCAGCGGCTGGCCGGCCGGCGAGCCCTACGAGTTTCGCGCCGTGGTCAAGCACCCGGTCCTCACCATGTATGGTGAGGCCAAGCGCGCGACGCTTTGAGCCTTGCTTAACCGCCGAGACGCCGAGGCGCCGAGGATAACCAAGAGAGAGGTGGGGGCTTGGGGTTTTGGTGTCGTTGGCGTGGTTCGCGCGCAGAGACAGCGGAGAAGAGTGAAGCCGAGGGGTTTCTTCGGCGTGGGGCCGCACCAGGCCGGGACGCCGGTCCGAGAATACTTGACGGCGCACTACGCGACGATGTTCCTCGCGCCGGGCATCGACGAAGGCTCCAGACTCCGCAGCACGCGCTGCAATTCGCCTTCCTGCACCGGCTTCGACAGCACGAACCGGCCTTCGCCCTCGAAGTCCGACGAGAGCTCGGCGTCGTAGCCGTCGGAAAGGAGAATGAAACACCCCACGCGGGAATACATCCGCTCCGACAGTTCCACCCAGTTCAGGCCGGGGGCGTGCACCGAGCAGAATGCCATATCGAACCGCATGCGCTGAGCCAGTTCCAGGCCGGTGTCGGAATTGTTGACCGGAACTACGCGGCAACCCCGCGTTGCGAGCAGCCCCAGGATCTGGCGTTGGGCGCTTTCGTCCGGATCGATGACCAGTACCGTCATACGGCGAGAGACCTCCTGGATGTAGCCATTCGTCGCCGCCGCCGCGGAAGCGCCCGGCCGCTCTTTGGCGATCGCCGGGAGTTCCACTTCGAAACGCGGATCGGCGTTGTTCTTCTCGATCAGCCGAACCTCGCCGCCGTGGCCCGCGATCACGCTGCGGGTCAATCCCAGCACCGAGGCCACTTCCTCGGGGTTGCGCGATTGCAAGGGCGCGGTGAACGCGATCTCCACCAGCAGCCGTTTGGCCAGAATGCTCGTGCGGATGGTGATCGCCTTTTGTGTGGCATCCGCCAGCGACTGCTCCGCGTGTACCAGGAGATTGAGGAACACCTGTTCCAACTGGCCTTGCGATCCCAGCACGTTCATCGGCTCGCGGGTAGTCAGGTCGCGCACCCGAATGCCGGTAGCCTTCCAGTCCCCCTCGCGGAACTCGATCAGCGTGCGCAGCAGCGAGGTGATCGAGACCGGGCGCGCTTCCTGTTCGGCCGCGGCGAAAGAGACCAGACGTGCCACCATGGCCGCCGCCTTCTTGGCTTCGGCATCAATGGCCATGACCTCGCGTTCCGCGGAGCCGATATGCACCCGTTCTAAAGCGCGGGTTGCCAAATCTGAAATGGAAGCCAGGGGGGTCTGCAGTTCGTTCACCACGCCCGAGATCAACCGCCCTACCGCAGCGAGTTTCTCCGACCGGAAGAGCTGCTCCTGGACCGAACGTTGATCGAGCAGGCGGAGCGCCACACCAATCTGATTTCCCAGGTGCTGGGCCAGCTCCTGCTCGTCGGCGGAGAAATCGCGGACGCGATCATCCTGGTCGAGCTCGAGTACGCCCACCACCTGGCTTTGGGCGTGCATGGGGACGAACAGCAGCGATCGCGGCGCGCGCCCGGAGTCTTCGCCGGTCATCGGAAACGGGCTGCGGTCGATATCCGGGATGACCAGCAGCGTGCGGTAGTGGAAGCACGCCACGGCCCCGGCCTCCGGTCCGCCCGGGGGAGACGCAAGCGAAATGGGGGCGGGTTCCTTGCCGTCGTCCGAATTCGCCGAAATCCTGTCCAGGGCCTTGCCGGCGCGGTTGTAGACGTACAGGTGAACCCGGGTGATTCCCAGAATGCCCGGGAGCGACTCGGTGAGCTGTGTCAGAATGCCGGCGGCCGAAGATGCACCCAGGATCTCCTCGCCCAGCTTGTAGGTCTTCCGTAGGAGTTCGCGCTGGTTGCGAAGACGGCGCTCGCGGCTCCACAGCAGGAATCCGACGAACAGCATCAGGCCGAGCGCTGCGGACAGTGTGAACGGCGACGGGAAGCGATTCGGCTCCCGGGTGGTGATGTCGCCCAAGTCGTTGACCAGCAGTTGAAAATTATGATTGAACGGAGGCCGTTGGCAAAACTGGTAAGCGACACCCGTCACGGTCACCATCTTACCCTTGAAGTTCTTGAGGCTGGCATTCATCGCCAACGGGCTGGGAATAAAGATCTTATACGACTCGGCCACCAGGTAGCCGCCATTCGCGGCGTCGCCGACGTCGATGACTTGGCACTCCGTACGGACCAGGCGTCCGAGGTAGGGGAATCCCAGCAGGTCCTTCAGCGCCACCACCTTGGGATGGGGAGGCGGTGTCTGGCCCACCTTGGCCAGACTGTCCGCGCGGATCACTACGGCGCCATCGAGGGCCTCCACCGTGCCGGTTGCCTCGACTCGGTCGCCAGGGCGAAAAAAGTTCGGCTGCAGGTCGTTGTCGCTCACCTGCAGAACCGCCCCGAATCCTCCTTCTTCGATGGCCAATAACCGATAGCCGGGAAAATGAAAGGCGTTGGAGCTAACGATTCCGCTCACCGCTACGTTCTGCCCCAGATGTGCAGGGACAAAGTCGGCGGCTGTGTTGCGCAGCCCCACCTCTTGGAGCGAGAGCCTGGCCTGAGCGGACACAGGTAGACAAGCAAGCGCCGTGAGCAGCGCCAGCGCCAAACCGCGCGGCTGCCTCAGATTGTCCTCTCTTGGGACAGCCATGTACTCAAAACCCCACTCCCGAAATTATCGATGGTAATGGTACTGCCAGGCAAGTCCTCATAAGTAGTACTAACTCCTACTACCCTCATGCCAGCCGCGCGGGCGGCCTCTACGCCGGAATAGGAATCTTCGAAGACAATGCAGTTTACCGGACGAATATTCAGTATTTTAGCGGCTCGAAGGTAAATCTCCGGATGCGGCTTCGGCTTGCCGGCCTGGCGTCCGTCCACCACGGCCTGGAAGTAGCCGCGAAGACCGGCGCGGTCCAGCAGGAAATTGACATTCTCGGATTCGGCGTTGCTGGCCAACCCCATGGGCGTGCCGCGATGCCGCTCCAAAAACTGTCTCACGCCGGGAACCAGGACCTGGTCGATCCGCCCGCCGATCATCTGCCGGTACAACTCTTCCTTGGCGGACCCCCGGGCGGCAACTTCTTCGGGCGAGAGTCCATCCCCGAAGAAATCCCGGACGATGTCGTCATTGCGTCGGCCGTACGTGCGCTCCTGCATCGCTTCGGTGGTTTCCAGGCCGTAGCGCCGGTTGAACGCCGCCCAAGCCTGGCGATGCACGGGGTTGGAGTCTACGATCACGCCGTCCATGTCGAAAATGAGCGCCAGGCCGGGATCGATCATGATCCGCTCTCGTTCTCCGACCGCAGGTTGGATGCCATCCAGTTCAAGTATTTTTCCGCGCCTTCGACTATCGGGATAGCCAGCACTTCGGGGACCTCATAGGGATGGGTTTTTTCCAGTTCGGCCCGAAGAGGCGCGAACAAGCCGCGCGACGACTTGATGACGAGCAGGCACTCGCCGGCGGATTCGACGGCGCCCTTCCAGTGGTAGAAACTGCGCATCCCCGGGATCACGTTGACGCACGCCGCAAGTCGCGCATCAAGCAAATGGCGGGCCAGGCGTTCGGCCTCTTCTTCCGTGGCGCAGGTGCTGAGGACAACAATCTTGTCGGTCATTCAAAAAAAACGGAATCGAATCGGGAAAGCAATGTTACCATTATCTTCCAGGCTCGAAGGTCCATGAAATCGAACCTCACCCGATTCGCCTGCGCGATTGTGTTTCTGCTGGTGGCGACGTATGCAGTAGTCACGTTACGCGGCCCCAAGGGCGTGCATGCCCTGGTGGAAAAGCAGGCGCAAATCCAGGAGATGGAGAGGCGTAACGCCGAAATGGCGAGAGACATCGAACGCGAGCGGGAGCGCATCAAGCGTCTGACCGACAATCCGGCCGAGCAGGACCTCGAGATCCGCGAGCGTTTGAAGCTGGTGCATCCCGGCGAGAAGGTCTATATCACCGGGCCCACCAAGAAGTAATGCCCGCCCCGGGGGCTCCGTCCGGGAACTGTCACCTTACCGCTTTGAATAAGAGCTTGCCACTTGGGGAGCGCCAACTGATATCTTGATTGCCATGGCGTCACTCCATCGATTTGCCTTGGCCGCCCAACGATTTGCAATGGCCGTAATGTGTGGGCTGCCCCTCCAACTGCACGCCGCCACGCCGCAGCCGCCGGTTCGCGGCCTGAATGTGATGGCCCCGGGCCCCGACGAGATCCCGCTCGCGGTCCGATTTATCAAGGAAGCCCTGCCGAAAGAGGGCGTCAACGTCCTGGTGCTCGAAATCGGCTACCGCTACCAGTTCACGAGACGGCCCGAAATGGCCGATCCGGGCGGGCTCTCCAAAGAAAACGTGAAGAGCCTGGTAGAAGCTGCCCGCGAGGCCGGCGTGCGTCTGATTCCGCTCATCAATCTCCTGGGGCACCAGTCCTGGGCTAAGAATACAGGAGCTTTGCTGCGTGTTCACCCGGAGTTCGACGAGACGCCTGGAAAGTATCCGCAAAACGAGGGCATCTATTGCCGAAGTTACTGCCCGCTACATCCCCAGGTACACGACGTAGTCTTTGACCTGATGGACGAGTTGGCTGAAGCGTTCGAAGCCGACGCCGTCCACGTAGGCATGGACGAGGTCTTCCTGCTGGGAGAGGACGATTGCCCGCGGTGCAAGGGCAAGGACAAAGCCGTACTGTTCGCGCAGGAGGTGCGCGCGTTGCACGATCACCTCGCGGCGTCGAATCGCACGATGTGGATGTGGGGCGATCGTTTCCTGGATGGCGAGACTACCGGCATCGGCAAGTGGGAAGCCAGCATCATCCAGACGCATCCGGCCATTCACACGGTGCCGAAAGATATCGTGATCTGCGACTGGCATTACGAAAGACCCCTTCCCACCACGGAGC
Organism: Bryobacteraceae bacterium; assembly: GCA_041485845.1. GTDB lineage: Bacteria > Acidobacteriota > Terriglobia > Bryobacterales > Bryobacteraceae > OMOG01. Next base: position 33,458 of record JBGPKH010000010.1, read on the forward strand.
ATTTCGCGGTGGAGGGATTCGCGGTGCTGGCCTGCCCCTGGCGCAAACCCGAGGTGGCGCTGCGGCAACTGGAATCGATCCGCCAGGTGCGCGCGCACGCCACAACCCCGATCGCCGAGCGCATGCAGGGACTCCTGCAGACCACGTGGAGCGGCATCGGTCCGTTCGCCAAGGCATATTTCGGGGACGCGCCACCGGCCGATGCCCGCCCGAACACCAACCTCCTGGAGGCGCTGAGCTGCTTCCGCGCCCTGTTCCGCGAGCTTCGCGCACAGGACGGCCGTTAGGTTTCCAATGCGAATGGCGATCTTCCTGCTCACCGCGGCCACACTGGCGCGCGCCGCGGAACCCAATCGGTTGACCGAGGCCGAACGGCGGGAGGGATGGATCCTGCTGTTCGATGGCAAAACCACCGCGGGCTGGCAGGAAATCACGGGCAAACCATTTCCAACCAACTGCTGGACCATCGAAGACGCCAGTCTCAAGGCGCTGGTGCGGACCGGCGGCTTTCAGGACATCCGCACCGTGGCGGCCTTCCGCTCCTTCGACCTGCAGTTCGACTGGAAGATCCTGCAGGACGGCAACTCCGGCGTGAAGTACCGGATTCAGAACGTGGATGAGTGGACCAATGCGGCCGGCAGGCAGGCTCGCGCCCGCGGCCTGGAATACCAGTTGGCCGGCGACCGGAACTCCGATGCCGCGTCGGATCCGCGCCGCTTCGCCGGCTCGCTCTACTCGCTGATCGCTCCCTCGCCGCGAATCCCTCCGAAGATCGGCGAGTTCAACCGCTCGCGACTGCTGGTGCGCGGGACTCACGCCGAGCACTGGCTCAACGGCGTGAAGGTCGTGGAATTCGAAACTAGCGCGCCGGAGGTGCGCAAGCTTCTGCGCAGCAACCTGCCGAAGGGCGCGGATGCCAACACGCCGCTCGTCGAAGAAGGTCCCATCAGCCTGCAAAATCACTCTTCACAGGCGTGGTTCCGGAACATCAGGATCCGCCGGCTCGAGTAGAATCCGATGAACCCGATCAGGGGCCCCAACGTTCAAACATCCAGGATGGGCAATCTGCATTTCCCCAGGCGCGCACCAATACCTCTACAGCTCGAACTCCAACGACACCAACTCCATGGACAACGGCGAGAATTACAAGATGGAGTTGGACGGCAAGGTCCTCGGCAATTCTGGCACAGCGGGAAAGCTCAACAAGGAGTTCGGCGCCGTCAACGAAATCGACTGCAATCCGAACCAGCTCCTGGTTGGCGAACTCACAACTGGAGAGTGCAGAAGCTGACCCTGCGGTCTTGCCGGAGTACACTCCTGGTATCCTGACGTCTGGTGTTCTGGTACTGGCTCTTCGCGGGTCCCGCGCTCTTGCTGGCCTTCCTCTCTCTGCGTGGCGAACGCAAGCGTGCCGCCTACATGGAGGAGCGCCTCTCCGAGACCCCGGAATACCTGCCGCCGGCAAGCGTGATCGTGCCGGTGAAGGGCCACGACCAGGGCCTTCGCGAGAACCTCGCGGCCCTGGCATCGCTGGACTATCCCGACTACGAGCTCATCATCGTCGCCCGCGCCGCCGCCGATATTCCAGGAGGCGTGCTGCCCCGCCGCGCCAAAATCGTCCTCGCTCACCGCTACGATCCGGACACCGGCGAAAAGGTGCAGAACCTCCAGGTGGCCGTGCGCGCCACGCGCAAGGCCAGCACGATTCTCGCCTTCGCCGATTCCGATGGCCGCGTCACCAAACGCTGGCTGCGCGCGCTTGCCGCCCCGCTCGCCGATCCGGGCGTCGGCGCCTCCACCGGCTACCGCTGGTTCACGCCCCAACCGCCGACCTTCTGGACTCTGATGCGCAGCGTGTGGGACGCGGTGGCTTTCGGCAGGCTGGGGCCGGGCGACAGCGGCTTCGCGTGGGGCGGCGCCATGGCCATGCGCAAGGAGACCTTTTTCGAGGTGCGCGTCCCGGAATACTGGAAGAACACCGTCAGCGACGACTACGCGCTCGCCCAGGCCGTTCACGACGCGGGTCTGCGCATCGTCTGGGCGCCGGGCGCGCTGACGCCCTGCTTCGAGCACGTCACCGTGCGCCCCTTCTTCTCCTGGGCCCGCCGCCAGATGACCATTACCCGCGTCTACCGGCCGCGGCTGTGGTGGCCGGCACTCGTCGCGCACATCTTCTATTGCGGCGGAATGGCGGCGTAGGTGTGGGCCTCCATCCGAGGCCACCGCCTGGCCGAGTGGGTCCTGATTGCCCAGCTCACCCCAGGCATGCTGAAAGGGCTCAACCGCGCCACCCTGGCCAAAGCCGCGCTTCCGGAGTGCGAAGCCTGGTTTCGACGGCACGCCTGGGTCCACGCCCTGTGGCAGCCGCTGGCGACGTGGGTGTGGCTGATCGTCCTGATATCGTCGGCGTTCGGCAACACCATCGAGTGGCGAGGCAACCGTTACGATTTACGCGGCGGCCACGGGAACATCCGGGTATAATCCTCTTGTAAGGGAGGATTTCCGTGGCCAAGGACAAAAGCCCCAAAAAGGAAACCAAGAAACCGAAGAAGAAGTAGCGGGTCCGGGCACGCCGGTCTTCACCGCCCATCGCGGCAGGAAGCCGGTGTGCCCTTCGCGTTCACCGTCCGCAGCCATCGGGAGCCATCATGCGCACAGAGTGGGTAGCCAAACGTAAGAACGACCGCATTCGCACGCAGTTGCATTACGCCCGCCAGGGAATCATTACGGAGGAGATGCACTACATCGCGAAACGCGAGAATCTGTCCCCGGAGCTGGTCCGCGCGGAAGTGGCCCGCGGACGAATGATCATCCCGGCGAATATCAACCATCGCAACCTGGAGCCCATGTGCATCGGGGTCGCCTCCAAGTGCAAGATCAATTCCAACATCGGCAACTCCGCGGTTACCTCCAACATCGAAGGCGAGCTGGAGAAGCTGCAATATTCGGTGAAGTACGGCGCCGACACCGTCATGGATCTCTCCACCGGCGGCGACATCCCCGCCATCCGCAAGGCCATCCTCGGCGCTTCGCCCGTGCCCATCGGCACGGTGCCCATCTACGAGGCGCTCTCCCGCGTACGCCGCGTGGAAGACCTCGGCAAACAGGTGATGCTCGAAGTGATCGAAGAGCAGGCCGAGCAGGGCGTGGACTACATGACCATCCACGCGGGCGTGCTCGTGCAGTACATCC
>JBGPKH010000011.1:0-36013 GCA_041485845.1 Bryobacteraceae bacterium
CACGCCGGCCGGCACTACGATAGGCAGCAGCGAATTCTTGAGCGAGTTCTGCTTGAAGATGTCGGCGAACGACGTGCTGATGACCGCGCGGAATCCGTACTGCGTCAGGGCCCAGGGCGCGTGCTCGCGCGAGCTGCCGCAGCCGAAGTTGTCGCCGGCCAGCAGCACTTGCGCGCCCTGCCAGCGCGGCTGGTTCAGGATGAAATCGGGATTGGGATTGCCCTGGGCGTCGTAGCGCCAGTCGTTGAAAAGCTGCTGGTCGAGCCCCACTTTGGACGTGGTCTTCAGGAAGCGCGCCGGAATGATCTGGTCGGTGTCGACGTTGTTGATCGCGAGCGGCATCATGCGGCTTTCGAAATTGGTGAACGGCTTCATAGCAGTGTCCTCACGTCGGTGACCATGGTTTTCCCCTAATCCTTGACCGCGACCACGTCCACCGCAAATCCCGCGTCCATCGAAGGCAGCCCTTCGAACAGCAGCAGGGTACCCGCCGGCGGCCGCGCGGCGTCGAAGAACTCCGAGCGCACCTTGCGCACCTGCCCCGCGATGCCCGTCGAGAGCGGGTAGTACTGCGCGTAGGCCACGTCCCGCGGCGAGACCCCGGCCTGCTCCATGGCCTTGCGCAAACGATCGAAAGCCAGGCGCGCGTCCTTCTCCTCGTATCCAAACGACACCTGCGTGCCCGTGAACACCAGGCGCGGGGCGGCCACCAGCGCGATCGGCGACACGCCGGGCTCCCGCGGCAGGCCCTCGGGACTGAGGAAGTGCAGCCGCGTGCCGGTGTTCCAGCGCAGCCGCGCCACCGCCTCGCACGCTGCCAGCGACTGCAGCGGGCCGCGCTGCGTCTGCACGTAGTCGAGCGCGGCCCGCGGGTACTCGGCCTCCACCATCTGGCGGCTGGCCGCCACATCCTCCAGCGAGCTGAGGAAGCAGGTGACCCGCAGAACGTCGCCTGGATCCGAGCCCGCGGCCTTGACCGCCTGCCGCAGCGCCGCGAGCGACCTGGCCGTCAGGGGCGGCGCCGGGTCGAGCGGATTCTGCGACACCGCCGCCTGCGCCGAGAGGAACACCAGCCCCCCCGGACTGACCTCCTTCTTTCCCGCGGCAACCGCCTCCAGCACTACCTGCGCGCCCTCCAGCGGCAAACCGCCCGACTGGATGAGGCTCAGGGCGGGCAGCGGCTGGCGGCGGTCGGTGAAGACCTCGCTGACCAGGTCGCGCACCCGCCGCAAGTCGCCCGTGCCGGCCACGAAGGCGCGAATCTTGACCACCGTGTCGTTGCCGCAGTCGTGCGCCAGCGCCTTAAGCGCATCGCGGATCTGTTGCGACAGCAGGCCCTTGGCGGAGAGCGGCGTCACGTGGAACGTCAGGCGGCGGGTCTCCCCGGCCACCGCGGCCGGAAGCTCCTTGGGGAGTTGGAGCGTTTGCGTGATCTCTTCCTTCTTTTTCTTTTGGGCGGGCAACGCGAGGATTGCCATCGCGCACACCAGCGCCGCCAGCGGAAACGCTCTCATAGTTCTCTTCCGCGACTTTAGCACACTGATGTCGAGGGCTTGCCGGAATCGCCCGAACGATGCAAGTTGCGTAGATTGCCCACGCCTCTTCAGGTCGAAAAACCGCCGGCCTCGGAGGTTTACGGAATTGCTGTCCACGCGGGATGTGGCTAAAATCACATTTGTGACCAATCGGATTGCCGGAATCGCCGCGGCCTGCCTGCTGCTCGCCTCCTGCGCTCGCGTGCGCACCGCCCATATCCCCATGCCGGAGGCGATCCCCGCAGGCGCCATCCCGCAACCGCCACCTCAACTGACGGACGCGGACCGCGAGGACCAAGCCCTGGAAGCCGCCGCATTCTATCTCCTGAAACGTGCGCCCGACGGCCGGAACCTGCCGGTGGAACGTTATCTGCGCGCGCGCGACGCGCTGCGGCGCATGCGGACCTTCTCCATCGGCCGGCGGAGCTTGGCGGCCGGCGCCCGGCCGCATGCCGCCATCCAGCAATCCGGCGCCGGCAACTGGGCGCCCCTCGGGCCCGGCAACATCGGCGGCCGCACCCGCGCGCTAGTCATCCATCCCACCACCCCCACCACCATGTATGCCGGCAGCAGCGGCGGCGGCGTGTGGAAGACCACCGACGGAGGCGCCAGTTGGACTCCCTTGAGCGACCTGCTCCCCAGCATCGCGGTGGACTCCCTGGCCCTGGACCCCAACGCTCCGGACACGCTGTATGCCGGCACCGGCGAGCCGGTCGGCTCGGTCCTGCGGCGCGGCGCCGGTATCTTCAAGACCACCGACGGCGGCGCCACCTGGAACCAGCTTCCCGGCACGGACACCCAGGACTTCTATTTCGTCAACCAGATTGTCTTGAGCCCGTCCAACGGCAACAATATCTATGCCGCCACCGAGACCGGCGTCTTCTTCAGCCCGGATGGCGGCGGCACGTGGCGGCCTTCGCTCGACCGCTCGTCTCCCCACAGCGGCTGCCAGGACCTGGCAATTCGCACCGGCCAGAGCGCCGACTACCTGTTCGCCGCCTGCGGGCGAACCAACTCGCAGGCTTCCGCGATCTTCCGCAATACCGATGCGGCGGGCGGCGGAAAATGGTCGCAGGTGCTCACCGTGGCTGGTATGGGCCGTTCGTCCATCGCGCTGGCGCCCTCCAACCAGAGCACCATCTACGCCCTGTTGAGCAGCGTGGATCCCAAGAACTCGGACTTCTCGCAGGCGCTCCTGGGGGTCTACCGCTCGGATGCCAACGGCGATCCGGGCAGTTGGAACGCCCTGGTGCAGAACAGCGATTCGAACCGCGCCAACATATCGATCCTCTCCTACCCCGGCAACACCTTCGGCGACCTGTGCGGCGGGACCCGGAGAGACTCGCAAGGGCAGGCTTTCCTGGACATGCTCCTGGTGGTGGACCCGGCCAATCCCGAGCGCGTGTGGGCCGGCGGGATCGATCTTTTCCGCTCCGACGACGGAGGCCGCAACTGGGGCATTGCCATGTTCTGGGAGTCGGCGGCTCCCCAGGGCGCGCACGCCGACAATCACCGCCTGGTATTCCACCCGGCCTATGACGGGGTCGACAACCAGACGCTTTACAACACCAGCGACGGCGGCATCTTCGTGACCAAGAATGCTAACGCGGGGGTGGCCACCGGCGACAAAGCCGGATGCTCGCCCTTCCAGACCAAGGTCGCCTGGCAGTCCCTGAACAACACCTACGCGGTCACCGAATTTCATCATGGCGCGCCCTATCCCACGGGATCGTGGTATTTGGGGGGCGCCCAGGATAACGGCACCGTGCGCGGTTCCGACGGGCTGGGCGCGAACGCCTGGAGCAAGGTGGCAAGCGGAGACGGCGGGTACGTCGCCGTGAACCCGGCCGATGTCAACGTGGTGTATCACGAATTCACCGGCCTCAGTCTGGCCCGGTCGGTCGACGGCGGGCGCACCTTCGCCCCGGCCATCCGCGGCATCACCGAGTCGCTCTCCAACTTACTGTTCATCGCGCCATTCACCTTGGATGCGGGGAATCCCAACCGGCTCTACATCGGCGGCCAGACTCTCTGGCGCAGCGATGACGGGGCCGCCAGTTGGTCGGCCGTGAGCGCCGCCATCCCCTCGTCCGCCGCCATCAGCACCATTGCCATCTCGCCCGGCGAGGCCAATCGCCTCCTGTTCGGAACCTCCAATGGCCGCATCTACCGCAACCCCAACGCGCTCGGCGCCGACAGCCAGACCGTGTGGGATTTCGTCAGCCCGCGGCCCGGCTTCGTGGCCTCGCTGGCCTTCGATCCCACCGCGCCCGACATCGTCTACGCGGCCTGGTCCACTTTCAAGAGCGGCCTTCAGAACTACGTCTACAAGTCGACGGACGGCGGCGCCACCTGGACGGGCATCGACGGCAGCGGCGATTTCGGATTGCCCGACGCGCCGGTCAATTCGATCCTGGTCGATCCGCTCAACCCGGCGACGGTCTACGCCGGCACCGACCTCGGGGTATTCGTCTCGCTGGATGCCGGAGTCAGTTGGACGCGCGAGGATGCGCCCTTCGTGAATGCCCCCATCGTCAATCTGACGCTCGATCGCAACGCCGGCCTCAGTAACCTGTTCGCCTTCACTATAGGGCGCGGCGTGTGGCGCATCAGCCTGCCCGATTCGGGGACCGCCTGCCAGTACTCGGTCTCTACCGGCGCCTCGACCTTTCCGGCCTACGGCGGCGCGGCTGCCCTGAATGTCGCCACGGGAAGCAATTGTATGTGGGTGGCGCTGGGCGACACCGGTTTCGCCGTCGAGTCGCCGGCCAACGGCGTGGGCAGCGGAACCGCCAGCGTCGTGGCGCAGATCAACACCGGGACCACCGTGCGCAACGGAACGGTATACGTTCAGGACAAAGCGGTCGCGGTGAAGCAGAACGCTCCCCTGGCAGCCGGTGGGAACGATGAGACGGCGGTCGCGCTGGCCATTGCGACGCCCTACGTCGGCGTCCAGGACACCCGCCGCCTGACCTCCAACGCCAACGATCCCGTGCATTCCTGCACGCAATCCGCCGATTTCAAGACGGCGTGGTGGACACTGGCGCCGGCGGTATCCGGCACCCTCACTCTCAGCATCCAGGGAGAGCGCTACGATGCCGGCGGCAATTCGGGCGTAGCGTTGACCGCATACGATACGCAGGCCACCGCGGATAACGAGCTCGCCTGCATTCTGCGCAAGCGCGACACCAGCCCCTGGCAGATGCTGAGCGCGCAGATTCCGGTCACCGCCGGCAAGACCTACCTGATCGAAGTGAGCGCCACCGGCAACACCGCCAACGATGGCGGCTTCACCATCCTGGCGGTCCAAGGTGTACCGCTGCATAACCCGGTGGAGCCGGGACCAGGCAGGAACACCCAAAGCTCACCGCGGAGGCGCGGAGACGGGGAGGAAAACGCAGAGAAAACCAAAATCAGAACCCGAGAACGCTGAGCGAGCCGAGATCGCGGAGAAAACCACGACGGCCTTGAGGCTGCGAAGTCCTGACAATTCCGACAAGAATTCCACGCGGCAGGTACTCACGGCCGCGGCTCCGATTGGGCGGCTGACACACTGAGCGTTCACGTTAAAGATGGGCACCGGGCTTGACACCCTCGACGGGCCACTATAAGATCGGACCGAACGGGGAGGAGTGTGCTCATGAGGGCCCTGAGAATTTTGTGTTCATTGGTGTTGGGATCGGCGGTTCTGCTGGCGCAGAACGAGCGTGGCAGTATCAGCGGCATTGTCACGGACCCCAGCGGCGCGGCCGTGGCTTCGGCCACGCTGTCCGTCGTGAGCCTGGATACCAACGCCATCGTGAGGGCCGTGACGACGGGGACGGGCGAATACAGCGCGCCAAACCTGCAGCCGGGCGTCTATCGGGTGGAGATCACAGCGGCGGGCTTTAAGCGCTTCGTACAGCAGAACGTGGTCGTCGCAGCTTCGACCACGGTCCGGCTGGATGCGCAATTGCAACTCGGCCAGGTGACCGAACAGGTGGAAGTGACCGCGGCCCTGGCCACGCTCCAGACCGACGATGCCAAGGTTTCGACGCAGGTACAGAACAAGCTGGTGGACGAACTGCCGCTGGTGGTGGGCGGCGCGATGCGCAGTCCCTTCAACCTGGTGGCGGTAGTCCCGGAGGCGCGCGGTTCGGGGCAGGCGCTCTCGATCGGCGGCGGGCAGGTGGCGCAGTGGGACGCCACGCTCGACGGCTACAGCGTGGGCACCAACCGTTCGGGCGACACCGACGAGGCGGCGCTGAACACGCCATCGGTGGAGGCGCTCACCGAGTTCACGGTGGACACCAACGGATTCAAGGCCGAATACGGGCAGGCCGGCGGCGGGATCATGAGCTTCGCATCGAAATCGGGCACCAACAAGTTTCACGGGTCGGCATATGACTTCCTGCGCAACGACGCCATGGACGCCCGCGGGTTCTTCGCGCAGACGCGGTCGATCTATCGGCAGAACGATTACGGCTTCACCGCCTCGGGCCCGGTATGGATCCCGAGAGTCTACAACGGCCGCGACAAAACGTTCTTCTTTGTCTCCAACGAGGGCTTCCGCAATCGCGTGGGCGCGAACAATACAATTCTCAGCGTCCCGACACCCGAGATGTACAAGGGCGATTTCCGGAACTGGGTGGATCAGAACAACAAGCCGATCACGATCTACGATCCGAACACCACGACGCAGAGCGGCAGCGGCTTTGTCCGCACGCCGTTCCCTGGTAATCAGATTCCCACCGATCGCTTTTCCAAGACCGCGAGCGCCATCGCCGCGTTCGGCCAAGGCGTTCAGCCGAATCTCGGCTTCGCGGCGGGCACCAGCCGGTACGTGCGCCAAAACTACATCGTGACCGGCGGCACCATGATTACGCCGACCGATAAGTGGAGCGTCAAGGGCGACCAGATTCTGGGCAGCAAGCAGCGGGTCAGCCTGTTGTGGAACGCGACCACGTTCCGCAACAAGCCCGGCACCAGCGGCCCTCCGGGACTGCCCGCACCGCTGTGGAGCGGCCAGATTCAGGCCTGGGACACGGAGGCCTTCCGCGTGTCGCACGACTGGACCCTCTCGTCCCACATGGTGAATCACTTCTCGTGGGCGCGGAATACGTTCACCAAGAACAGCTTCTCGGGAAACGTGGACCAGAATTGGAAGGACAAGGTCTGCATCAAGAACGTCATCGACTGCAACCAGAACTTCCCCACCATCAACTTCACGGAATTCTCGACGTGGAGCTCCTCTTCTTATAACGGGACGGATCAGCCCGGGTGGGGCGTGAAGGAGGACCTCAGCTACATTCGCGGCTCGCACACTATGAAATTCGGCTTCCAGCACCAGAATCAGAATGCCAACGGCTTCGGCCAGCAGGATATCGCGGGCCGCGCGGATTTCAACTTTCTGAGCACGAGCATTCCCGGCCAGTCTTCGATCGCCACCGGCGGCGGCAGCTCGTTCGCCTCCTTCCTGCTGGGTGAAGCCTACCTGGGCCGCACGGAGACCATCCGCTACGTGGCCCAGAAGTACGCGTATTTCGGCTTCTACGCGCAGGACGATTGGCGCATCAGCCGCAAGCTCACGGTCAACATCGGCGTGCGCTACGATTTCACGCTGCCGCCGGTCAACGCGAAGGACGAGTACTCCGACTTCAATCCGGCGCGGCCCAATCCCGGCGCCAATGGCTATCCCGGGGCACTGTGGTTCGCCGGCTTTGGCCCGGGCCGCGAGAACACGCGGAGCCTGGCGCCGGGCTGGTACGGAGGAATCGGACCACGGATCGGGATCGCTTACGCACCGGACAGGAAGACGACCTTCCGCGCCGGTTTCGGGCGCTCCTTCTCGCGCATTACGGCGGTGCAAGGGAGTGGGCACTTCGCGGGCTTCATCGGCCAGTATCAGTTCGACAACACCTCGCAGGGAGTGCAGCCGACCTTCAAGCTGGATCAAGGGCTGCCGGCGTACAAGCTGCCACCGTTGATCGATCCCACGTTCTCGAACGGCAACACGGTGGACTGGTGGCAGGGGCAGGACGCCACGCGCGCGCCCGAGAACCTGACGTGGACCTTCACGGTGCAGCGGGAACTTCCCGGCCACACGGTGGTGGAGGCGGGGTATGACGCGTCGGTCGGAACCCACATGCAATCGGGGATTCTGAACTACAACCAGGTGCCCACGCCGGTGTTCAACCAACTGGTGGCGCAATTCGGCGGCACGCAGGCGCTCAACATTCTGCGCGCCAACATCACGTCCTCCACCGCGCAGGCGGCGGGCATCAAGCTGCCGTACGCCAGCTTTACCGGCACCGTGGCGCAGGGACTGCGTCCTTTCCCGCAGTACAGCACCATCAGCACAGGTCCGCAGAACGGCGACAAGAGCGGCCACTCGTCGTACCATGCACTGCTGCTGAAGGCCGATAAGCGATTGGGCCAGGGGCTGACGTTCCAGTGGAGCTACGTGCTCTCGAAACTGATTACCGATTCCGACACGTACTTCGCGAATTCCGCGACGGCGGCCATGGACCAGTACAACCGGCGGCTGGAGAAATCGATCGGGCAATACGATCAGACTCACGCGGTGAAATTCTCGACGCTCTACGACCTGCCGTTCGGCAAAGGACGGAAGTGGATCAACCACGGATTCCTCACGCAGGTCATCGGGGGGTGGAGAGTCGCGGCGATCCAGGTGTATGCGAGCGGCTTACCGATCGCGCTGGCGCGCAACAATCCGTTGCAGATCTTCAACGGGATTACGCGCCCGCTGGTGGACACCTACGACGATTGGCGCGGGCCGATCGCGGGTGACAAGTTCGACCCCAATGTGGACCGTTTCCTGAAGGCCAAGCCGGCATTCCCGGCTCAGCCGGCGGCTGCTTTTGGAAATGAGACTCGCTACAACCCGAAGGTGCGCGCTTTCTGGCCCAAGAACGAAAATGTCAGCCTGGCCAAGACGTTCCCGATCCGCGAGTCACTGCGCATCGATCTGCGCGCCGAGGCCTTCAACATCTTCAACCGCACCATCTTCGGAACGGGAAGCACGAATCTGGACAGCACGACATTCGGGACGGTCACGAGCCAGGCGAATACACCCCGGCAGTTGCAGATGGGGTTGAAGATCTACTGGTAACCGAGTATGACCCGCCGCAAGTTTCTGGCCGCCGCCGCCGTCGCTCCCGTGCTCGCCGCGGCCGAGAGAAAGCGCGTCAAGATCCGCGACGTGCAGACCATGGTCCTCCAGGGCCCTCGGACCTACACGCTGGTGAAGGTGGTCTCCGATGACGGCCTGTACGGAATCGGAGAAGCGTACGGAAGCCCCGCAGTCGGCGTGAAGGAGCAGGTGCTTTCGCTCAGTCCGTGGCTGTTGAACAAAGACGCACTGGAGATCGATGCGCTCTATACGCGGATGGGGCTGCACACCTCCAACCTGTCGGGCACCCGCACGGACGGGTCGGCGCACGGACTGATGCGCGCGGCCAGCGGGATCGAGATGGCCCTATGGGATCTGGCGGGCAAGGCGCTCAACGTGCCCACGACCACGCTGCTGGGCGGCCGGTTTCGCGACCGCGTCCGGGTGTACGACCATCGAGCGCCGCGCAACATGCTGGATAAGGCCTCCTGCCGCGAGTGGGCGCAGAAGGTGAGGTCGGATGCCAGCGGATTCACGGCGCACAAGTTCGGGTTTCCGGCCACCACGCTGGAATCGGACGCGGGACGCGATCCGAATAATCGCGTGCTCTCCACCAAGGAGCTGATCCAGATCCGGCAGGGATTCGAGAACTGCCGCGAGGCCATCGGGTGGGACCACGACATCATGGTCCACTGCCACTGGGAGTACGATCTGCGGTCGGCCATTCAACTGGCGCAGGCGGTGGAGCCGATCAAGCCGCTGTGGCTGGAGGATCCGCTCGGCGTGGATTATACCGATTCGTGGAAGCGGCTGGCGGCGAGCTCGACGGTTCCCATCTGCACGGGCGAGAATCTCACGCGGCGGCAGGGCTTCAAAGATTTCATCCTCAACCAGGGCTGCGATATTCTGCATCCCGATCTGCGCAACACCGGCGGGTTTCTGGAGACCAAACGCATCGCGGACATGGCCGACATGTTCGGGCTGCCGATGGCTAATCACAATACGGGCAGCCAGGTGTTTACGTACGCTACCATCCAGTGGGCCGCAGCGATTCGCGACTACATGACGTGCGAAACCGTCACGGGGACCGGGGACTGGATGGACCAGGTGCTGCTGCTCGACGGCCCGTACATCAAGGGCGGCTTCATCCAGGTTCCCGACAAGCCGGGCCTGGGCACGGAGTTGAATCCCGACGTGGTCAAGGCGCACCTGGCGGCTGGCGAGACGTGGTGGGGGTAGCCACCGCCCGTTAGCGTATGCGTTAGAGTAACGCTGACCTGCAAGCCGCCACGCACACACAAAAGTCATACAGCCAGTAGTGGACTTGCCACCCGGGAAGGGCGAATACCATGACATACCGATTGATGCTGCTCCTCCGAGCAAGTATGCGCGGGCATTCCTTGGGCGCTTTTATTCTGGAACTGGTGTGCCCAATTCATCGTTATTATCTTTCATGGGAACCTTCGGCGCCGATGTCCGATTCGCGCTCCGCACGATGCGCAGCAACCGGGGTTTTACCGCCGTCGCCGTAGCCACGCTCGCCCTCGGCATTGGGGCCAGCACCGCTATGTTTACTGTCGTGAACAGCGTCTTGCTCGATCCGCTCCCCTATCCGGAGCCCGACCGCATCGTGCGCCTCGGACGGCAGTTTCCCAACGGGAACGGCTGGTCGAATTCCATTCCCAAGTACATGGCGTGGCGCCAGAACGACGTGTTTGAGTCCATGGCCCTGTACGATTTCGCTCCTCTGGGCATGAATTTCGGGGCCGGGGACCGTCCCGAGCCGGTCAAGGCCACACGCGTCTCCGGCGGCTTCTTCCACGTTCTCGGCGCCCAGCCGGCGATCGGCCGCACCTTCAGCGATAGCGAAGATCTTCCCGGCGGAACGCCCGTCGCGGTACTCACCGATCGCTTCTGGCGGAATCGACTCGCCGCCGACCGGCAAGTCGCCGGACACACGATCCTTCTGAATAAGGAACCCTACACCGTTCTGGGCGTGATGCAGAAGGGCTTCGAATCCGACCCGGCCGCCGACGTCTGGCTGCCGCTCCAGGCCGATCCCGCCAGCACGAATCAGGGCCACTACCTCATGGCCGCAGGGCGCCTCAAGCCCGGCGTCTCTCTCGCGCAGGCCCGCGCGGAAATGAAGGTGGTGGGCGAGCGTTTCCGCCGCGCCAATGCCAAATGGATGGACCCTGTCGAAAGCGTCGCGGTGGTTCCCATGAAGGACTCGATGGTGGAGGACGTGCGCCTTGCCCTGCTCATTTTGCTCGGCGCCGTCGGATTCGTGCTGCTCATCGCTTGCGCCAACGTTGCCAACCTGCTGCTGGCCCGCGCCGCCGTGCGCCAGAAGGAGTTGGCGGTCCGGGCCGCGATCGGCGCCGGCCGCTGGCGCATGGTCCGCCAACTGCTCACTGAGAGCGTGCTGCTGGCCGGCATCGGCGGCATTGCGGGATTCGCACTCGGCGCGTGGGGCGTCCGCGCGTTGCTGCTGGCCGCGCCCGGCAACATCCCCAGGCTTACCGATCCGTTCGGCGCCCATCAGGCCATCCCCGTCATGGATTGGCGCGTGGCCGCCTTCGCCACGGGGGTCTCGGTGTTGACCGGAATCCTGTTCGGCTTGTTCCCGGCGCTGCACACCTCGAGTCCCGACCTCGCCTCCGCCCTCAAGGAAGGCGGCCGTTCCGGTGGCGGCACGCTCGGCAAACGAGCGCGCGCCGCACTCGTCGTCGCGGAAGTGGCTCTGGCGCTCGTCCTGCTTAGCGGCGCGGGGCTCCTCATGCGTACTTTCGCCGGCCTGCACTCGGTCGATCCCGGTTTCAACTCGCGCAACGTGCTGACGATGGCGACCTCGCTGGCAGGCGGCTCCTACGATTCCACCGCCAAGGTCGACAACTTTGTGCGCCAGGTGGTGCAACGCGTGGAAGCCATCCCTGGCGTGCAGGCCGCTGCCTCCTGCATTGTGCTCCCGCTGAGCGGCAACGGCGTGGATCTGCCCTTCAACATCGCGGGCCGTACGCCCGCCAAGGGCCAGTACGAGGGCGACGAATACTGGCGCTCCGCCTCGCCTCATTACTTCCGCGCCTTTCAGATCCCGCTGCTGCGCGGCCGCACGTTCACCGAATCCGACAGCGGCGATTCCGCCCGGGTGGCCATCATCAACCAGGCGATGGCGAAGAAGTATTGGAAGGGGCAGGATCCTCTCGGGCAGGTCATCGTCATCGGCAGAGGGCTGGGCCCGCAGTTCGACGATCAGCCACGCGAGATCGTAGGGATCGTCGGCGATGTCCACGAGAATAGCCTCGGGGAAAAGGATGCCGGCGTAATGTATGTGCCGCAGGGCCAGGTTCCCGAAGGGCTCACGAAGCTTGCCAACAGCGTCATCCCGCTCTCGTGGGCCATTCGCACGGCTTCCGATCCCATGGCCGTTCGGGCTTCCGTGGAACGCGAGCTCGCCGCAGTGGATGGCATCGTAACTCCGGCGCGCGTGCGCACCATGGATCAGGCTATTTCCGAGGCCCTCTCGCGCCAGAACTTCAACATGCTTCTGCTTACCATATTCGCCGCGATCGCGCTGTTGCTGGCGGCCATCGGAATCTACGGGCTCATGGCCTACTCGGTGGAGCAGCGCATGCAGGAGATCGGGATTCGTGTGGCCCTCGGCGCCGCGCGCGGCGACGTCCTCAAGCTGATCGTCCTGCAAGGCATGAACCTGGCCTGGATCGGCATCGCCATCGGTCTGGCGGCGGCGTACGGCGTCACCCGCCTGCTCGGGTCTCTCCTCTACGGTGTCAAGTCCAGCGACCCGGCTACGTTCGCCTCCGTAACGGCCGTCGTCGCCCTTGCGGCCGCCGCTGCCACCTTGGTCCCCGCGCGCCGCGCCTCCGTGGTCCATCCTTCCGACGCCCTCCGCCACCAATAGCGCACGCTTTCTGGCCTGCGGCGGCGGGCAAGGCGCAACATCCCGACCCAGGAGGAACGCGTGCAGGCTTCACCCCCGCTTTCCCGTCCAGGCGTGGAGGGTGCGCCAATCCCCGGCTGAAACGCGGACCGGTCGTTGCGTGCGCGCGTGCGGCTCTGGAGAAACTGCCCTGAACCACGTGGACGGTAAACCCGCGGACATGGCCGGCCTGTTCGGCTTGCCGATGGCGAACCGCAACACCGGGAGCCAGGTGTTTACGTGCGCTACCATCCAGTGGGCCGCGGCGATTCGCGACTACATGACGTGCGAAACCGTCACCGGACTCGGCGACTGGATGGACCCGGTGCTGCTGCTCGACGGCCCGGACATCAAGGGCGGCTTCATCCAGGTTCCCGGCAAGCCGGGCCTGGGCACGGAGTTGAATCCCGGCGTGGTCAAGGCGCACCTCGCCGCGGGAGAGAAGTGGTTTGGAGTAGTCACCGCTCGTTAGCGCTACAATCGTTTGCAAACACCATGAGTGACGACAAGCAGGGCCTTTTTGTGACGGACGACGGAATGAACCTGAAGTTCACGTTCATTTTGGTGAGCTCCTTGTTTTTCCTTTGGGCGGTCTGTAACGGGATGATCGACGTGATGGACAAGCATTTCCAGGAGGAGCTTGGTCTCACCAAGTCGCAATCCGCCTGGGTGCAGTTCGCGCACTATCTGGGCTACTTCCTGATGTCGATACCCGCCGGGTGGCTGGCGAGCAAGCTGGGATACAAGCGCGGAATCATCCTGGGTCTGCTGATTGTCGCGGTGGGCGGATTCTGGTTCATTCCGGCGACCAGCATCAATGCGCTGGTACACCAGGGAAGGGTGACGGAGACGGCCGCGTTCATCGCCTTTCTGGCGGGCGTCTGCGCGATCGCCACGGGTCTCACGTTTCTGGAGACTATCGCCAATCCATACACGACGGTCCTCGGCGACAAGCGCTATGCCGCCACGCGCATCAATCTCGCGCAATCGTGCAACGCCGTCGGCTGGATTTTCGGTCCGCCCATCGGAGCGCTTTTCTTCTATTCCAAGGATGCGCTGGGGCACAGCACGGGCAGCCAGACGCTCTACATCCCTTACGTGGGGGTCGCGATCCTCTGCATTCTGATCGCGGTTGTTTTCTCTTTTGCCAAGGTGCCCGACATCAAGACCGAGGACGACTACCACCTCGAGGATTCCACACCGGGCGTTTCGCATTCCATCTGGTCGCACCCGCACTTCGTGATGGCGGTGGCGGCGCAATTCTTCTACGTGGCCGCGCAGGCCGGAATCTTCAGCTTCTTCATCAACTACATGACTGCGGAAGTTCCCTCCATTCCGGCTTCGTGGGGGCCGGCCGCTTCCCTGCGCGATTGGTTCGAGCCGAACAAACTGGGCGGGCTGGGACTCAGCGACAAAGGGGCTGCCAACCTGGCGTCGGTGGCCTTTCTGTGTTTCCTGTTGGGCCGTGCGTCGGGCGCCTGGTTACTGAAGAAGGTCTCCGCCCACAAGACCCTCGGTCTGTATGGGCTGCTGAATGTCTTGATGACGCTGCTGGTATTCTTCAAACTCGGCTGGCTGTCGGTGGCTTGCGTGTTCCTGAGCTACTTTTTCATGTCGATCATGTTCCCGACCATCTTCGCCCTGGGCATTTTCGGACTGGGCGCGCGGGCCAAGAAGGCGTCGGCGTTCATCGTGATGGCGATCATGGGCGGCGCCATCCTGCCCAAGCTGATGGGCTACGTGGCGGACCAGTTCGATATGTCCCGCGGGTTCATCGTGCCGATGTTCTGCTTCGCGTTTGTGGCGTTCTACGGATTCAATTGGCCGAAGTTCAGCAACGCAGATTCGCTGCAGGGGACGAAGGCTACGGTGAGTCATTAGGGCTTGGCATCCCCATCAAGAGTGGACAACCGCTTCTTCACGGTCGCGGCTTCCATGAGAAGGCCGGTCTCTGTCAAGTCCCCTATCTTTGGGGGTGCGGGGATTATCTTGCAAATCAGGCGCTGTAAGCGCCTAAGCTAAGATATTGGCAAGGCATTCTAGACAGGGAGGAACCATATGAAACGTTGGGCAGCGCAGTTGTGCACATTGGCTGTGGCGGCCGGGATCGCCGCGGTTCCGGGGACGGCCCAGAAGAAGGATCGCGCGCCAGAGCGCGCGAGCCTGCCGGGCGCGAAGGGCGAGGAGCGCATCGCCAAAGAAGTCCGCCACGAGCTGGTGATGCTTCCGTATTACGGAGTGTTCGACAACCTGGCTTTCAAGGTGAACGGCGGCACCGTGACGTTGCTTGGGCAAGTGACGCGTCCGACGCTCAAGAGCGATGCCGGCAACGTGGTGAAGAACGTCGAGGGCGTGGAGAAGGTGGACAACCAGATCCAGGTGCTGCCGCTTTCCCCGAACGACGACAAGCTCCGGCTGGCGGTGTACCGCGCGATCTATGGGCAGCCGGGGCTCGACCGGTATGCGTTGCAGGCCGTGCCGCCGATTCACATCATCATGGAAAACGGCAAAGTGACGCTCGAAGGCGTGGTGGCTTCGCAGGCCGACAAGGACCAGGCGGGGGTGCGCGCGAATGGGGTATCGGGAGTATTCTCGGTGGTCAACAATCTGCGCGTGGAGAAGTAGCGGGCGGCAGGTCAGGAACCTGCCCCACTGCGGCGTAATTCGAGAATCAGGTTCATCACCAGGCGCTCGATGGCGTCGCGCACTTCGCAGTGCTCGGCGAACTTCAGGAAGACCGGATCGGGCACGTCCCACGATCGCGTCTCGGCCCCGATGTGATCGGGCAGGTCGAAGCCGCTCATGTTGATCACCAGGTCGAAGGTGGCTCGGCCGAGCTGGCGGACGCTCTTGGGAAAGTGGTCGCGGAGGTCCAGACCTTTTTCGGACATGGCGCGCACGGTGTCCGGGGCGACGCCGAAGGCCGGGGTGAGCCCGGCGCTGGCGGCGATCAGAACGTCGCTGCCATAAGCGCGCGCGAAGGCCTCGGCCATCTGGCTGCGGCAGGCATTTCCAAGGCAGACAAAGAGGACGCGCTTCACACCTTGGCGCAAAATCTGGTTCATAACTTCTCGAGGAAAAGCGCGTGTACGCGCGCATCGGCGGTCAGCTCCGGATGGAAGGTCGCGACCATGTGGCGCCCCTGTTCCACCAGGACGGGATCGCCCTGGTATCGCGCCAGCACCTTGGCGCTGCCGCTGACGCGGCGGATGATGGGCGCGCGGATGAAGACCGCCTCCAGCCTGCCGGGCGCAGTGCGCTGCTGAAACTCGGGCTCGGGATCGATCTCCGCTACGCGGCTATCGATCTGGCGGCCATAGGCGTTGCGCTCGACCCCGATATCCATCAGGCCGAGACTTTCCTGCTCGGGCCGCGACACCTCGCTGGCCATCAGGATAGCGCCGGCGCAGGTTCCGAACATGGGCCTTAAGCGGCCGAACTCCGCCAGGGCATCCATGAGCCCTGGTTCGTAGCGCAGCAGCTTGAGCATGGTGGTGCTTTCGCCGCCGGGAATGATGAGCCCCCCGATGTCGCGAAACTGCTCGGGCTCGCGCACGAAGACGGGATCGGCGCCGGCGCGGGTCAATGCCGCGCCGTGCGCCGCAAAATCGCCTTGTAGCGCGAGCACTCCGACTCTCTTCTTCATGAGGTCTTCCGCGCCGCTACCAGCCCCGAGTCTGCAACAATTCCGATTCCTGCATTTTGGCGATGTCGAGGCCCGGCATGGCTTCGCCCAGCGCCCGGCTAGCCTCCAGCAGTTTCTCGGGATTGTTGTAGTTCTTGGCGGCTTGCACGATGGCCACGGCGCGCGCCGCGGGATCGGACGACTTGAAGATCCCGGAGCCGACGAATACGGCCTCGGCGCCCAGTTGCATCACCAGCGCGGCGTCGGCCGGGGTGGCGATTCCGCCGGCCGAGAAGTTCGGCACGGGCAGCCGGCCATGCTCCGCCACCCACTCCACCAGTTCCAGCGGCGCCTGGAGATTCTTGGCCTGGTGCAGCAGCTCTTCCTTGCCGAGCACGGTAAGCTGTTTCATCTCCTTGACGATGGTGCGGATGTGGCGGACCGCTTCGACGATGTTGCCCGAGCCGGCTTCGCCCTTGGTGCGGATCAGGGCCGCTCCTTCGGCGATGCGCCGCAGGGCCTCGCCCAGGTTGCGCGCGCCGCACACGAAGGGGACCTTGAAATCGTTCTTGTCGATGTGGTGCTCTTCGTCGGCGGGGGTGAGCACTTCGCTTTCGTCGATGTAGTCGACGCCCAGCGCTTCGAGAATGCGCGCCTCCATGAAGTGGCCGATGCGCGCCTTGGCCATTACGGGAATGGTGACCGTCGCCATGATCTGCTCGATGATGCCGATGTTGGCCATGCGGGCCACGCCGCCCTCTTTGCGGATGTCGGCCGGCACGCGCTCCAGCGCCATCACCGCCGATGCGCCGGCGTCCTCCGCGATCCTGGCCTGCCCGGCGTTGGTGACGTCCATAATGACGCCGCCCTTCAACATCTCCGCCAGGCCGACCTTTACCCGGTATTGTTCGCTCGAAAACTGAAACATGATCTCGCTCCTATCGATTCAAGAATTGAGCCACGAATGAACACGAATGAACACGAATAAAACGGGCTTGGCTTCGCTGGCCGGGAGTATCGGTGGCGGACCCGGTTCTTCTTATTCGTGTTCATTCGTGTTCATTCGTGGCCAAATGTTTTTCTTACACCATGGCGGGCGCCGGCTCGAAGGTGCGTGACACGCTGGCGAGCTCGCCCGAAACGATTCGTCCCAACACCGCGAGGCCGTTCCGGATCTGGTCCGGAGGCAGCCCCGCAAAACTCAGCCGCAGCGCGCCGGGCTCCAGGCGCGAGACGGCGAAATAGCGTCCCGGCAGGTAGGCCACGCCTTCCTTCTGCGCGCGCGCCAGCAATTCGCCGGCATCCAGCGGTTCCGGCAGGCGCACCCACACGTTCATTCCGCCTTCGGGGCGGGTCCAGCGCGTGCCCGGCGGCAGGTACAGGCGGCAGGCGTCGAGCGTGGCTGCCAGGCGTTCGGCCCCGGCTTCGAGCACGCGCGCGCGGTGCGCTTCCAGGCGTCCCGATTCGGCGAACTCCAGGAGCACGGCCTGGGAAAGCTGGTCGGTGTGCAGGTCGGCGGCTTCCTTGGCCTGGCGCAGGCGGTCCATGAGGGGCTTGGGCCCCACCGCCCAGCCCACGCGAAGGCCGGGAAAGCTCACCTTGGAAAAGCTGCGCAGGAGGACGGTGCCGCCGTGCTCGTCCAACTGCTTGATGGCGGGCAGCGGTTCGCCCGCGTAGCGCAGCTCGCCGTAAGCGTCGTTCTCGACCACCGGCACGCCGGCTGCCCGCGCGGCGTCCAGCAGTCCGCGGCGCGCGGCGAGCGGCAGGGTGGCGCCGGTGGGGTTCTGAAAATTCGAGGTGACGACGAGGAAGCGGGGACGCTCGCGATCAAGGACGCGCTCGAGTTGCGGCACGTCGAGCCCGTCCGCGCCGACCGGAATCCCGACCAGGTGCGCGCCCATGCCCGCCAGCAACGCCTTCAACCCGGTGTACACGGGGTCTTCCACGGCAACGGTGTCGCCGGGGCGCAGCAGGACGCGGCCGATCAGATCGAGGGCCTGCTGGCAGCCGTTGGTGACGATGAGGTCGTCGCCGGGGCCGGCGAGGTGCTGGCGCCGGGCTTCTTCGAGGAGGTGGCGGCGCAACGGCTCATAGCCGCTGGGGGACCCCAATTGCAGGATGTCGGCGAGGTCGGCGCGGTCGAGAACCGCGGCACAGGTGGCGCGAAACTCGTCCAGCGGGAAGAGGTCGCGGGAGGGCCGGGACATCACGAAGCTGATGACTTCGCGGCCGAAGCCAGCGGCGGGACCGATGGGCGGCGTTTCGCTACGTTCCAGCAAGGCGCTCCAATCGACCCCTCCGGAGGTGGGGGACGGGTCGCCGGTGACGAAGCTGCCGCGGCCCACCTGGCCGGCGATGAGACATTCGGTTTCGAGTAGTTCATAGGCGGCGGAAACCGTCGTCCGGTTCAGTCCAAGCCGGCCAGCCAATTCGCGAGTGGCTGGAAGGCGCTCCCCACGGGCCAGCTCGCCGGAGCGGATTTTTGAGGCGATTTGGTCGAAAAGCTGGCGGTAGAGCGGGATTTCGGAGTCGTGAGTGAGGGCCGGCCGGAAGTCCATTCAGCCATAGCATACCATATTGGCTGGGGTGGGGCTCACGGGGGGGCGGCACCGGCGGCACCCTCAGATGAGGGCGTATGGCGATCGGCGGTGGACCAGCCGAGGCCGCGAACGAGCAGGTGTGCGGGTGCCCGCAGCGAGACTGGTCTGCTGTCCAGAATGGAGAGGGACGCATCCGGGGGGCTGGCTGACGACCACGTTGCCACCCCCCGGATGCAGGCTATTTTGGCGTGCGAACTTAGAGCTACGTGAAACCCCGCCCGACGAGACCGAGCGAATGCTCCTCCGATCATTTCGCCCGGCCCAGCCTCCGATTGGGAGGGCCTCACGCATCTTGCTTAAGGCACCCGGGAGCCCAAACCCGGTCAACGTGTAAACGCTTTGTTTTCAGTGCATCTCGGCATTCTCGCGATGTAATCCCGGTGGACAGCCGTAAAGGCCGTGGTCATGCTGTCTACTTCATAGACAGCAGACGGTTGATGGGATAAACTGAAGGCTGGATCATGGAACCCTCGTCTCCACCGGAGTTGAACGAGAAGCTGGCCGCCATCCTGGCGATCTGCCAGAAGATGAACTCCGAACGGGACCTCGGCGCGCTACTCGATCTCATCGCGCGGGAGTCCACGGATCTGCTGGATTGCGACCGTGCGAGCATCTTCCTGTTGGACCGCGAGCGCAACGAATTGTGGTCGAAAGTGGCGCTGGGCAGCGAAGAAATCCTCCGATTCGACGCCCGGCTGGGAATTGTGGGAAACGCGGCACTCACAGGCGACACCATTAATGTTCGGGATGCGTATAGCGATCCACGGTTCTACGGCGCGATCGACGGCCAGACCGGCTACCGCACCCGTAACGTGCTCGCGGTGGCGGTGAAGAACCAAATGGGCGAGATCATCGGGGCGTTCGAAGTTTTGAACAAGCACGTGGGCGTGTTCAGCCGCCGGGACGAGGATTCGCTGGCGGCGCTGGCTTCGCACGCGGCGATCGCCATCGAGACCGCACAATTGATCGGGGAGCTGCGGCGAAGCCAGGACGAGTTGGTGCAGCAGAACGCGCACTTGTGGCGCGAGGTAGAGAACAAATATTCCACCCACGGGATCATCGGCACGGGGCATCGAATCCAGCAGGTGGTGCGGCTGGTGGAGCGCATCCGCGACAGCCTGGTGAGCGTGCTCATCACCGGCGACAGCGGCACGGGCAAGGAGCTGGCGGCACGGGCGATCCACTACACCAGCCCGCGAGCCCGCCGCGCGTTCGTGGCGCTCAACTGCGCCGCGCTGCCGGAAGCCCTGCTGGAAAGCGAGCTGTTCGGCATTGAAAAGGGAGTGGCCACCGGGGTGGCGCCGCGCATGGGCCAGTTTCAGAAGGCCGATGGCGGCACGCTGTTTCTCGACGAGATCGGGGACCTCAGCCTGGCGGCCCAGGCGAAGATCCTGCGAGTGCTGCAAGAGCGGGTGGTGGAACGCGTAGGGGGCCGGACGTCGACGCCTGTGGACGTGCGGCTGCTGGCCGCCACCAACAAGGACCTGGAAGCCGAAATCGCCAAGGGCAGTTTCCGCGAAGATCTGTATTACCGCATTAAGGTAATCCACATCCACATGCCGCCGCTGCGCGAGATCCGCGAGGAGATCCCCCTGCTGGCCAACCATTTTCTGAAGGAGTATTCGCGCGAGGCGGGGCGCGGCTCGATGGAGTTTTCCCCCGCGGTCTTGCGCAAGCTGGCGGGGGCAGCCTGGCCCGGAAACATCCGGCAGTTGCGGAACGAGGTGATGCGGCTGGCGGCCTGCGCGCGGCAGAACACGATCACGGAAGACGACCTGTGGGAGGGGCTGCCCACACCCGCCCCCGAACAGGCGCCCGTAAAGCCGGTGCACGTGCAGTCCCTCAAGAAGGCCGTGGCCGAGTTGGAGAAGGGGATGATCGTGGAGGCGTTGCAGGGAACCAAGAACAACCAGCAGCAGGCCGCCCGCCTGCTGGGCCTGAGCCGCCAGGGGCTGATCAACAAGATGAAGCGCTACGCGATTGCGGGGTGAGGGACGATCCGCGAGGTTTTGAGGGCCACGAATGATCAGCCAACTTCGTGTGCGGCGCGGGGGGCCCCGCGACCTCCCGGCTGTGACTGTGGTCCAGGAGGCCAGTCCGGAGGCCGCGCAATGGAAGGTCTCCGACTATCTGGAGTATGAGTTCCGCATCGCTGAGGCCGGTGGCCGCATCGCGGGATTCCTGGTGGCGCGGACGTTGGCCGCGGGAGAACGCGAAGTGCTGAACCTGGCAGTGGCGCCCGAGTTCCGCCGGGGGGGCGTGGCCCGGAAGCTTCTGCAGTCCTTTCTGGCGGAGTCTCCAGGCGCGGTCTACCTGGAAGTTCGGGAGTCCAACGGCGCCGGGCGCGGTTTCTATAAGTCCATGGGATTTCAGGAGGTTAGTACCCGTTCGAGGTACTACGAAACCCCGGACGGACCGCCTGAAACGGCTATTGTCATGAAGTTTCATTCATGTTAAGGTGGCGGATAGACGGTGATGCCGTCCTTTATCCAATACGACGAAACGAGATTACCCACCGAGCCTTGTTTCGGAACCAACCGACTCGGCGCGGCAACCTCACTGGGAGGAATTGCCCAACATGGAACGGATCGCACAGGATGAAATGAAAGCGCATCTGATGGCTACGAACGAGGAGTTTCGCAGGCTCGCCAGCCAGCACTCGGAATACGCCAGCAAGCTGGACGCCTTGGAATCGCTTCCCCATCTGACCACTGATGAAGAGTTGGAGGAGAAACGATTGAAGAAGGGTAAACTTCGGTTGAAGGATCAGATGGAAGCGATGATGAGCCAGTATCGGTCTCAGCAGGTCGCTTAACGTCAGGTGCGCGCACGACGTCATTCGGCCCGGTCGGCTTCGGCTGACCGGGCTTTTGAATTTTGGGGAGCCGCATGGAACCGGAACCGATTCGCATTCCCATCACCGGCGTGTTCGACCTGCACAGCGTTCCTCCACGCGACGTGAAGGACGTCGTGGAAGAATACCTTCAGGAAGCCCACCGCCTCGGCTTGCGCGCGCTGCGCATCGTACACGGCCGCGGCATCGGGGTACAGAGAGAAATCGTGCGAAAGGTCCTGAAACGCACCGAGTTCGTGAGCGGCTTCCGGGATGCGCCCGGCGAGGCCGGCGGATGGGGTGCTACCATAGTTACGCTCCGCTGAAAGCGCAGCGAATGTGGAGGTTACGGCGCTCTGTGAGAATTCGACCGCGTGCTGGAAGTTTGCGTTTTTCAACATCTGTGTCCAATAATGATGTGTGCACTGGATTGCGGGAGGCGCAATGATCTTACGCCAGGTATGCCTCAGAGCGTTTTTGACCGCATCGCTGGGAGTCGTGTCTGTCACGGCGTTGCATGCGCAGGGGCCGGCGCCGGCTCCCGACCTGGCCATCGGCAAGACACACATCGGCGACTTCGTCCAGGGACAGACAGGCGCCACATACACCATCACCGTCCGTAACGTTGGCACGGTCACGAGCTTCAACTTCTACGGGGTGAATGTCCTTGAGACATTGCCGGCTGGCCTGCAGGCCACGAGTATCGGCGGAACGGGCTGGTTATGCACGCAGCCCACCGGTCCGTGCAGGCGGAGCGACGATCTGCCTGCGGGCGCCAGCTTCCCGTCCATCACTCTGACGGTGAATGTGGCTAATGACGCTCCCTCCAGCGTGACCAATACTGCCACGGTAAACTGCACCTTCGACGCTTGCGACGATGCCAACCCGGCCAACGACACAGCCACGGACC
Organism: Bryobacteraceae bacterium; assembly: GCA_041485845.1. Classification (GTDB taxonomy): domain Bacteria; phylum Acidobacteriota; class Terriglobia; order Bryobacterales; family Bryobacteraceae; genus OMOG01. The sequence continues at coordinate 22,555 of JBGPKH010000011.1, forward strand.
CGACGACTATCCTCATCGCCGGTGCACCCCAGATCACATCCCTGGGCTCGTCGATATTAGCCTCGGACTTCGCGTCATTTCCCGCGGCGATTACTTCCGGAACCCCCATCAACGCATTCAAGCTCTACATATTCGGCAACAACTTCGACCCCAACCAGAGCACCACGGTGACGTGGCTCAACACGAGCACCCACGTGGCTACCGTTTTTTCGGGGGCCAACGTAACGCTCATCCCCGGACAAATCACCGTCATCATACCCAATAGTCTTTTCAGCACGCTGGTCAATTCCCCGGTGAACGTGCAGATCACGGTCGGCCAGCAGCCCATCGCGACCTTCGCCCCGCTCGCAGTCCGCGGCATTGGGCCGGAGCGGGCGACGCCCCGCGGCTCGCCCCAGTCAGGCGTTTCGAACCCCGCCACGTTTCTAATTCTTCCGCCGCTGGCGTCGTTGGGGCCGAGCCTGCCGTCGGGCGCGGTGGGTATACCATACTCGCAGAATTATTTTACGGGCGGCACGGGGCCCTACCAGATGCGTCTTCTTTCGGGCGCGCTGCCGGGCGGTCTGGCCTTCTCATTTGATGCCACGAAAATTGCCGGAACACCGAACAATGCGGGGACCTTCCCGTTTCAGCCGCAGATCTTCGACGTGTGGGGCAACTATATTGCCCCGAACGACACGATTCAGATCGCGACGATCACGCCGCCAACGATCGCCTCGGTAGTGCCGAACTCGACGCCGGCGGGAATATCGAGCGTGCAGATCGCGGTGAACGGCAGCAACTTCACCCCGCCGCCTCCCCCTGCGAGCAACTTCGTGGCGCCGGGTTCGGTGGTGAACTGGACCGCACCCAATTCCGCGCCCGTGCCGCTGACGACGACCTTCGTGTCGCCCACCCAGTTGACCGCGGCCGTGCCCGGCAATCTGTTGACCGCGCCGCTGACCGCGACCATCACGGTGTCCCAATCGGGCGGAATCAATATCCCGGCGCCAGTGACTTCCAACGGCGCGCCGTTCACGGTAAATCCGCCTTCCATCTCGGTGCTCACGCCCGCGGGGGCCACCGCCGGCTCCCCGGCTTTCACTCTCACGGTGAGCGGCGCGAACTTCGTCAACAATGCGCAGTTGCAGGCATCGTCGCAAGTCTTTTTCGGGGGAACTCAGTTAGTCACTACCTTCGTGAACTCGGGGACGCTGACGGCGCCGATCACTTCCGCGATGATCGCGACTCCGGGACCCGTGGCCGTCGTGGTGGTGAATCCCGGAGGCAGCCGGTCTGCCGCGGCGGCGTTTACCGTTTCGGGGGCGCCGGCGCTTCTCAGTTTGAATCCCAATTCGGCCATCGCAGGAAGTCCGGCCTTCACGCTAACGGTGACGGGCACGAACTTCACCAACGGCACGTCGATCCGGTGGAACGGGACGGCCCTGCCTACCACCTGTGTGAACGGGAACAGCAATGCGGCGGCACTGACTCCCTGCGCTTCGAACCAACTGAGCACCACCGTGGCGGCCGGCCTGATCCTGACGCCCGGAACCGCGCAAGTGTCCGTCATTACGGCGGACGGCGTGGTCACGCCGAGCCTGCCGTTCACCATCTTTCCCCGGCTGCTGATCACCACGGCGGCCCTGCCCAACGGGCTTGCCGGCACGAATTACTCTTTCACGCTCACCGCCGGCGGAGGAGTCACTCCGTACGCGTGGTCGGCGGCCGGGCTGCCCTCCCCACTGACCGTGAATCCGGGCTCCGGCGTCATCAGCGGTGTCCCCGCCACTGGCGGCAACTTCACGGTGAATGTGACGGTGACCGATCAAAGCGGGCAGGCTGCCGCCGCGCAGTTCCCGCTGACCATTATTCCCAAACTTGTGCTGCCGAGCGCGCCGCTGCCCAACGGGATCGTAGGAACCGGCTATTCCTTCACGTTTACGCCGGCCGGAGGGCTCGCGCCGCTGGTCTGGTCGGCGACCGGGCTGCCCGCGGGATTGGCGATGAATGCCGCCACCGGGACCATTGGCGGGATCCCCACCGCCAGCGGCGCCTTTACCCTGTCAGTGACGGTAAGCGACAGCAGCGGGCAGACGGCCACGACGCCATATTCGCTGACGATCGTCCCGAAACTCGCGATCACCACCACGGCGCTGCCGAACGGGATCGTGGGAACCGGCTATTCCTTCACAGCTACGGCGACGGGAGGGCTCGCGCCGCTTGTCTGGTCGGCGGCCGGGCTGCCTGGGGGATTGTCGATCAACGCCGCTACCGGGACCATTAGCGGCATCCCCACCGCCAGCGGCAGCTTCACCGTGACCGTGACGGTGAAAGACAACAGCGGGCAAACGGCGACGGCGCAGCTTCCCCTGACGGTTGTCCCCAAGCTGTTCATCACCAGCGGAAACCTTCCGGGCGCCACGGCTGGAGTGTTTTACAGCTTCAGGCTGACGGCCATCGGCGGAATTCCTCCCTATCTCTGGGCAGGCACGGGACTGGCCCCGGGGTTGACTTTGAATCCGCAGACCGGGGACATTACGGGAACTCCGGCGGCCGCCAGCAGCGGCACGGTTTCGGTCAACGTGACGGATCAAAGCGCGCAGACCGCCTCGGCGCAGTTCCCATTTACCGCGGCGCCACCGCCGATTCCGCCGCTTCAGATTGTCACCAGCTCGCTGCCCACGGGCACCGCCGGCGCGCCGTACGGCGCCGCCGTTGCAGCCAGCGGCGGAAGCCCGGACTACACCTTCTCGATCGCGGGAGGCGCGCTGCCGGCCGGCGTGTCACTATCGGGGAACGGCGGCATCGGCGGCACTCCCACAACTCCGGGACAGTTCCGGGTCACCGTGCGGGTGACCGATTCGGCAGGCGCCACGGCTACTAGAGAACTCGGAATTCTCATCAATCCGGCCCCGGTTGTAGTAACGGGCGCGGTGAGCGACGTGGTGCTGGGGGCGGATTTCAGCTTCAAGTTCGGCGCGACGGGCGGCGTTCCGCCTTATGTTTTCGGAGCCGGCGGGTCGCTTCCGGGCGGCAGGTTCACCAGTGACGGCACGCTTTCGGGCACCGCGACGACGCTCGGCACATTCACCTTCAACGTATCGGCGACGGACAGCCTCGGGACGTCTGCCAGCAGATCCTTCACCGTTAAGGTGACGGCCCCACCGCTCCTCATCACCACGGCGGCGATTGGAGGCGGCGCCGTGGGCGTGGCATTCTCCGCGCCGTTCTCGGCGACCGGCGGGGTGCCGCCCTACACGTGGTCGGCGAGCGGCGGGCCCGGCGGGCTGGGCTTTTCGGGCAACGTTCTCAGCGGCACGCCCACGGTGGATGGCACGTTCACCATCGGGGTCACGGTGACCGACTCGGCCGGCACGCAAGCCAGCAAGAGCTTCACCTTGATCGTGGCCACGCTCTTGCAGATCTCGACCACGTCGCTGGGCGACGGAGTGGTGGGGAGCCCCTACTCGGCTTCGCTCAGCGCGACGGGCGGTGTGACGCCCTACAGCTTCTCGGTGAGCGGATTGCCGGACGGCATCTCGGCATCGTCCAGCGGGGCGCTGAGCGGCACTCCGGCCGCGCGCGGCAGCTTCCCGGTGAGCGTGAAGGTCACCGACGCCAACGGCACCACCGCGAGCAAGTCGTTCACCTTGACGGTAGCGGCGCCGCCGCTCGTGATCACTACCCGGACGCTTCCGAATGCCACCGTCGGGACGCCTTACAGCATGGTGCTTCAGGCGACCGGCGGGGTGCCGCCGTACAATTGGTCGGCGACGGGATTGCCCACCGGGATCGACCTGGCGGCGGACGGGACGCTTTCGGGCACGGCCAGAGCGGCGGGCACAGCTTCGCTGGTAGTCACCCTGAGGGACAGCGCAGGCTCGACCGGCAACGTGACGATTCCGCTGACGATCGTGCTGCCGCCGCCGCCGAATGTCACCGTGACGGGTGTGCCGGCCAATGCCACTTCCACGGACCAGGCCAACCTGAAGGTCGCGTTGGACCGAAGCTTCCCCGTGGATGTCACGGTGACGCTGAACTTGACGGTCGCGCCGGTTTCGGGTCCGCCGCCGCAGGATGTGCAGTTCGCCAGCGGCGGTCAGTCGCTGACGTTTGTGGTTCCGGCCAATACGAGTCCCACCCCAATCGATGTTTTCCTGCAAGTGGGGACCGTGGCGGGGACGATCACGATGACCGAGCGGCTGACGATCGGGACCCAGGACATCACTCCATCGCCGGCGCCCACGCAGACGATCCAGATCGCAACGTCGGCGCCGGTGCTGACCGGCAATCCCAGCGTGACGGCCACGCGCAACGCCACCGGATTCACGGTGGTGGCGACGGGCTATTCGAACACGCGGGAAATCTCGCAGGCGGTCTTCCAGTTCACCGCGGCCGCCGGCACCACGCTGCAAACCAGCACCATCACAGTCTCGGGCGATACGCTGTTTGCGCCGTACTACCAGAGCGCGGCGTCGAACGCCACAGGCGGCTCGTTCCGCCTGACCCAGCCGTTCACCGTGCAAGGCAGCACGCAAGGGATCGTGTCGTTGACCTTGACGCTGGTGAACCGCATCGGAAGCTCGCGGGCCGTGACGGTGAATCTGCAGTAGTACCACTGTGTCACCCAATCGATCGGAGCAATTGTGGCGCAGACTCTCAGCCTGCGACGCCGGCACTCCTGCCGGGGCATGGTGGATGCGTCATGGGTCGTGCTAGAGTAGTCGTCGCGGAGGGATCGATGCATCGGCCAACCAGACGTGATTTTCTGAAATCGACCATAGCTGCGACCGTCCTCGGCGGCGCCGGCGGGTCGTTAGCCGGGCAGACCGGTAAGAGGGCAGCCACCGATTGGGTGACGCTCGGGAACTCGGGCGTGAAGGTGACGCGGCTCGCCTTCGGCACCGGGACCTTCGGCGGGCGCGTGCAGCGGGAGCTCGGCCAGGAGCAATTTACGCGCCTGGTGCGTCACGCCTACGATCGCGGCATCCGCTTCTTCGAGACGGCCGAGAGCTACCGCGGCATGCCGGAAATGCTGGGCATCGCGCTGAAGGGTTTGCCGCGCGACAGCTACCGGCTGATGACCAAGTACAGCACTCCGCGACAGACGTACGACGCCAAGACCACGATCGACCAGTTCCGCAGAGAATTGAATTCCGAGTACTTCGATATTCTGCTGCTGCACTGCGTCCGGCAGCCCACGTGGCCGCAGGATTTCGCGCGCGCGGCCGACGACTTTTCGGACGTGAAATCGAAGAAGGTGATCCTGGCGCAGGGGGCGTCGGTCCACGGCCTGCCGGCATTGCAGTCGTTTCCCGGCAACAAGTGGCTGGACATCGCGATGATCCGCATGAACCACAACGGCGCCCGGATGGACACGCCTACGACGCGGGATGTCGATCAACCGGGCGATGTCGACCTGGTGGTGGAGAACACCAGGAAAGTTCACGCGCAAGGCGCCGGCGTGATCAGCATGAAGCTGGTGGGCGAGGGCCGTTTCACCAACCCCGAAGATCGCGAGAAAGCGCTCAAGTTCGCCATGAACCTGGGGTGCGTGGACTCGGTGACGATCGGGTTCAAGAGCACGGCGGAGATCGACGAGGCCATCGAGCGGATGAATCGGGCGCTCAACGCTTGAGGGCGCGGCGGACAGCCTTTTGACAGGCTGAAGGCGACGGCTTACAACCCACGCTCCTGACGTCCCTGCGGCTTCCAGCCGCGCCTGATGCCCGAGCCGTTAGGCCCCGATCGCAAAACCGGTAACGGATGTAACGGATAGTGATGAAACCCAGACTCTACGTGGAGACAACCATTCCGAGCTACCTCACCTCGCGGCCGAGCCGAGATCTGATCATTGCGGGTCACCAGCAGATCACCAGGGAATGGTGGGAGAAACGGAGGGGCGCCTTCCAGTTGTACATCTCGCAACTTGTCGTCGATGAAGCAAGCGCCGGAGACCCCGGCGCAGCGCGTGAAAGATTGAAAGTAATCCAGGATCTCCCACTGCTCGACATCACGCCCGAGGTCGAGGTGCTGGCCTCCGGTATTCTGGCCTCCGGCATTATTCCCCAGAAGGCAGCAACCGACGCTGCACACATTGCCGTAGCAGCGGTGCACGGCTTGGATTTCCTGGTAACCTGGAACTGTGTGCACATCGCGAACGCCTTGATTGCCAAAGCGGTAGCGAAGATCTGTGGGCAGCACGGTTGTGAGTGTCCGGGCATCTGCACGCCGGAGGAACTACTGGAGGAATAGGTCATGGCGAGGGACCCCATCGTTGATGAAGTCCGGCGCGTTCGCGAGGAACAGGCCGCCAAGTACGCTTTCGACGTCAAAGCGATCCTTGCAGCCGCTAAGAAACGCCAACGCCGGTCGGGGCACAAGGTCGTATCGTTTGTGCCAAAAAAGAGGCTCAGCGCCTAACCAGGGCATCCCATCACCCATCCATCGGATTCGCCGACCGTTGCTCTCTAGGCTGGCCTCGCCATCAGGCTCCGCAGGATCGTCCACGATGCTCGTGGCCGCTGGCTTGGCTGTGCCGACTGCCCTGCTGGCCGGTGCCGGGCCGTCTCTCATCGTCTCAGGAACCATGTACAACGTTGACAAGAGGGAGTCACTACGGAGCAATCCGTATTCATATCTCCTCTCGATTGGCCGAGAACTCACATGATCTCGGATGGGCCGCATAACAATGGCATGCAGCGGGGGGCGCTAAGCGCCCCCCCCCGATGCCAGACGGTGGGCTTCGACAATCAGAAAACGCCGTGTGGAACGGAACCCTCGCGTGCCGATCACATAGCTGTCGCGAAATCCCCTTCGCACCACCAAACACGCAGGAAGTCTCCAATCTGGGAAGTCTGACCATTTTCGCCGGCAAAGGAGCTTCCAAGCAACTGAACATTCCTTAAGTTAGCTCCTATGTTCAACAGACTCAGACCCCATAGTCCGGGCCGCGTCAGGAAGGCTCGGCCGGCGGCCGCGGCCGTCTCCCCGAGCGCACGTACACGGTCCTCGCGGGGAACGGAATCTCGATGCCTTCCTCCCGGAAGCGGCGCAGGATGCGCTTCCGCAACTGGTGCAGCACGCTGAACTGATTGGCGAACTCCGCCACCTGAAACCCGAGCGTGAAGCCGAGCGAAAATTCACCGAACCCCGGGTCGAAGGTCACAGCCGGCGGCGGATCGGCCAGCATCCCGGGAATCTCGCGCGTGCCGTCCATGGCGATCTCGAGCAGCACTCGCTCGACGTGCTCCGGATCGGCGTCGTAACCGACCCCCACCTGGACGCTGGTTCCCATGCGCTTCTCCGGCAGATAGTAGTTGATCACGATGGCCTGGGCCAGCTTGGCGTTGGGAACGATCACCATGTTGTTGTTGAGCCCGCGGATGGTGGTGCTGCGCCAGCCGATGTCGGTGACATAGCCCTCCTCGCCGGTGTTGAGCTTGATGTAGTCGCCCAGCCGGACCTGCCGGGCGACCGCCACGTAGAACCCGCCAAAGAGATTGGAAAGCGTATCCTGCAAGGCCAGCGCCACGGCCAGGCCGCCCACCCCCAAGGCTGTCAGGATCGGAGTGATCTCCAGGCCGAGTGCCCGCAGCAGCACAACAATCCCCAGGATGATGACGCCAAGCTGTGCCAGGTTCTGGGTGAGGGTGGTGACGGGCAGCGCTCCCGGAACCTGGTCGCCATAATACCGGACCAGGTTGCCGGCGACCCGCATGCACATGATGGTCAACGAGACGATCCACAGCACCAGCAGGGTTTTCGCGCCCCATGCGGTGATGCGATCGGGCAGGTCCGAAGACTGAAGCCCCAGGTGCACTCCCAAAATCGCGGCCCACATGAGCATGGGGCCGTGGAGAGCCTTGGTGAGGACGAGGCCTGCGCGGCTCCCGGTGCGCGCAGTCCATGCGTTCAAGGCCCGCAGGACCAGCCGGCGGACCACCCAGCCGGCGGCGAGGGTCGCGGCGAAAATCGCCAGCGGCAGCAGTAACTCCATGGGCTTTTCGATCAAGGTGCGCCGGATGGTCTCCATTCCGCCTCTCCTACATCAGGTTCTCACAACGAATCGGGTACACGCTGGCGGAGTGTCCTGCGTCATCTCTTATGTGCGGACACGTGCGTCACTTCTCTGCCTGGTGATGGCCTGCAGTCTCCTGGCTGACGGTCCGTCCGCGGCGCAACTCTATGAGAAGGGCCGCAAGGCGGAAAAGGCCGGGCGCATGGCCGAGGCTTACGTCATGTATTCCGAGGCGGCCGCCCTGGAGCCGAAGAACGAGACGTACTTTTGGCGCAGCCAGGCGGTCCGATCGCGAGCCGCCCTGGAAGCCAAGGCTACGCCGCAGGCCGCGGAGCAACAACCGGCGGACGATGGCGACGGCTCGACCGAAGCTGACTTCGACCCGCCCACGGTGCAGGACCGGATCGAGGCGCGCAAGCCGCTGCCTCCAACGGAATTGAGCGCCGGGACCGGCACCAAGGATTTCGATCTGCGCGGCGACGCGGGTAGACTGTTCCAGGAAGTCTCTCACGCCTTCGGGCTGGATTGCGTGTTCGACGGCGATTACACTCCCATCCCCGGGCTGCGGTTTCAGATGAGCGGAGTGGATTATCGGGACGCACTGCACGGCCTGGAGGCGGCGACCCTCTCGTTCATCGTCCCGCTGACCAACAAAGTGTTCATGGTGGCGCGCGACACGCCGCCCAAGCGGCAGCAGTTGGAGCCGAGTGTGGCGGTGGCGATTCACCTGACCGAACTTACGAGCGTGCAGGATTTCACCGCCATGATCACCGCCGTGCAGCAGACCTTCGCGGTGGAGCGGGTGGCCTTCGACACGCAGAACAGCACGGTGTATCTGCGCGGGCCGATCTCGAAGGTGCTGCCGGCGCGCGCCATGTTCGAAGACCTGCTGCACCCGCGGGCGCAGTTGATGATCGACGTCAAGGTTCTCGAAGTCAGCCGCAACGACACCATCACCTACGGCCTCAAACTCCCTACTGGATTTCCGGTTTTCCGCGCGCCCACGACGCTCGCCGGCCTGGCCAACCTGGCGTTCACCACGTCCACCACGTACGTAGGTTTCCAAACCATCAGTTCCGCGCTGGTGGCGCAGATGTCGGACTCCTCGGGCCGCAATCTGCTCGACACGCAACTGCGTTCGGCGGACGGACAGGCGGCCACGTTTCACGCGGGCGATAAGTATCCGGTCCTCACCGCGGGCTATTTCGGCCCGCAGAGTTTCCAGGGAGCGGGATCCTATTCGCCTCCTCCTTCGTTCACTTTCCAGGATCTGGGACTGACGCTGAAAATCACCGCGACCGTGCAAGATATCGAGAGCGCGTTGCTGGACCTGGAAGCCGAATTCAAGGTGCTGGCAGGGCAGGCGCTGAACGGGATTCCGATCATTGCCAACCGATCCGTGAAGTCGGCGATGCAGCTTCGGTTCGGAGAGTGGGCCATGGTCTCGGGCCTCGTGGACAGCAGCGACGCCTACGCGCTTACCGGGATCCCCGGCTTGTCGCAAATCCCCCACCTGGGAAAGCTGTTCGGCACGCGCGAGCGCGACCGCACCAACCACCAGGTGCTGATCCTGATCCGCCCGCACCTGATCACGCTGCCGCCCAGCGAGACGATGCCGCGCGCGTTCTTCGTGGGATCGGACACGCGGCCGCTGACGCCGTTGTGACGGTGGCCCCCGGCCCGGCCCCAACCCCCAACCCCCGCTACCTCTCTTGCTATCGTAAAGAGCATGTCGCGAATGCTCGAGGAGATCCGCCAGCAGCCGGCCGCGCTCGAGCGTACGCTTGCGGGCGGTCTGCGCAAGGTCGAGCGATTCCGCCAGCTCATGCGCCGGCGGCGGCCGCGGCTCGTCGTGCTGGTGGCGCGCGGCACTTCGGACAACGCGGCGCTGTTCGGACGCTATCTTCTGGAAATCACCACGGGGATTCCGGTGTCGCTCGCGGCGCCCTCGATTGTGACGATCTACGGTGCGCGGGTGGATTACCGCGACACCCTGGTGGTCGCCATTTCGCAATCCGGCGAATCCACCGACACCAACCTGGTGCTGGAACGCGCGCGGGCCCAGGGCGCGATCACACTGGGGATCACCAATGAAAGCTCCAGCACGCTGGCGCGCCTGGCCGAGCACGTATTCCTGGTGCGGGCGGGCAAGGAGAAAAGCGTCGCCGCAACCAAGACGTACACCGGCCAGATGCTGATGCTCTACCTGCTGGCCTACGCGCTGGGGGGCGGCGTCGGGCGCGCGGAGCTGGAACGCGTGCCGGACGGAGTGGAAGCGGCGCTGCGGCTCGAGCCGGAGGTCTGGGCCCTTTCCGAACGCTATCGCTACATGCGCTATGCGGTGGTGGTCGGGCGCGGCCTGAACTACGCCAACGCGTTCGAATTCTCGTTGAAGCTGATGGAGACCTGCTACGTGGTGGCCGAGCGCTTCTCGTCGGCCGACTTCCTGCACGGCCCCATCGCGCTGGTGGAGCCCAGCTTTCCCGTGTTCGCCTTCGCGCCCGCGGGGGTGACGTGGAGATCGATGGACGAAACGCTAGCCAGGCTGCAAGGGCTGCAGGCGGAGATCGTGGCCATCACGGATTCCGGAAACCGCGAAGTGGACGCGCGCGCCACCCGCGTGATCCGCCTGCCGCGGCGCGTGAAGGAAGTGCTGACGCCCATTCCTTACATCGTGCCCGCGCAGCTTTTCACCGCATGCCTGGCGGCGCAAAAGGGCCTCGACCCCGACCGGCCGCGCACCCTGCACAAGGTCACGCTCACGCTCTGAAGCGCCGCCGCACCTGTCGAGGCGCAGGGCGAGATTGGCATCCAGGAGTTGGAGGCCGGTGAATACGCGGCGGCCACGCATAAGGGTCCGTATGAACGCCTGGGGGAGACGTACGCGCAGGTCTGCGGGCAGTGGCTGCCGGGGAGCGGCCGCGAGCTGCGTAGCGCTCCGGGGCTGGAGTTTTATCTGAACTCGCCGCAGATGACGCCCCCCGGCGAGCTGCTGACGCGGATCTGTTTGCCCGTGGAGTAGAGGCATTCCGGTAAGACCACTCCCTCACGGTCGTGGCTCCGAACGGAGCCGCGCGCGTCAGCAAGCAGTTTTCGGATACGTGCGCGAATTTAGCTTGCCTTGCGGCTGGAGTACTTGTTCAGACCTGCCAGAAGCTTGGCGGCGGCAGCCGGCGGCTGCACGCCGCTGGTGAGAATCTGCTTGCTTTCCCAGCGCTGCCCGTACATGATCTGGTTCTCGTCAATGTCGTTGCGCAGCGTGGCGCCATCCAGCGAAACCCCCGCGAACAGGCCCTTCGAACGCGACCACGACAGGATCTCCGCCGTCATGAGGGCGTCGGTCTGGGCCGAGGCGTCGCGCCCCACCGGGCCGGCGGCGGCGGTGGCTTCCGCGCCAATCGTGAACTTGCTGGAGGTGAGTTTCTTCATCCCTTTCTCATTCATGATCAGCAGGACCACGTCGCTCGAGGAGAAACCGATCTGCAACCCGAAGCTGCCGCCTTCGATGCGGACTGCGGCCGGCGGTCCCCATCCTTCTCCGCTGGCTGCGCGGCACAGGGAGAAGCCGCGGCCGTATTTTCCTCCGAAACCGAAGGCGCCTTTCTTCAATCCAGGCACCAGCACGATGCAGTGGGACTTGCTGAGCAAGTCCTGCGGAATCGATTTGTCCGGCGTGGACATGATTTCAGAAAACAGGGTGGCGGCGTCATCCAGCCGGTCGGCATTCTTGGCCTTGTCGTCTTTGGCGAGGATCGGCGAGTATCCCAGCGCAATGGCCAGCGTGAGGGTGAGGAATCGCATGCCTATATGGTACCGCGACATAGGCGGGACACCTGTGCTACTCCTCACGAAGGGCCGTCATGGGGTCGATCTGCGAAGCCCTCCGTGCGGGAACGAACGACGCCGCTACGGCAATCGTTGCGAGAATCACGGGCATGATCGCGAAGGTTGTACGATCCAGTACGGTAACGCCGTAGAGCATCGATTTCAGGTAACGGGTCAGCCCCCAGGCGCCGCCGAGTCCGGCCACCACGGACACCACGGCCAGCGCGACGCTCTCACCCACCACCTGCCGCACGACCTGTTCCGGCCGCGCTCCCAGCGCGATGCGGATGCCGATCTCGCGGGTCCGGCGGTTCACCAGGTACGACATCACGCCGTAAACACCCAGGGCCGCCAGGATGATGGCTATCGCGGCGAACGTGCCGATCAGCAGAAGCTGGAATGACGCTTAGCCGCGTGGAAGCGCGGCGACTGGTATATCGCGGCGAACGTGCCGATCAGCAGAAGCTGGAATCGCTGCGGCGCCAGCGAATCGGCGAGGCGGTCCTCCATGGTCTTCACGTCGAAGACCGGCTGGCCGCGGTCCACGGCGTAGACTTGCCCTTCCACAGCGCGTATCGCCGGCCGCGGATCTCCGCTGGTCCGGAAGATCAACCCCATGCGGGAAAGGTAGGGCGTGTTCGTCTGGCAGATGCAGCGATAGATCAAGGGCGATGGTTCCGCGCCCAGCTCGCTTCCCCGGATACTGCTCACGACTCCCACGATGTTCCACTGGGTGGAGTCGTTCCGTCCCGAGGAGATGATCCGTCCCAGCGGGTTCTCGCCGGCGAAGATCTTGCGCGCAAACGCTTCGTTCACGACGATGTTGTCGGGCGCGCCGAGGGTGTCCTGCGCGTCGAAGGTCCGGCCGTTGCGCAAGGGAATCCCGAGCGTGCGGAAGAAGTCGCGGCTCACCAGGGTCAGCTCGGAGTGAGGTCTTTGCGCGGTGGGGACCGGCGGCCGGCCGGCGACTTGAAACGCCATGCTGCTGTACGGGCGCTCCGCGCTCAACGGCAAATCGGTCGAGACCGCGGCGAACCGTACCATGGGGAGCTGTTTGGCACGCTCCATCACGTCGTCATAGAAGGCGGTCTGGCTGGCGGCCGTGGCGTAGCGGGTTCCGGTGAGGTTGACCCGCATGGTGAGCAGGGTGTCCGCCGCGAAGCCGAGATCGGTGCGCGCCAGCTTGACGAAACTGCGGGCCAGCAGGCCGGCTCCGATCAGCAGCACCAGCGACACGCCGAGTTCCACCACCACCAGCAATTGCCGCAGGCGCGTCGCACCGCGGCTGCCGCTCTGCGCCAGTCCCGCGGCCTTGAGCGATTCCTGGATGCGGATGCGCGCCGCGCCCAGCGCCGGCGCCATGCCGAAGACCAGCCCGGTGAGGAGCGTGAGGGCGAACGTAAACGCCAGGCTGCCAAGATCGATCGAAATCGCCGGGTAGCGCTCCAGCACCAGCGGCTTCCAGGTATTGAGCGCACCCACCGCGAGGAACGCGATGGCGATACCCGCCAGTCCGCCGGGCAAGGCGAGAATGAGGCTCTCGGTCAACACCTGCCGGACGACCCTCCCACGCGCCGCGCCCAGCGCCATCCGCACCGCGATCTCGCGCTGCCGCGACGCCGTGCGGGCCAG
>JBGPKH010000012.1:0-35143 GCA_041485845.1 Bryobacteraceae bacterium
ATCGAACGCGAAGGTGATGGGAGCGCGATCCGCGGGCTTTTCCGCGGAAAGCGTGCCGTCGGCGTGCAGATAGTACGGCGTCGCCGCCGCGCGCGCCGGCGGCCACTCCTGCTCGTCGCGCCAGTGCCCACCCACGAACAGCCGTCCCTCGGGCGTCTTGTGCGGGTCGCCGCCGCCCATCACGTAGATCCGCACCGGCGCTTCGCGATCCACCCCGGTGTCCTTGCCCTTCAGCCAGTGGTCGAACCAGCGCAGCCGCCACGCGTTCACGTCCAGCGCGGCGTCATCGGTGAATTGCGCCTCCCCGGCGTACTTGAGCGCCTGCCCGCCGTGGGTCCACGGCCCGATGATCAGCCGTTGCAGGCTCTTCTTGGCTTTCTTCAACTCGACGTAATTCAGGTTCGCCACCTGCGTGCCCCAGGAGTCGTACCAGCCCGTCACGTGATATATGGGAATGTCTTTGTACTCAGGCAGGTGGTCGAGCACGCTCGATCCGTGGTCTTTCCAGAAATCGTCGTAGTCCCGTGCTTCATCGCCTCGATGAGCCACTTCTCTTAGTCCGGAGCGAACTTCAGCGGCGTCGTGCCCGGCCGCAGGGGCAGGGCGCGCACATAGTCGCGGACGCGGTTGCCGATCTCCATCAGCGCCGTGGCCGCCGCGGGATCGGACGCGGCCCGCTTCGCCGCCGCCGCGGCGTTCTGCGTTTCCGTGGAATTCCCCAGGGTGAACACCCAGTTGAACCAGCGCAGCTCGAACGCGCCGTTGTGGCGCATTCCGTAGCGGCCGAAGTTCGACATCGCATCCACGGGAATCATGGCTTTCACCCCGGGCGCGTTCGCGATCGCCAGCGCGTGCTGCGTCGCGCCCGCATAGGATGTTCCGATGGTGCCGATCGTGCCGTCCGACCAGGGCTGACTCATGATCCATTTGGCGGTGTCGAATCCGTCGTTGGGATCGTCGCGAATCGGCGCCCAGTGGCCCTCCGATTGATAGCGGCCGCGCACGTCCTGGTAGACCACCACGTACCCGCGCGGCACGAAGTAATTCGCCACGGCAGCGGCGCCCCGGTCTTTGCTGTACGGCGTCCGCTCCAGAAGGGCCGGAAACTTCCCCTCGGCCGGCGCGCCATTTTGAGCCGGAAGGTGGACGTCGGTGGCGAGCTTCACGCCATCCCGCATGGCCACCATCACACTCTTCGTGGCGACGATCTCGTAGCGGCTCTCAGTCTGTGGGGCGGCCGGCATGCCGCCCGCGATCGCGAGCAGCACCAGCGATATTGGTCTCATCGCGTTTTCTCCCGGAGCATCCAGTCTACCCGAAAGAAACCTCTCGGCTACACTCTTCTCCGCCCCCTCGGCGCTCGAACCACGCAAACGACACCAAAGCCCCGAGCCCCCACCGGCCCCTCGGTTATCCTCGGCGTCTCGGCGTCTCGGCGGTTAACCCAATTCTCTCCGCGCCTTCGCGTCTCCGCGGTCGGAACCCCAATTTCGAGCCGCAACCACCCCAAAACATCAACTAACCCTTTTGTTTTCGCCCTCCGCTCCCGCCGCCGTACGAAACCCCCCGGAACGCCGCCAAATCGCGCTACGTCTTTTGCATGGACCCATGCGTCTATGTGATAGATTTGAGATTAGGAGACGAGTTGAGTTTCGAACCTCCGGCCTTCCTTCTACAAGTGGATATTTGGGAACTGATCTCTCACAACGTGATGGTGATCGTTGTGTTGGGTATCCTGGCCTGCTTTTCGGTCTATTCCTGGACGGTGATTCTTTCCAAGTGGCAATCCCTCCGCGGGGCGCGCACCGCCAATACCCGATTTCTCCGGGCGTTCCGAAAGGCCGCGGGATTTGAAGCCGTCATGGTCGCCAGCGAGCAGTTCCGTCCATCGCCGCTGGTGGCGGTCTTCGATTTCGGGTACGAGGAAGTGGAGCGGCAGGTGAAGTCGCGCGGCAGCGTGAGCAACCGGGTCGCGCTGGAGCGCAGCATCCAGCTCGGCATCAGCGAAGAACTGGCCAAGCTCGAGCGCAATATGAACTGGCTGGCCACGACGGCCTCGGTCTGTCCCTTCATCGGGCTGTTCGGCACCGTTCTGGGCATCATCAGCGCGTTTTTGGGACTGGCGGAGAGTCAGGGCAGCGCCAGCTTGAAGAGCGTGGGGCCGGGCATTGCGGAGGCTCTGATCACTACCGCGGTGGGTCTGGGGGCCGCCATTCCGGCCGCCATCTTTTATAACCACTTTGGGCACAAGATTCGCGAGATGGGCGCGCGCATGGACGATTTCGCGCTCGAGTTCCTCAATATGACCGAGCGCAGCTTCGGGGAGTAGCAATGGCACTTTCGGTCAATGGCGGCGGCTTCAATTCGCGCCGGCAGCGCGGCGGGAGTAGCATCTCCGAAATCAACGTCACCCCCTTCGTGGACGTCGTGCTGGTCCTGCTGATCATCTTCATGATCACTGCCCACGTCATGGAATTCGGCCTCGAAGTGGACGTGCCCAAGATACGGGCGGTAGCCAAAGAGGCTACCCAGGACATGCCGGTGATCAGCATCCCCAAGGAAGGACTGCTCTACCTCAACGGCAAGGAAGTCAATATCAACGAGCTGGGGACGGCCATTCACCAGAAATTCGGCCAGGCCACCAAGGGTGTGTACGTGATGGCCGACAGGCAGACCACCTGGGAAATCATGGCGCAGGTTGTGGCTGAGCTCGGCGCCGCGAAATTCCAGGTCAACCTGGTGACCCAACCCGAAGATTCGTCGGCCAAAGGCAGGAAATAGTGCCGCACGTAGACATTCTGGATCAGCCGGAGCGCCTGTCCAGGCCTCTCGTGGGTTCTCTGTTTCTGCATATTTCCATTGCGGCCTTCTTGGTGTCTTACAACTGGATCGCCAGCCGCACGCCGGTGAAGTGGGGCGATCCCAACGGCGGCGGCATCGGCGCCGTTGCAGTCAATGCCGTGTCGTCGATCAAACTGCCGTCTCGCGGCGGGCCCGAGAATCCCGTGGCCAACGACACCGAGTCCCGCGCTCCCGAAGCGCCGGCCAAAAAGAAGGTGCAGCAGAAGGTCAAGACTCCCGAGCCGGACGCGATTCCCATCAAGAGCCGGAGCGCGCGCAAACGGGCCATGGAAACGGCGGCCTCTCAGCCCAACAAATTCCGGGAGCAGCAGAAAGATCTCCCCAATCAGGTTTACTCTTCCGGGCAGGCAGCCAGCTCGCGCATGTACAACATGGCGGGTGGAGGCGGCCTGCAACTCGGTAACGACTCGCCCTTCGGGACGGAGTTCGGCTGGTACGCCAAATTGCTGCGCGATAAAGTCGCGCAGAACTGGAGAACCGCCGATTTGAATTCACGGCAGGTCCTTCCGCCCGTGGTCGTGACCTTCACCATCCGGCGCGACGGCTCTCTGGCCGGACCGGTACAGATCACACAGCGCAGCGGAAATGCCGCAGTGGATTTTTCCGCGCAACGCGCCGTTCTGGACTCGGTACCCTTCAGTCAGCTTCCAACCCAGTTTTCAAAAAACGAGGCGCAAGTGGAGTTACGTTTTAACTTGAAATGAGGCGTTCGATGAAGAAACTTGTCTGCGTGGCAATCGCGTCGGCTGGCGTCCTGCTCGTCATGAGGGCTCAGATTCGCGAGGAAATTGACAAGTCCGGAGGCAATCGTCCGACCATCGCGATCCCCGATCTCCGGGGTTCGGGCGAGGCACAGGGCTTCATGGGTGCGTTCAACGACACTCTTCGGGCGGACGTGACCAGCTCGGGGATGGTCAAAGTCGCCCCCAAGACCTCGTACCCCCTCAGCATCCCGCAGCAGCCGTCGGACTTCATCCAGCCGCCGCCGGTGGTCGAGACGCCTCGCGGCCGGAAAGGCCAAACGCCTCAGCCGGCCAACGGCGGCGGGCGCTGGATGTCGGATTGGTCGGGCCCGCCCGTCTTGGCCAACTACCTGGCATTCGGGTACACCGCGCCGCAGAACGGCGTCCTGGTCCTCTATGGCTGGCTCTTCGATCTGAGCCGCGGGACTCCGGCCAACGCCTCGGCGCTGAACAAACGCTACATCGGAAGCCTGGACGAAGCCGGGGCGCGCAAAGTGGCGCACGAATTCGCCGCCGATATCGTGGCGCTATTCGGCGGCCAATCGCTGTTCGGCACCCACATTTATTTCACCTCCGACCGCACCGGCCACAAAGAAATCTGGGTGATGGACTCGGACGGGAAAAACCAGCGGCAGATTACCCACTTCAACTCTATTTCGATAGAGTCGTCCCCATCTCCCGACGGCGCGAAAATCGCCTTCACTAGCTACGCCCGCGGGAATCCTGGTATATTTGTGTTTTCGGTGGATCCGGTCCGGGATTTACGGTTCTACAACCAGGGCGCCTCCGTGAATTCGTCGGCGTCGTTCACCCCCGATGGAAAGCAGATCGTCTATTCTTCCTCGGCCGGGCGCTGTTGCCGGATCTTCATCGCGAATTTGGACGGAACGGGTTTTCGGCCGATCTCCTCGTTGAGCTCGATCGATACCGAGCCCAAGGTCAATCCCAAAACGGGCAATGAGATCGTGTTTACCTCGGGCCGCTCCGGTCCGCAGCAGGTCTATCGGATGAATATGGATGGAGCGGATATCGAGCGCCTGTCGGACGGCACGGGCGAGGCGGGAAACCCATCGTGGCATCCCGATGGGCAGAAGATCGCCTATGCGTGGACCCGGGGGTTCGCCGCCGGGGCCTGGAACATATTCATCATGGACGTTGCATCGCGCCAGTACATCCAGTTGACGCACGCCGAAGGAAAGAACGAGCACCCCACCTGGGCGCCCGACGGAAGGCACCTCGCGTTTTCCTCGACGCGCGCGGGAAGGAACCAGGTCTATTCGATGCTGGCGGATGGAACGCAGGTGCAGCCCTTGACCACGCAGGGCAACAACGAAAGGCCCTTTTGGGGAAAGTAATGAAGAATTCAGGAGGCGATGTTCATGTTCAATAAACGGAAGATCACGGTCCTCGGGATTGCTCTCTGGCTGGCGATGTTCGCGGCGGGATGCAAGAAGAAGGCGCCGCCACCGCCGCCGCCACCCCCGCCCGCGCCGGTAGATACGGCCAAGCCGGCGCCGGCTCCCAGGCCCGCGCCCGTGGTGTCTCAGTTTACGGCGGAGCCCACTTCCATCCAGCGCGGCCAGTCTTCGACCTTGCGTTGGGAGATCACCGGTGACGTTTCCAGCGTCTCCATCGACCAGACCATTGGCGCCGTGCAGAATACCGGCAACCGCCGCGTGTTCCCGAGCGATTCGACTACTTACACCCTGACGGCCACCGGGCCAGGCGGCAGCACCACGGCCACCGCGACCGTTTCCGTGACCTCTCCGCCACCCCCGCCGCCGCCCGTGGCTCCCACTCCGACCGTGACCTTGGAGCAGCGCCTGGGCTCGGACGTTCAGGACATCTACTACGACTACGACAAGAGCGACGTCCGCGGCGACGCGCGCGATGTCCTCACCCGCGACGCCAACGCGATCAAGGGCATACTCAGCGACTTCCCCAACGCCTCGATCGTGGTGGAGGGCCACTGCGACGAGCGCGGCTCGGCGGAGTACAACCTGGGGCTGGGCGACCGCCGCGCCAGCTCCGCCAAGGACTTCCTGGTGCAGCTCGGAGTGCCCGCCGACCGGCTGAAGACCATCAGCTACGGCAAGGAGCACCCGCAGTGCACAGAATCCAACGAGTCTTGCTGGCAGAGAAACCGGCGCGCACATTTCTCGCCTGGGCAGTAATTTTGGAAACACGACAGCACCTGTCGGAAGTACCATAGAGACAGAGGCAGAACACGCGGGAAGGGCCGGCATACGCCCCCCTTCCAAGGAGGAGAGTTGTATATGTTCCGACGCGTTTTGATGTGTGTTGCAGTTGCCGCGGCGATGGTCACGCTCAGGCCGGCGCCCTCGTCCGGGGCCAGCAAGGAAATACTCGAACTACAGCGCGACGTGGCCACGTTGCAGGACATGGTCAAGGCCATGCAGCGCTCGCAGGATGAAAAATTCGCCGGACTCCAGGTGCTGGTGCAGCAGTCGGTCAACGCCGCCAACGAAGCTAATCGATCGGTGGCGGTGATTCAGAACGGCTTCCAGCAGAATCTGCGCGACCAGGAGGCCAAGGTCGTGACCCCCGTCGTCGGCCTGGGCTCCCGCATGGACCAGTTGTCCACCGACCTGCGCACGGTGTCGCAGGCGGTCTCGGACCTGACCGGAATGATCTCGAAAATTCAGGCCCAGTTGACCGACCTGGGCAATCAGGTGAAGGTGATTCAGGCGCCGGCCCCGCCGCCCCCCAGCAGCGGAAGCGGACCAGCCGGCGGCGCGCCGGAGATGCCGCCGATGTCTTCGGTCGAGCTCTACAACAACGCCAACCGCGACCGCACCGGCGGCAAGCTCGACCTGGCGTTGCAGGAGTATGCCGACTACCTGAAATGGTACGGCAATACCGATCTCGCGCCCAACGCGCAGTATTACATCGCCTCGATCCACGCTTCCCTGGGCGACTACGAGAGTGCGGTCCGGGAGTACGACATTGTCCTCGAAAAATACCCGGACAACAACAAGACGGCCGACGCTTTGTACGGCAAAGGCCAGGCCTTGATCAAGATGGGGCGCCGAACCGACGGCAGCCGCGAGTTCCTGGAGTTGATCAAGCGGTTTCCCAAGAACGACCTGGCCCCGAGAGCCTGCGACCAGTTGAAAGGCATGGGATTGAGCTGCGGCCCTAGAGCCGCAGCTCCCACCAAAGGCGCTTCCAAACGCAAAAAGTAACCAACCCCAAATCCCCACCGCCAACCCCTCCTTATCTTATGTCCCCTGAATCCTGCCCCCCATTGACCACGTATCAAGACCTTGCTCAAATGGTCGACCACTCGCTGGTGAAGCCCGAGCTCACCGACGTCCACGTAGTGGAAGGGCTGGAAATGGCCAAGCGCTACCGGATCGCCTGCGTAAGCGTGCGGCCCTGCGATATCGACCTGGCGGTGCGCACCCTGGCCGGCAGCGTCGTCAAGCCGGGAAGCGTCTCGGGCTTCCCGCACGGATCGCAGCTTACCGCCACCAAGCTCTACGAAACGCGCGACCTGCTGCGCCGCGGGGCTCAGGAGATCGATATGGTGATCGCCATCTCCAAGCTCCTCTCGCGCGAGTTCCAGCACGTGCAGACGGAGCTGATCCAGATGTCGGAGGCGTGCCACAAGGAAGGCGCGATTCTCAAGGTCATCCTGGAAACCGCGTACCTGACGGACGAGCTGAAGATCATCGCCTGCCGTTGCTGCGAACGTGCCGAGGTGGACTTCGTCAAGACTTCGACGGGCTTCGCGCCCAGCGGGTACACCATGGACGATTTGAAACTGCTGCGCAAGTACCTGCCCGAAGAAATCGGGATCAAGGCCGCGGGCGGACTCCGCACGGTGGACGACGTCCTGGCCGTCCACGCCGCGGGCTGCTCGCGGATCGGCACGACTGCGACGGCCGCCATTCTCGACGAATGGAAGGCGCGGCTCGCGCCCCCGGCTGCCACCAACACCGGTCCCCCGCCCCTGTAACCTGCCCGCACCCCGCACGTATAAAATAGTTACGGAGGTCCGAAAATGTCATCCCGCGCCGGCCTTCTCTCTCTATTTACCGCGGCCGCCTTGTTGGCCGGCGACCATCCCGGCATTCCGCCGCGCGCGCCCGCCGGCTACGCCGCGCGCCAGAGTATTCCCGGCGTGACGATTGCCGCCAGCGTCGTCCCTCCCGACCAACTGAAGAAGATCTTTTCCAAGGACCTCGCGCGCGCCGGCTACATTGTGCTCGAAGTGGCGGTCTACCCGGAGTCCGGCGCGACCGCCGATTTCGGCTCCGGCGAGTTCACGCTTCGCGTCGGCTCCGATCCGACTATCCTGCCGGCGCTGACCACGCGGACCGTCGCCGCCGGCGAGAAGCCAACCACCGTGCCGAAGTCCAAGGCGCCGCAGCTTCCCGGCAACGTCCACGTCTATAACACGGCGACCATCGGGTACGAGTCCGGCGGTTATGGACGCAAAGGCGGCGTGTATACCGGAACCAGCACAACCGTCGCGGTGGGTAATCCCGGCTCCCGACCGGTTGGCCCGGACCCTCGCGGATGCGATCCCAACGATCCGACCCTGGGGCGTAATCCCCGAGGATGCCCGCCGATGCCGATGCCCGATCCGCAGCAGAAGCGTCCACCAGACAACGCCAGCTTGCAGAAGGAACTGGAAGACAAAGCCCTCCCCGAAGGAAGGACCTCCCAGCCCGTAGCTGGCTACCTGTACTTCCAGTTCCGGAGACCATCCACGAAGGAGAAGAGCCCCACCTATCAGCTCACCTGGTACCGCGTCGGAGGCGATGTCCGCCTCCCGGTGCCGGCGCCGAAGTAGCGCCTACGCCGCGCGGCAGCCGAGAAGGGCGGCGGCTGCGTGCGCCACGCGCCGGCGGCTTGGCCGGGTCGGGTGGCTTGGTGGCCGGGAAAGGCGGCGGGACGTGATCTCACAATCGGTTGGGCACAGAGGATCAGCCGCCCTCGTAGTAATCAAACCCAGGATGGCGTCTGGACGATGGCGTTGATAAACGCCCGCGGACAGAACCACGGCAGGCCGCGCCTTCCTGGTCCGCGCGCCCGATGTCACCTGGCGTCAAGCTTTTTCGCGCTCCCGCTCGTCGAAGCTGGACAAGGAAGCGCACCGTGCGTCCGCGAGATCTTCGTCAGTCCAGGTGTCGGACCATTCCACGCTCTCGCCGTTTGCCAGGTCGCGGAGTCGGGTTGTCCAAATGAGCACCTGCTCGGCGGCGTCTGGCGGCAAAGCGCGAAGCGCATCCACCAAGCGTTCCTCACTTTCGCTGAGCGTGGTCACAGCACCATTATGCTCCGCGTCGGTATGCTCCAAAAGGCCGTGCTGCGGTTCACAATCGGTAAGCAGCTATGATCGACCCCTTCGTGCCACGATCGCGACTCTCCTTCTTGATGCCGACGTGGACATCCGCAGAGTCCAGGAGCTCCTGGGCCATCGGCCCGTCACGACAACGCAGACTTACGACAAGCGCCGCCGCTCTACAGCGGAGAGCGCGTCGCACGGCGTGCCGATTTGAGAGCCGCGTACTAGAATGGGAGTTGATTCCTCACGATAGCGGCTCGTGCAGGCTCATGGTAGCCTCTGCCGTCGGAATCCGCAATATCGTCATCCACCTGGAAAGAAGGATGTACACGGCGCAGGGAAGGCATACCACCGGGCTGCTCGACTACTCGATACGGCTTCAACACCAATATGAGTCGCGCACGTCCGTCCGGGAGCGCAAGGAAAAGGGACAATTTTTCACGCCTCCTGAGGTCTGCGAATTCATGGCGCTCCTCTTCTCTGGCAAACTCCCAAAGTTCTTCCGCCTGCTGGACCCCGGCGCCGGCATAGGCTCCCTCACAGCAGCGATGTGTGATCGTCTTGTCGAGCTCCGCTCGCCACGGGATATTGATATCCATCTTTTCGAAAACGACCCCGGCGTCCTGCCCCTCCTTCACGAGAGCATCGCCAATTGCTGCAAGGGCCTGCGTGCCGCGGGGCACCGAGCACGTTATGTCGTCCATGAAAACGACTTCATCATTGATGCGGCTGCTACGGTATTTGGCGCGCCTTCTCTCTTTCAGACCGATGATTATGGGCAGTTCGACGCGGTTATCATGAACCCGCCCTATTTCAAGGTGAACAAGGATTCCCCACACGCGCGGGTAATGCAGGAGGTTGTCCACGGGCAGCCGAACATTTATGCCTTCTTCATGGCTGCTGGAGCGGAAATGCTCCGGCCTGGCGGCGAGCTCGCTGCTATCACTCCACGAAGTTTTTGCAACGGGCTTTATTTCAGAGGCTTTCGACACTGGTTATCCGAGCGGGTCGGCCTAGAGCACATTCATCTCTTTGAGTCGCGGACAAACACATTTCGGGAGGTTCTCCAGGAAAGCATTGTGACGCTGTGGCGCCGCACTGCAAAACAGCCCGAGAATATCACCATCAGTACGAGCTACGGCCGGGACGTGCTCGGGTCGAACGAGGAGAGAACCCTGCCGGCGGAAACGGTCATTGACAACACCGCCGGAGATTTCGTCATTCGCATATCCGGCAGCGCCGAAGATTCTGCCGTCGTGGAGCTTGTTGAAAGCTGGCCGCAGCGTTTCTCCGACCTCGACCTTCGGGTCTCAACGGGCCCGGTCGTCACGTTCCGAGCCCGAGAGTTCCTTCTCACCGAGCCAAACGGTGCTGATAGCGCTCCGCTTCTTTCGGTTTTCAACGTCAAGCCATTCGAGACGCTGTGGCCAGTAACGCACAGGCAGCACCCGGTTGCATTTAAGGTCTGCGCCGAATCTCAGAAGCTGCTGTTGCCTTCCCGAAACTACGTCCTCCTGCGACGATTCAGCGCGAAGGAAGAGCGTCGAAGACTTACCGCGAGCTGCTTCGTCGCGAGTGAGAACAATCGGCCTTACGTCGCGTTGGAAAACCATCTCAACTACGTCTATCACGCCACGCGTGAGCTGACGGTTGAGGAAACGTATGGGCTCGCGGCGCTCTTTAATTCAGCGTTGCTCGACCGCTATTTCCGAACCCTGAGCGGCAACACCCAAGTCAACGCGACCGAACTCCGGACGATGCCTTTTCCAAATCTCGAGGTTATCTCTAAAATCGGCCGTGAGGTAAGAGCCCTTCACGACCGCACAAGTGCCGGCGTCGAGGGCATTGTCCTCCGCGAACTCGGCGTGCATGGTTCCCTTGGACTTCATCTCTTGGACGCGGCTTCGTGAGCAAGCAAGATGAGGCACGTGAAATTCTCACCTCGTTCGGGTTGCCCAAGGCGCAGCAAAACGAACGCTCCGCGCTCACGCTACTCGCCTTAGCAAACATCCCTCCGGACGGCTCTTGGCGGAAGGCGAAGCGTCCCATGCTGCGCATCTGGGACATCATGGGTTTCATGAGGGAGAAATACGAGAAGGACTATGCAGCGAACTCCCGCGAAACCATCCGGCGGCAAACCATTCATCAGTTCGAGCAAGCTCGTATCGTCGATAGAAATCCTGACGACCCGTCCAGGCCAACGAACAGTGGCAACAACGTCTATCAGCTCACAACTGAAGCCGCAGCGGTTCTCAAAACATATGGCACGGCCAAATTCGACGACGCCAGAAAAGGCTTCATCAAACGTTTTGGTGCGTTGCAGGAAGCATACAGGAAGGCCCGTGAGGGGAACCGTGTCCCACTGAAATTACCGGACGGTACTATCGTGCATTTGTCGCCGGGAGAGCACAACGTTCTCCAGGTCGCCGTAATTGAGCAGTTTGGTCCGCGGTTCGCACCCGGTGCAGATGTTTTGTACGTCGGCGACACAGCGCTCAAACACGTGGTCTGCAACGCTGGCGAACTCGCTCGGCTCAACGTGCCTGTCACCGAGCACGATAAATTGCCTGACATCATCCTCTACTGGGGTGAAAGGAACTGGTTGTATTTGATTGAGGCGGTCACATCCCACGGTCCAGTGTCGCCGAAACGACATCGGGAGATCGAAGCTTTGCTTCATGCCTGCCCGGTCGAACGCGTCTACGTAACGGCGTTCTTGGTTATTGGCGAGTTCCGGAAGTACGCGGCGGACATCGCTTGGGAAACAGAAGTCTGGATGGCTGATAATCCAGACCATATGATTCACTTCAACGGGCCGAAGTTCCTCGGCCCCTACAAACCACGATAGCTCGGACGGCGCGCTCGACCTCAGCGCGTCGAGGAGGGGGGTGCACAAGGGGGGAGCGGAGCGCTTTAACCCCTCTTGTGGGGGGAACCTTCCCCGCCCCACCAGGCAGGCACCTGGCTCGCAG
The DNA here is from genome assembly GCA_041485845.1 of Bryobacteraceae bacterium. Lineage (GTDB taxonomy): Bacteria > Acidobacteriota > Terriglobia > Bryobacterales > Bryobacteraceae > OMOG01. The sequence goes on from JBGPKH010000012.1 coordinate 11,895, forward strand.
ACGCAACTATTCCGAGACGATAGGCTCCGGCACGTCTTCCGTCCGCGGGACCAGTTCTTTGTGGCGCCGGAGGTAACGAACGCAGGCGTTCCAGCGAAGAACGGCATCGTCATTTCCCGGGCCCCTCAGAGGTTCGGCCTCTGCGAACAGATCCAGGGCCTTGACGATCCACTCGTAGGCGTAGTGATGTGTGCCTTGGCCGCCTCCGTGGTGGCACGCCTTGGCGCGCCGTTCCCACGCAATGCCCGCGTAGTAAGCCCGGTCGTAGGGCGCCTTGAGCTGCTCCACGATAGTGAGGGCGCTCCGGAACGCGCGGGCATCGTGGGGTATCTGGTCGGTCAACGCCAGGATAAGGCTGATGAGAGCCGGCTGATGATCGGGTTCCACCGCCAGAATGTCGCGGCAGATACTCTCAGCTTCGCCGGGCTCGTTGAGTAAGCGATAGCGTTCGGCTTTGGCCAACGCGCCGGAGACGCTTTCGTGCGACAGCGGTTTTAGCGCAAACATGGTCGGGAGTCTCCTTTCAAAGGATGTTCAGCAACTTCTTCAAAGGGTCGAAGAACTCGTCGACCACCCTCTCCTTGAGCGGGATGATCGCGTTCTCCGTGATGGTAATGAATTCCGGGCAGACCTGGCGGCAGCAGGTGGTGATATTGCAGTATCCGATACTGTACTTGTCTTTCAGGTCCTTGACCCGGTCTTCGGTGTCCAGGGGATGCATCTCGAGGGCCGCGACGTAGACAAAGTAACGCGGGCCGATGAACTCGTCGTGCTTGCGGTGCTCGCGCAGGACGTGGCAAACGTCCTGGCAGAGGAAGCACTCGATGCACTTGCGAAACTCCTGCACGCGATCGACGTCCGCCTGCTGCATGCGCCAGGTGCCGTCCTCGGCGTCTGGCGAGCGCGGCCGGAACTTCTTGATGGTCTTCTTGACGCGGAAGTTCCAGGAGACGTCGGTGACCAGATCGCGGATCGAGGGGAAGGCGTGCATGGGCTCCAGGATCACGGGCATGTCGAGGTTCAACTGGTTGAGCCGGGTCATGCACATGAGCCGCGGCGTGCCGTTGATTTCCGCGGAACAGGAGCCGCACTTGCCGGCCTTGCAGTTCCAGCGCACGGCGAGGTCGGGCGCCTGGTTGGCCTGGATGCGGTGGACGGCGTCGAGCACCACCATCCCCTCGTCCACCGGCGTGACGTAATCCTGGAACGTGCCGCCGTTGGTATCGCCGCGCCAGATGCGGAACATGGCTTGTTTGGAAGGGGCCAGGGGCCGGGGGCAAGGGGCCGGGGGCAGGTGGCTCGCTTCGCTCGCGTCTTTCATTTCATCTCCTCGATGATCTTTTTCAGCTCGTCGGGAATGGGTAGGGTGGGCCGCTTCTCCACCAACATTTCGCCGTCGCCCCCGCGCCGCACGACGATGTTGTGCTTGCCCCACTCGGGGTCCTTGTTGGGGAAATCTTCGCGGAACTGCGCGCCGCGGCTCTCCTTGCGCAGCAAGGCGGCGCGCGTGATGGCCTCCGCCACCGGGAGCATGCTCCCCAGATCCATGGCGGTATGCCAGCCGTTGTTGTACTGGCGGTGGCCGGCGATCCCCGCCTGAGCCGCCCGCCCGCGCAGCCGGTCGATCACCCCGAGGGCCTGCTGCATCTCGACTTCGGTGCGCACGATGCCGACCAGTTCCTGCATCTTTTCCTGGAGGTCGTACTGGATCTGATAAGGATTCTCGCCCGCGACGCCGCGCTCGAAGGGCTGGAGCGCCGCCTTGGCATCGCCCTGCACCTGCTGCTCATCCACCGCGCCCGCGCCGTTCTGGCGGGCGAACTCGGCGGCGAACTGGCCAGCCCGTTTGCCGAAGACGATGAGGTCGGACAGCGAATTGCCGCCCAACCGGTTGGCGCCGTGGAGACCGGCGGCGGCCTCGCCCGCGGCGAACAGTCCGGGCACCGTGGACATCTGGGTGTCGCCATCCACGCGGATGCCGCCCATCATGTAATGCGTAGTGGGGCCGACCTCCATCGGCACTTTAGTGATGTCGATATCGGCGAGCTGCTTGAACTGATGGTACATGCTGGGCAGCTTGCGCTTGATGTGCTCCTCCGCCTTGGGGATGTGCCGCTTGATCCAGGCGATGTCGAGGAAGACGCCGCCGTGCGGGGAACCGCGGCCCGCTTTGACCTCGCGATTGATGCATCGCGCCACGTGGTCGCGCGTGAGAAGCTCGGGCGGACGCCGCGCATTCTTGTCTCCCATGGTGTAGCGCCAGCCTTCCTCTTCGCTGTCGGCGGTCTGCTCCTTGTACAGATCGGGGATGTCGTCGAACATGAAGCGGCGGCCTTCGCTGTTGCGCAGAACGCCTCCATCGCCGCGGACGGCTTCGGTGACCAGGATGCCGCGCACGCTGATGGGCCAAACCATGCCCGTCGGGTGAAACTGAACGAACTCCATGTCGAGCAGCTCGGCCCCGGCGCGGTAGGCCAGCGCCAGACCGTCGCCGGTGTATTCCCAACTGTTGCTGGTGATCTTGAACGCGCGCCCGATGCCGCCGGTGGCGATCACCACGGCCTTCGCCGGCCACAGGATGAAGTGGCCCTTCTCGCGATCGTAGCCGAAGGCGCCCGCGATACGGCCGGAGTCCATCAGGAGGCTGAGGACGGTGCACTCCATGTGGACCTCCACGCCGGTGTGGATGCCGTGGTCCTGCAGGGTGCGGATCATCTCGAGGCCGGTGCGGTCGCCCACGTGCGCCAGGCGCGCGTAGCGATGGCCTCCGAAGTTGCGCTGGAGAATGCGGCCATCCTTGGTGCGGTCGAACAGCGCGCCCCACGCCTCCAGCTCGCGGACGCGGTCGGGCGCCTCCTTGGCGTGCAGCTCCGCCATGCGGCAGTTGTTGACGTACTGGCCGCCCCTCATGGTGTCGGCGAAATGGACCCGCCAGTTGTCGCGGTCGTCGACGTTGGCGAGCGCGGCCGCGACACCGCCTTCGGCCATGACCGTGTGCGCTTTGCCCAGGAGCGACTTGCACACCACGCCGACTTTGAGGCCCGAGCCGGCCGCCTCGATGGCGGCGCGCAGACCGGCCCCGCCGGCGCCCACGATGAGAACGTCGTAAGAATACCGTTGGTATTCCGCCATTACAGGATTCTCCAGTCGTGCCAAATTCCCATGGAGCAGAGACGGACGTAGATGTCGGCGAAACCCACCGAGAAAAGACTGGCCCAGGCCCATTTCTTGTGGTTGCCGTTGAGGCAGGTCACGCAGTTGTAGAGGCGGTGGCGGACGGGATGCTCCGAGACGCGGTCGAAGACGCCGCCGATCAGGTGGCGGAAAGCGTGGCAACCGAAGACATAGGCGCCGAGCAGCGCCACGTTGACTGTGAGGACCAGGGAGCCCACGCCGATTCCGAAGCCGTTGGGGAACCAGAAGGCCTTGAAGGCGTCGTACACCAGGATGGCCCACACCAGGTAGGAGAGCCGCAGGAAGTATCGATGGAAGTTTTGGAGGATCAGCGGAAAGCTGCGCTCGCCGAGGTAAGTCTTGCGCGGCTCACTTACAGCGCAGGCCGGCGGATCGGCCCAGAAAGACTTGTAGTATGCGCCGCGGTAGTAGTAGCAGGTCAGGCGAAAGAGTCCGGGAATCCAGAGGATGAGCAGCGCCGGAGAGAACGGCAGAAAGCCCGGATACCACGCTGGCTTGGGACCGAGCCAGGCGTGCGGCGAATCGCCGAAGATCTCGGGCGAGTAGAACGGAGAGATGTAGGGACCGGAGGTGTAGTATTGGTTTTGCCATGCCGCCCAGTTGGCATACACCAGAAACGTGCCGAGACCGAGGAACACCAGCAGGGGTGAGAGCCACCAGCGGTCGCGGCGCGAGGTCTGACCGAAGCGGCCGTTTCGCCAGAGAACATCGGGAGTTGCGCTGGCCTGTGCGTTCGTCGGTGTTGCCATATTCCACCCTCCTGCTGCTGGAGAAGGCAGTATACACCAATCGGGCAGGGGCGCGGACAATTGCGGCGCGCGCAGCTTGATGACAGCTCCGCCGCCGGGCTCGGTTACACTAGTGGTTCATGGCCTATCCGTTTCGCCATTCGATGTGTAATGAGGCTTTCGAAAAGTGGCCGTTCGCCGGCGCCTGCAAGGCCATCCGCAAGGCCGGTTACTCGGGCATCGAAATCGCTCCGTTCACCCTGGCCGGGAACCCCGCGGACGTCACCGCCGCGCAGCGCAAGCAGTACCGCGACATCATGCAATCCGAGGGCCTGACGTTTGCCGGCCTTCACTGGCTGATGGTGAGCCCCAAGGGTCTGCACGTTACCGGGCCCGACGCCGCGCTGCGTCAAAGGAGCTGGGCGCACATCCGCAACCTGGTGGACTTGTGCGCCGATCTCGGCCCCGGCGGCGTGATGGTGTTCGGCTCGCCCAACCAGCGGTCCACCAGCGGCGGGCTCACGCCCGCCGAGGCGACGCGGAATTTCATCGACGGCCTCGCCGGAGTCGCGCCCCACGCCTGCGAGCGCGGAGTCGCGGTGCTGGTGGAGGCGCTGCCGATGGGTCAATGCGACGTGATCGGCACGCTCGCGGAAGCCGCCGCCATCGTGCGCGAAATTGCGAGCCCGTCCGTTCGCACCATGTTCGATGTGCACAATGCCATCGACGAAAGCGACCCGCACGCGGTGCTGGTGGACCGCTATTTCGACGTCATCCGCCACGTCCACGTCAACGAGCTGGACGGGCGCCACTGCGGCGCCGGGAGCTATGATTTCAAGCCGGTCTTCGAGGTCCTGCGCCGCCGCAACTATTCCGGCTGGGTCTCGCTCGAAGCCTTCGACTTCACTCCCGGCGCCGAAAGGCTGGCCAGCGAGTCGCTGCGCCACCTGGAATCGGAAATCGCCCAACTGCCATCATGAGCCATTACGTGGTTACCGGAGGAGCGGGCTTCATCGGCTCCGCCATCGTGCGGCACTTGCTGCGCGACGGCGCCCGCAAGGTGGTGGTGATCGACAACCTGTTGACCGGCTGCGAATCGAACCTGGAGGAAGTGCGCAAGTCCGTGGACCTCCAGCGCGTGGACATCCGCCACTACCGGGAAATCGCGCCGATCCTGCGCGGCGCCGGCGTGGTGTTTCACGAGGCCGCGATCCCCTCCGTGCCGCGGTCGATTGAAGAACCCGTGCCCTCGCACGAGATCAATATCGACGGTACGTTCAACGTGCTGCGCGCGGCGCATGCGGGGCAGGTGGGCCGCGTGGTTTACGCCGCCTCGTCCTCCGCCTACGGGGACACTCCCGTGCTGCCGAAAGTCGAGACCATGACGCCGCAGCCGAAATCGCCGTACGCGCTGCAAAAGCTGGTGGGCGAATACTATTGCAGCGTTTTTTCCGCGGTCTACGGCCTGGAGACCGTGGCTTTGCGTTATTTCAACGTGTACGGGCCGCGCCAGGACCCCTCCAGCCCTTATTCCGGCGTGCTGTCCGTGTTCATGAAAGCGATTCTGGAGCGGCGCTCGCCGGCGATTTTCGGCGATGGCCAGCAGTCGCGCGACTTCACTTACGTGGACGATGTGGCGGAACTGAACCTGAAAGCCGCGCGCGCGAAAAACGTCTCCGGCAGATTTTACAACGGCGGCAACGGAGGCCGCATCACTTTGAACGAAGCGTGGACGCTGTTGCAGAAGTTGGAGGGCGTCGGGATCCCCGCGGTCTATGAGCCCCCGCGCCCCGGCGACGTCCGCGACTCGCAGGCCGACATCGCCGCCGCCGTGCGCGATCTGGGACACGCGCCGCAGGTTTCCTTCGATGAGGGAATGCGCAGGACGCTGGAGTGGTATCGTCGCTCGTAGCGCGGCGTTATCGAGCCGCCTCGCCAACCGGCATATCACCAAAGTTAGGTGCTGCATAGCACCGTGCCGCGAGCCTGCGATGTAGTAGCATACTCCGGAGAAGGTCATGAGGACACTTACCAAGGGCGGTTACCTGTGCGCGCTGCTGTGCTGCGCCGCATACGGCCAGATGAGCAGCGTGAAGACGGTCTTCATCGTCCTGATGGAGAACCACAACTGGTCGCAGATCAAAGGGAGCGCGTCGGCGCCGTACATCAACGGCACGCTGCTGCCGATGTCGTCCTACGCCACCCAGTATTTCAATCCTCCGGGCATTCATCCCAGCCTGCCCAACTATTTGTGGCTGGAGGCCGGCGCCAATTTCGGAATCGCCAACGACAACGACCCGGCGACCAATCACCAAAGCACCACTTCTCACCTGGCGACGCAATTGCAGACCGCCGGGATCACCTGGAAGACCTACCAGGAGAACATCGGCGGAACCACCTGCCCGCTGACGTCGTCGCCCCTGTACGCGCCCAAGCACAATCCCTTCGTGTACTTCGACGACGTGACCAACACCAACGACCCGAACTCCGCCACCTGCCTGATGCATGTCCGTCCGTACACCGAGCTGGCCACCGATATCGCCAACAACACGGTGCCGCACTACGTGTTCATCACCCCGAACCTGTGCAACGACATGCACGATTCGTGCTCGCCGGTAAACGATCCGGTGCGTCAGGGCGACAACTGGCTCTCCACGGAAGTTCCCAGGATCTTGAGCTCCGCGGCCTGGCAGAATGGAGGAGCGCTGTTTGTCACGTGGGACGAGGGCGTGAGCGGAGATGGGCCGATTGGGATGATCGTGGTCTCCTCTCTGGGCAAGGGCGGCGGCTACAACAACGCCATTCACTACACCCACGGATCGACCCTGCGGAGCTTCGAGGAGATTTTCGGGGTTCCGCTGATTCGCGATGCGGTGAACCAGACCGGCCTCAGCGACCTCTTCAAACCGGCTTCCCCGCCGCCTGCGCCGTCGGGCGTTTCGGCGACCGCCGGCAACGCACAGGTGACGCTGTCCTGGAGCGCGGTGAGCGGCGCTACCAGTTACAACGTGAAGCGCGCTACCGCGACGGGGGGGCCGTATGCCACCGTGGCCGCCGTGACCACGACCACTTACACGGATACCGGCCTGACCAACGGGACGACCTATTACTACGTGGTGTCGGCAGTGAACGCGGCGGGCGAGAGTCCCAACTCGACTGAGGTGAATGCCACGCCCGAGCCGAGCCTGCCGCCGGCTCCCACCAACCTGTCGGCCACCGGGGGCAACGCGCAGGTCACGCTCACGTGGAACGCGGCAGCGGGCGCGGTGAGCTATAACCTGAAGCGCTCGACCAACAACGGCGGGCCGTACGCGATAATCAACAGCGGCATCGCGGTCACCAGCGCGACCGATAACCAGGTGACCAACGGGATCGCCTATTACTACGTAGTGTCGGGAGTCAACGGGGCGGGCGAGGGGTCCAATTCGCTGCAGGCCAGTGCCACACCGGGCGCGACCCAGACGGCCGTGTACCAGGTGAACGCGGGCGGATCGGCTGCGGGCACATACCAGTTAGATGCGTTCTTCAATGGCGGCCAGACTGCGTCGACCACCGCCGCGATCGACGTCGGCAGCGTCGCCAATCCGGCTCCGCAGGCGGTTTACCAGACCTGGCGCGAGGGGCCGAAAAAGGCCCCGTCGTTCACCTACACGTTTCCGAACCTGACGGCGAACGGCGCCTACACCGTGCGGCTGCACTTTTCGGAGAACGAGCAGCGCCGCGCGGGGGCGCGGAAATTCAACGTGTCGATTAACGGGGCGCCAGTGCTGCCGAACTTCGATGTGTTGGCTGTCACTGGCGCGCAGTTCAAGGCGACGGTCCAGACGTTTACCGTGGCGGCTACGGGGACCGGGCAGGTGGTGATCGCCTTTAGCGCGGTGACTGCCAGCCAGGGGCCGATTGTCAACGGGATTGAGATTTTGAGGTGAGCGGCGCCTCCGCGACGCTAAAGCGATCGTCAGCGCCGCGGTTTCAATCCACGCGTCCCGCGCGGGGCGCGACTGGACACGCCACCGTCTTCCAGGGCGCGACGACGGGACAGCCGGCGCAACGACGGGATTCTGTGTTTTTTGGCGGTTCGCCGGCTCTTCCGCGCGAGAGTTGCGCCGCGGCCGGAAGAGCGGCCCGCTGGTGATCTGCGCTTTCAAGAAGCGCGTTGTTTTTTCAGAATCGCCGCGCGCACTCGTTTGCCTACGCGCACCAGGTCGGGCGTGAACTCCGTGAGCAGGCTGTTTTGCAGGTGCCCGAGGTACCCTAATCCGATTTCACCCACGTAGTGCTGCGGTGAGTTGGGGCACGGGCGCCAGATCGAGGTGATGAGAGTCCCTCCCACGGTGGCGGCGAGCCGCGCGTACGAGAACCCGCGTTTCCCCTGGCCGTCGCGCGCGAGGACCGCGTTCGAGGCCGCGAAGCCCAGGCGGCTGGAAAAGCTCCGCCGGTGGGAGGGTTGGAAACGCGTATCCTCGTCGAGCGCCATTGCGGCGCCGAACTCGATCGAATTCCGCACGAGGCGTCCGCCGAAGCTCGAGCCGTAGCGATGCAAGAAACCGCGGGCGCCGGGGCGCCAATCGTGCGACGTGTCGAACAACTGATCGATGGCGGTCTCGCCGCCGAGCATCGTCATGCGCTGCCAACTGTAGGTTCGATGGACGTAATGATTGAGGCGGTCCTGCACGGTGAACGCGGGCGGCGATTGGGCGAGCAACGCTCCCGCGGCGCTGAACGCGCAAACCAGCGTGGACAGTTTCACACGCGTTCCGGGACTACAAACGGCGCCCGGTATTGGCGCGCCAGCAGTTGGTTGGCCTCCGCGTCGCGGGGGAAATGCTCGGTCTCCGGATCGAACTCCAGGGATCGGCCCAGACGGTACGAGATGTTGCCCAGGTGGGCCAGCGCCGAGGAGAGATGGGCGGTCTCCACGGGCGCGTTCTGGTCGGTAGTCCGCCGGCTGCGCATGGCCTTCACGAAATTCGCGAAATGGTTGCCTCCGGCCTTTCTCCGGCGGATCGGCTCGCGGCCATTTCCCTGGAAGACCGCGAAGCTGTCGTATCCCTTGATCACCATGTATCCGTCGGAGCCGTAGAAGATGTTTCCCACGTCGACCCCGGCCTCGGGATTGGTGCTCCAGTGGCGCACCTCGAACTGAATCATCTTTTTCTGCTTGGGGTACTGGTAGGCCACGCTGAGAATCTCGGGCGTCTCCTTGTCATCGTCGAACAGGAATTTGCCACCCGCGGCCGTGATGGCCGTAGGCAGCCTGACCCCCAGGCCCCACAGGCACATGTCCGTCTCGTGAATTCCCTGGTTGCCGATATCGCCGTTGCCATAGTCCCAATGCCAATGCCAGTTGTAATGCACGTAGCGGCGGCTGAACGGCCGCGCCTGGGCGGGACCCTGCCAGAGGTCCCAATCGAGCTTGGCGGGAACCGGTTCTTCCAGGGGTTTGTTGCCGATGGACGGCCGATGGCGGAATACCAGCCCGCGGGCCATGTACACGTTGCCGATTTCACCGCCGCGCAGCAACTGCACGGCTTCCTGCAACGCTTCAGAGCTGCGCAGTTGCACGCCGTGCTGGACGATGCGGCCGTACTTCCTGGCCGCCTCGACCAACTGCCGGCCTTCGAAGATGTTGTGAGCCCCGGGCTTCTCGACGTAGACATCCTTGCCCGCCTGGCAGGCCCAGATGGCCGCGAGGGCGTGCCAATGGTTGGGAGTGGCGATGCTGACCGCGTCGATCTCCTTGCTGTCGAATGCCCGGCGGAGGTCCTGGTGAGCGGCGATCTTGCGTCCGTGGCGGCCTTCGAAGCCCGCGGCCCGTTCCGCCAGGACGTCGCCGTCGGGATCGCAGAGCATGGCGACTTCCACGTCCGGCAGCCGTTGGAACCCCGCGATATGGTCGCGGCCCCGCCCATGTACTCCCAGAACGGCGACTCGGATTCGGTCGCTGGCCGACCCGCGGTTGGCCCGCACCGGACGGAGCGCTCCCGCCAGCGCCCCCAAGAGAAAAGTTCTTCGATTGCTGCTCAATGGGCACCCCCTGTGCTTCGCGGAATGTACACGCTATCACACTTCCGCCACGTTTCCACTACGGCAAGTCTCGTACACCCGGGACTTCGACCGGCCCCAGACAACTGTGAAATTCCCATCACTATCCGGCAAGGGAAGTCACCTTCGCCACCATCGTCGCGTCTTCACCATATGCGAATTCGATCTTGGCCGGCCATCGGTTTCCTCGCGGCAATGCTTTGCGCGGGGGTTCCCGAAACCGACAGCCGGATGATCGAGATGGCCGATCACAAAACCCATTTCACGATGCGGGGATACGCGTCGCGCAAGCAGTGGGAGGAGCACAAAGGACATCTTCGCCAGCAGATTCTGTCGGCTGCGGGGCTACTGCCGATGCCCGCGAAATCGCCCTTGCGGCCGAAATTCGTCAGGCGGATGGAGTATGCCGATTACTCCATCGAAGTGGTGCTGATCGAGACTCTTCCCGGCTATTACCTGGGCGGCAACCTGTACCGCCCGTTGCACCGGAAGCTGCGCAGTCCCGGCGTATTGCTGGCGCACGGCCATTGGAAAAGAGGGAGGCTGGAGAACCAGCCGATCTACTCGGTGCCCGCTCTTGGCATCAACCTGGCGCGGCAGGGCTACGTGGTGTTCGCCCACGACATGGTGGGTTACAACGACACGCGGCAGACTCCGCATTCCTTCGCAGGCTGGTCCGAGACTCTGTGGGGCTTTCACCCGATGGGCCTCCAGCTTTGGAACTCGATTCGGGCGCTCGATTTCCTCCAATCTCTTCCCGACGTCGATCCGCATCGCATCGCCGCCACGGGCGCGTCGGGGGGAGCATCGCAGACCTTCCTGCTGGCTGCCGTGGACGAGAGAGTGGGCTACGCCTCCCCGGTGAACATGGTGTCCGCCTACATGCAGGGAGGCGACCCGTGTGAAGAGGCGCCCAACTTGCGGCTGGAAACCTTTAACGTGGAGATTGCGGCGATGATCGCGCCGCGGCCGATGCTGGTGGTCTCTTCGACGCACGACTGGACGCGCCACACGCCGGCGGAAGAGTTCCCGGCGATCCGCCGCATCTACGAGTTGTACGGGGCGGCGCAGCACGTGCAGAACGTTCACATCGACGCGGAACATAACTATAACCGGCAGAGCCGCGAGGCCGTATATCAGTTCCTGGCGAAGGCGCTCCAGCCAGAGCTGGCGGCTGCGGAACTGGTCGACCAGCCGGTGGTGGCGCCGCCGGACGAGGAACTGCTGGCCTTTCCGCGCGCGGAATTGCCGCCGGAGCTCGGGACGTTCGCAGAGGTTTTTCAGGGCTGGAAGGCCGCGGCGACCCTGCACACGCAGGGCTCCGCGGACTCGCAGGAACTGCGCGAGGCCCTCCGCTTCGCCCTGGGCGCGGAATGGCCGGCGGAGTTCGAAAGAGCGGTCCGCGGGAACCGGCTGGTCCTGAGCCGCGCGGGCCGGCGGGATCGCGTGGCGGGGATGTGGATCGAGGGGAAGGGGGCGCCGGTGCTGGTGGTTCACCCGGGCGGTTCCGCGATCGCCCTGCGGACAGGATCGGTCGCGCAGTTGGTCAAGTCCGGAAGGCCCGTGCTGTTGATCGAGCCCTTTACGAGCAACCCGGCGCGGATTCAGAAGCAGCGAATGGACGAGTTCTTTTACTCCTACAACCGGTCGGATGCCGCCGAGCGCGTACAGGATATTCTGACGGCGCTGGCGTTTTTGAAGTCGCGGGATCGCGGCAAGCCTACGCTGCTGGGCTTGGGAAATGCGGGTATCTGGTGTATTTTTGCGGGGGCGGTCGCGCCCATCGAGCTCGACATCGTCGCCGACCTCAACGGCTTCGGCGGATCCGAGCAGGATTTTCGCGACCGCTTCTTCGTGCCCGGAATCCTGCGCGCGGGGGGCCTGCCCGCCGCCCTGAAGCTCACCAACCACGTGCGTGCGGTGATCGAGGCGCAGTGAAATCCAGGGCAGGTCGGGGACCTGCCCCACGAAGTCACTTCGTTTGGGGGCCTTCCTTTTTGGCTTCCGAGCGCGCGTCGAGCTTCAACTTCCACGGGAGCAATACGCGCAGGGCGAACAGGTTGATCGCTGCCAGCATAGCGGCCATGAAGAAGCGGTCCTCGGCCACCGCCGCGCCCACGACGCCGGTGTTCCAGATACTGGCGGCAGTGGCGGTGCCGTGGACGTTGCCCTCGGCTTTGAGGATGGCTCCGCCGCCGATGAAACCGATTCCGGCGACCATTCCCTGGATGACGCGCGATTGCGCCTCGATGCTGTTTTGATAGGCTGGCATGGCCAGCATGACGTAGCCGCAACTGGCCATGGCCACCAGGGGGAACGTCCGAACCCCGACGCTGTGGGCTTCCTTTTCGCGGTACCAGCCGATCGGGAGCGCGAGGACATAGGCCAGCGCCAATCTGCTGATATCGTGCCATGCGGCCGGCCAGTCGATCGGTATCGCCATAAGTGCTTTATACCACCGAACGGCGCCGGCCACGATTTCCCTTTTCATACCGAAACATTTGCTGTAAATTATGTTTATGCAAAGCAGTAGCGATTCGTCCATTTGGCGCAGCCTGGCGGTGGCCTTCGGTGACGGCCTGGCGTTCGGCGTCGGGGTAAAGCTCTCCCAAAACGCGGCCCGCCAGATCGGCGCGGCGCAGCGCGCGGAGCCCGGCGACCTGGGCAACCGCCTGTCCCAGGTGGAGCAGACCATCAAACGCATCGAGCGCGCCCCGGCGGGCGCGGCTTCTGACCAGAAATCCGGAGGCGAGCCGAAGTCCGGACTGGACCAGAAGGTCCTCGAAGCCATTGTCAACGCACTCGAAGCGCGGCTCAAGGAGCAGGCGGGGCAGACGGATCGGCGGCTGGCGGATCTGGAAGCCAGGCTCACGCTGGAGATGAAGGCGCTCGACGAACAGGACCACTCGATCGCGGCACAGGTGACCCGGGACCTCAACGCGCTCGAAGGGCAGCTTGTGGCCGTGAACCGTGAGTTCGGCGAAGCGGTGGCGCGGATCGTGACGGAACAGGTGACGGCGCAGGTGGAGGCTCAGGCGGTGGCCGCCGAACGCTCGCTGGAGGAACGGATCGCGCGCGCGGTGGACCAGGCGGTAGAACAGCGCGTCTCGCAAGCGATCCGCGCGGGGTTGGAATCGGTGGAGCGGCGGCTGGCGGAAATCGATACCAGCGTGGAGCAGCGTCTTGCCGCGGCGGTGCGCCAGCGCCTGGAGCCGATAGAGCGGCAACTGCGCCAGGAGATCGGCCAGAAGGAGGGCGAAATCGCGGAGCTCCGGCAGCAGCTCGCGGAGGCCGATACCAACCTGCTCGACGTTGTTTCGGGAATCGGGCAGGTGTGCCGGCAGGCCGCCGAGCGGATGGCGAGTCCTACGCCGCCAACGCCGGGGCCGGTCACCTCTCCGGCGGGTGTACTCAAGGCCGGGATCGCGCCGCACGACGAAGCGGGCGAGACGGAATCGGAGGCTCCGGCGGACTCCTCCGGCGAGACTCCGCTGCCGGGCTTCGCGCAGCCGCAGAAGCCCAACCGGCTGTGGCGCGTGCCGCTGGTCTCGTCGTTGGTGATGCTCGCGACCGGCGGTCTGATCCTGATCCGTTACCTGTAGGAGTGAAGAGCTATTAGCCACAAATGAACACGAATAAGAAAAGCAAATCAGTTGTTTGTGTTCATTCGTGTTCATTAGTGGCTGGATTGGGTTTTCTTCGCGGCTGCTGACGCGCGGCTCCGTATGGCGGTAGGTGATGCCGGGCGCGTGTTATCCTGATTCCGCGTCCTCATGAAGATCGCCAGCGTACGATCATACCTTCTGTCCTATCCTTTTGCGGAGCCTATCCGCCTGCCTTTTTATGGCGGCGAGCGCACCATTTTGAAACGCGACGCCATGTTCATTCGGGTGGAGGCGGACAACGGGCTGGTGGGCTATGCGCCGGGTCCGGGGAGCGACCATGCCCAGCAAGCCATCGAGAAGACCGTCGGGCCGTTCCTCCAGGACCGCACACTGGCCGACCCCGACGCGCTGCGCGTGCAGTTTCTGGAGGGCCCGGGGAGCGATCCGGAAATGGCGAAGGTGTATTGCTGCGCCGAGATCGCGCTCCACGACCTGGCGGGCAAGGCGCACGGCGTGCCGGTATCGGAGCTGATCGGCGGACGGGTGCGCGACCACATCCGGCTCTACGGCAGCGCCGGTATGTACATGCCGCCCGAGGCGTACGCCGCCGAGGCCGCGGCGATCGAGAAGCTGGGTTTCCAAGCTTATAAGATGCGGCCCGCATCGGGTCCCGGGCAAGACCTGGAAACGGTGCGGCAGGTGCGCCGGGCGTGCGGCCCGGATTTCGAGCTCATGGTGGATGCGCATACCTGGTGGCGCCTGGGCGATCGCAGCTACAACCTCGCAACCATCGAGCAACTGGCGCGCGGCATGGCCGAGTACGACATCGCCTGGCTGGAAGAGCCCATGCCGCCCGAGGATCACGCGGCGTATCTACAGCTCAAGGCGAAGGACATCGTGCCGCTGGCCAGCGGCGAACACGAACCCAGCGAGGAGCGTTATCTCGACCTCATTAGGACGCAAGCGGTGGACTACGTGCAGATGGATGTCTGCTGCCAGGGCGGCTATTCTCTGGGGCGGCGCATCATGGCGGAGATTGCGCGCCAGGGCTTGCGGTTCGCGTTTCACAGTTGGGGCACGGCGCTCGAAGTGATCGCGGCGGCGCACCTGGGCATCTGTTGGCCGGAGGGGGTTACCGAGTGGCTGGAGTATCCCTGCTACTCGAGTCCGGGCCGCGCCGGGATGTACCCGTTCCCGCTGGCCGCCGAGATTCTGAAGGAGCCGTTGGAACTGGATCGCGGCAATCTGATGGTGCCGCGCACACCCGGGTTGGGGGTGACGGTGGACGAATCGGTGCTGGAGCGATATCCGTGGATCCCGGGGCCGTGGTCGTATTTCCGGACGGATTCTCCCGCGGAAACGCGCGCGGTGATGTCGGACCACAGCGTGAAGTGGACCGGGTGACCGAACCCGTACAATGAAGGAATGCCGGACACGTTACGAATCGCGGGGCGCGAATTCCGTTCGCGCCTGATTGTGGGCACGGGGAAATATCGCAGTTTTCAGGAAATGCAGCGGTGCCACGAGGCCTCGGGGGCCGAGATGGTGACGGTGGCGGTGCGCCGCGTGAATCTCACCGACCGCTCCAAGGAATCTCTCCTTGACTATATCGACCGTTCCCGCATCTTCATTCTGCCCAACACGGCCGCCTGCTATACCGCCGGCGATGCGGTGCGGACGGCGATGCTGGCGCGCGAGGTGGGGCTCTCCCACTGGATCAAGCTGGAAGTGATCGGCGACGAGAAGACTTTGTTCCCGGACAACGCCGGTCTGCTCGAAGCCACGCGCATCCTGGTGAAGGAGGGCTTCGTGGTGCTGCCCTACACCAATGACGACGTGGTGAACGCGCGCAAGCTGATCGATGCCGGTGCGGCGGCGGTGATGCCGCTGGCGGCGCCCATCGGGTCGGGCCTGGGCGTGCAGAACCCGGTGAATCTGCGCATCCTGCGGGAGATGATCACGGAAGTGCCGATGATCGTGGATGCGGGGGTGGGCACGGCGTCGGATGCGGCGATCGCCATGGAACTGGGCGCGGACGGGGTGCTCATGAATACCGCCATCGCCGCCGCCGAGGATTCGGTGAAGATGGCGCGGGCGATGAATCTGGCGGTGGAGTCGGGACGCCTGGCGTATGAGGCGGGCCGGATGCCGAGGAAGTTGTATGCCAGCGCGAGCAGTCCGCTGGCGGGTGTGGTGGGAAGCTAGGGTATCATTGAAGTGTGCAGTGGTGGCAGCAGGCCTTCTTTCAGGTCGCGTTGCCGATCATGATCACCTTCCTCCTGGCCACCTGGTACCAGGCCGGCCGGATCAACGACCTCCGCGACAGCCTGGGGAAACGCATTGACGACCTGCGCGCCGACATGAACACACGCTTCGCCGGGATTGAGACCCGCCTCGACAGGTTGGAGTTGGAGGGAAAAGTCGAGATTCTGCAAGAACGAAGCTGGCGGTAGCCGGACTACTCTTCTTCCAATCCGCGAAGAGGAACCTCGATCGGAGTGCCGTCTACGCGCAGGATGCCGTCTTCGACCTTGCGGCTACCCTGTTGAGTATGGATTTCGGCTTCCAGCGTTTCGGGATCGATCACCCAGACGTTCGGCACGCCGAATTCGAGGACTTGGCGCACTTTCTGATTTACCCGGATCGGCCGGTCTTCGGACGACAGGATCTCGATCCAGATGAGCGGAGGAGCGCTGAAAACCTGCTCGGTAGGCCGCGGCCCGCGGACGACGCAGACGTCGGGCAGCATGTACTTTGCCTGCCGGATCCGATTCCGCTGCTCGGTATAGACTTCGATGTTCCAGAGCTTGCGCCTCCGGAAAAAGTACGCGCCAAGCGCCGCTTGAAGCCAACTGTGCTTCTCTTCGCCCACGTTCCTCTCAATCAGGACGCCATCTTCGTACTCGCAGTCCGGTTCATAAACAGTGCTGAGATATTCCTCCTCGGAAACAAGAGTGTCCGTCCTCATGGTCATAAGATACCTCACCACAGCACCGAGCGGTCGATGCTCGAGATCGTCGGCCGGCCGGTCAGAGCCATCGCCAACTCGAACTCCTTACGCAGAATTTGCACGACGCGGGTGACGCCTTCCGCTCCGGCCACTCCCAAACCCCACAGGTACGGGCGGCCGATCTGCACCGCCGAAGCGCCGAGCGCCAGCGCCTTGACGATGTCCGTGCCGCGGCGAATGCCTCCATCCACCAGGACCGGGATTCGTCCCGCTACCTTCTCCACCACCGGCGGGAGCGCGTCGATGGTCGCCGGGACGGTGTCGAGGTTGCGCGCTCCGTGGTTGGAAACGATGATTCCGGCGACGCCCGCCTTCACCGCGATGGCTGCGTCGTCGGGATTGAGAACGCCCTTCAGCACCACCGGCTTGCGCGAGAACGACCGCAGCCAGTCGATGTCCTTCCAGGTCAGGGTGGGGTCCAGGTAGTCTCTGCCTTTCAGGTTCGGCAGCTCGCGCTCGGGGAGCCCGCCTTTGGCGCGGTCCTCGCGATTGCGGGCGCCGAATGTGGGCGAGTCCACGGTCACGCACAGCGCGCGGCAGCCGGAGTCTTCGGCGCGCTGGACGAGGTCGCGGGTGAAGCCGCGGTCCCTCTGGACGTAGAGCTGGAACCAGACCGTCCCGGTTGCCGTCCTGGCGATGTCTTCCACGCGCATCGAGGCGCTGCTGCTGATCACGTAGGTCGCGTTGGCGGCTGCCGCGCCGCGCGCCGCGGCGAGCTCGCCTTCCGGGTGGACGAACTTCTGGCCGCCGGTCGGGGCGAGGATGATGGGGAACGGGAACTCCTGCCCGAATAGAGTGACGCGCGTGTCGAGCTTGGAGACATCCACCAGGATTCGCGGCTTCAGGCGGATGTGGTCGTAGGCCTCGCGGTTCCAGCGCAAGGTGATTTCATCCGCGGCGGCGCCCGAGATGCGCTCCCACGCGCCGTGCGAAATCTTGGTGCGCGCGTCGGCTTCGAAGTCGAAAAGGGAGAGCAGACGGTCGAGATCCGGCTTGGCCGGAGCCTGGGCGCGGAGTCCACTGCCGTGGAGTAGTGCAAGCCCGAAGGGAGCTAGTAAGATGTCGCGTCGGGAAGCAGGTAGCGGCATGATCGCTCAGATTATACCGCGCAGGATGGCGGTGAGATCATCGCTTCAGCTCCGCCTGCTCCGCCTGCCAGTTGACCACTACCTGCAACGGCACACCGGCCGCTTCCCGGATGGGCACGAGGAACCTCTGGCCGTCCGGGCTCACATCATACAGGTCGGAGTTCGGAGACATGGAAGGGGATGAGAGGGGCAGACGGAAGAGGGGCGTGGGAGGCCCGAAGACCGCTCCTGGACGGACCGCGGTCGCCATGATCCGGTCGTCGGGTGAAAGAAAGAACAACTCCTTGCCGTCTCGACTCCACCTGGGTATTCGGCCGCCCTCATGGGAGACTTGCATCCGCTCTCCCGAGAGCTTGGGTGAATCGCCTGTCTCCAGGCGCTGCGCGTAGACTTCCGGGCGCCCGGTCTCGTTTGTCGAAAATGCCAGATAATCCTGGGTGGGAGAAATGGCGGGGTTCATGTTATCAAACTGTGTCTGCAGCAGGGGCATCACCTGGCGTTGCGCCACCGAGGCAGCCCAGATCTCCGCGTGCGCGTTTCCGAATTCACCGTAGACGATCCAGCGTCCGTCTGGAGTCCAATCGGAGGGCATTTGAAAGCCATCGGCGGGGAAACTTTCGCCGGCGCCATGATCGGTTACCGATTTCATTCTGAGCTGCGGCGTCCT
This sequence comes from Bryobacteraceae bacterium, assembly GCA_041485845.1. Taxonomy (GTDB): domain Bacteria; phylum Acidobacteriota; class Terriglobia; order Bryobacterales; family Bryobacteraceae; genus OMOG01. Next base: position 30,233 of record JBGPKH010000012.1, read on the forward strand.
GATTTGCGCGCTGCCGAACGCCAGGCGCGTTCCGTCGGGCGACCAGACCGGCTGGTATTCCCCACCGGGTTCGAACGTCACCCGCTCGGCAGCGCCCGTCGAGACCTCGTAGAACCAGATATCGGTATTGCCGGTGCTGATATCGAACACGTCGGCGGCGACTTTCCGGCCGTCAGGCGAGAGCCGGAAGAACGCCCAAAGATGCTGAGGATCGCCGACGGCGCCTAACTTGCGCCCGCCGCGGTCCAGCCAGGTAAGTTGCGCTTTTTGAGAGCCCACCGAGTAAATCAGGATTCCCGGCGATGCGTCGAACTCCGACCAGCCGTTCTGGAAGAACGGAACCTCTTCCCGATGGGCACGGGCTCGCCGGACAAGCGCAGCGTCTCCGCATCGAAACGTTGCGCCAACAGCGTGGCGTTCCGGCCCCACACGAGATAGCCCCGGCTGCTTCCGGGCTGGTCGGCCGCGAAGACGACTTGCGTGTCAGTGTGCATTAATGCCGTCTGGCGGCCGCTGGAATACTCCTCCACGTACGCCCATTTGCCCCCCGTCTTCGGATCGCGGCTCATATAGAGCACGTGCTTTCCATCGGGCAGGAACTTCGGCCAGGAGACCTGTTTCCATGGGGTCTTCGCCCCGGAATTGACCGTAATCAGCCAGGAAGTCCTCCCCGACGCAAGGATGACGCCGTTTTGGTTCCATGTCGCCGACCCCGGCCCGGGCAGATCGCAGATCCGAAGTGGCGTTCCTCCTTCAGCGGGCGCCTTCTTCAGTTTTCCCCCGGCCCAAAAGCCGATCGACCGTCCATCCGGCGACCAGAACACCATCGTGGCGCCCTCGGTTCCCGGGACCGCGTGTCCGGTGAGGGAATCCAGCCGCTGCACCCAGACCATGGGACCGCGCTCGCCGGTCGCGATCCGTGCCACCAGATTGCCCGCCGGTGACAGCGCCGGAGACTGCCGCTCGATCTGTCGTTGCGGCCAGGCGCCTGCAGGAGGGGCCAACTGGAGGCGGATGACCGCGGTTGGGGCCGGTGCAATCTTGCGGCCCCAAGTCCACACCGCGGCGCCCGCCCCAGCCGCCCCAGCGACTGCGGCGCCGGCCACCCACGGGAGAAAAGCACGCCGCGGTAATGCTCGTGGTGCCGCGGATTCGCCCTTCGCGATCCACTCCAGCTCGTCGCCAAGATCGGCCGCAGTTTGCCAGCGTCGTGCCGGGTCCTTCGCCAGGCATTTGCTCACCGTGCGGTCGAGCGACGGCGGGATCGACGGCTCAAGAGATGCGGGAGATCGCGGCTCTTCCTTGAGGATCGCCGCCATGAGTCCGGTGTTACTGGCCGCCTCGAATGCGCGCCGGCCCGTCAACATTTCGTAGAGCACCAGGCCGAACGAGAAGATGTCACTGCGCGCATCGGCCGGCTTGCCTTCGATCTGCTCCGGCGACATGTACGCCAGCGTGCCGATGATCTGCCCTACGCCGGTGAGCGGCGCCGTCACCGTCGCGTTATCCTGATGCGGCCCGAGTTGTACGAATTTCGCCAGGCCGAAGTCGAGCAGTTTTACTCCGCCCTTGGAGACGAGAATGTTGCCGGGTTTCAGGTCGCGATGCAAGATTCCCTTCTCGTGAGCGGCTTCGAGGGCGCCGGCGATCTGGATGCCCAGGCGCAACGCTTCCCCGATCCGCAGCGGGCCCTTCAACGGCTCGCCTTCGACGTACTCCATCACCAAATAGCCCGAGCCGTCCTGCGAGCCGATGTCGTACAGCGTGCAGATATGCGGATGGTTCAGTGCGGAAATGGCTCGCGCCTCGAGTTCGAAGCGCTCGCTGAACCGTCCCTTCAAGGTCTTGATGGCCACGGTGCGGTTCAAGCGCGTGTCCTGGGCCCGGTATACCTCGCCCATCCCGCCGGCGCCCAGGCGCTCGACGATGCGGTAGGGTCCCGCCATGGAGCCGGAGGCGAAGCGGATCTCAGGAGGGTCGGGTGACATGGTTTCTCGCGCGTCTGCTAAACCAAAGGATGGCACATTACCTCCCGGCAAGCGCGACTGTCCCGGGCGGAGAGGGAGACCGCGGGATGAAACCGGCGGCAAGTCCGCCCGTGTTACTCATAGCGCAGCGCGACTATCGGGTCGATGCGCATGGCGCGGCGGGCGGGAACGTAGATGGCTATCGCCGCGGCCAGCAGGAGGGCGGCCGGAATGCCGATGAAGGTGACGGCGTCGGCGGCATCCACTCCGAAGATCAGGGACGCCAGCAGACGGGCGAAGAAGAACGCGACCGGCAGTCCGCAGGCCAGGCCGGCGGCCGCGGTGAGAAGGCCGCGGCGGAAGAGCATGTGCAGGACCGTGGTGCGCGGCGCGCCCAGAGCCATGCGGATGCCGATTTCGTGGGTCTGCTCGGAGACCAGGTAGGACATCACCCCGTACACGCCGACGGCCGCGAGAACCAGCGCCAGCACGCCGAAGATCCCCATCATCACGGCGACGTAAGTGAGGCCGGTGGCCTGGTGATGCATGGCAGTCAACAGGGTGCGCACCTCCGTGATGGGCTGCTCGGCGTCCACGGAGCGGATGGCGGCGGAAACGGCGGGGACCAGCCGCATGGGATCGCCGGCGGTGCGGATTCCGATGTCCATGAAGCGATTGGGAGACTGCGCGTAGGGCACGTAGAGCACGGCACGCGGCGCGCGATCGAAGACGTCGTGGGTGACGTCGCCGGCCACGCCGGCGATGGTGATCCACGGGTTCTTGGCGTCGGCCGCGCCGAGCTTGATGCGCTTGCCCAGGGGCAGGGGCTCGCCGGGGAACCAGCGTTGCGCAAGCCGCTGGCTGATCACAGCTACGCGCGGGGAATCGGCGCCATCGGAATCGGCGAGCAGGCGGCCGGCGCGCAGGGGGATGTGGAGCGCGGCGAAGTACGCCGGACTGGCGGCCTGGAGCATGGCGGTGGGTTGCCGGCCGGGCTCCGGGATGCGTCCTTCGATGGTGAAGTAGCGGCCGCTTGAGTGCCCGCTATACGGCAGGGCAGTCACGGCGACGGCGGGATGCACACCGGGCAGCGCGTTCAGCCGATCGAGCACGTCTCGATAGAAGCCGGTGACCTGGTGGTTCTCTTTGTACCTGGTCTCGGTGATCGCCAGCCTCAGGGTGAGCAGGGTCTCGGGCTCGAGCGGCGTGCTGCCGTTCAGGAGATGGCCGAAGCCGCGGACCATGAGGCCGGCGCCGGCGAGCAGCACCACGGCCAGCGCGATTTCCGCCGCGACCAGGATGTGGCGCAAGCGATGGCGCGCGCGGCCGGCGGACGACCCGCGGCCGCCTTCCTTGAGAGACTCGGTCAGGTTGGGCCGCGACGATTGCCAGGCGGGCGCCAGTCCCGAAACGATGCCGCTGAGCAAGGCGGCTCCGAACGTGAAGGCCAGGGTGCGCGCGTCGAGATGGATTTCTTTCCATCCGATGATGTACTTTTCGATCTCCGCGGGCATGCCGCCGCGGATCAGGTTGAGGCCCCATTCGGCCACCGCCAGACCGAGCGCCGCGCCGCCTAGCGAGAGCAGGACGCATTCGGTGACCAGTTGCGAGACGATGCGCCAGCGGCCGGCGCCCAGCGCGGTGCGCACCGCGACCTCGCGCAGGCGGCCGGTGCCGCGCGCAAATTGCAGGTTGGCAACATTCACGCAGGCGATCAGGAGCACGAACAGGACGGCGCCGAGGAGCAGGAGCACGTAGTCGTGGTTATACTCGCCGACGATGAAGCGGTGCGAGGAGATGGCGGCGAAGCGGCGGTTTTTGTTGGTATCGGGGTAGATCTGCTCGAGACGCACGGCGATGCCATTCAGCTCCGCCGATGCCTGCTCAAAGGAGACTCCGGGTTTGAGGCGGGCGAGGGAGCCGAGCCTCTGACTGCGGCGCGAGCTCCATTCCTGGGGCGTCAGCGCCAGAGGCGTCCAAAGCTCGGTGGCCACGGGGAAGACGACTTTGGACGGCATGACTCCGGCCACGGTGTAGTCCTGGTCATCCAGGCGGATGGACTTGCCGATGAGGCCGGGGTCGCCGCCGAAGCGGCGCTTCCAGAGGGCATCGCTGAGGACCACTTCGCGCTCGCGGCCGGGCTGGTCTTCGCCGGGCTGGAAACCGCGGCCGCGCTGCGGCTGAACGCCGAGGACGTCGAAGAAGTTGGCCGTGACCAGCGCCTGCTCGACGCGCTCCGGCTCGCCGCCGGGACCGGCGATATTGGCGAGGCCGGTGTCCCAGGAGGCGAAACTGGAGAACGAGGCGCTTTCGCGGCGAATGTCGGCGACGTCCGCTGGGGTGGTGTCGGTCCAGTCGCGCGGGTCGTCGGGAACTCGTCCCAGGACGACCGCGAGCGTTTCCAGGTGCGGCAGTGGAATGGGCTTCCACAGCATGGCGTCGGCCACGCTGAAAACGGCGGTGGTGGCGCCGATTCCGAGCGCCATCGTGACCATCGCGGTGACGGCGAAGCCGGGGGCGTTGCGGATCGCACGCAGGCCGATGCGGATATCGTGGGCGAGGCTCATTACTGTATGGATACGCGCGGGAGGGGGAGAGAGTTCGCAGAAAGTAGGACAGCCTCCTGGCCAGTCACCAGCCGCAACAGACGGTGGGACGCTCCGCGATTGGAGCGCAGCGCCGCGACAAACACATTGGTGTCGATCACTACCTGGTACATGGCCGTTACCAGCATACAGAAGAGGGGTGCGGCGAAAACGGCGGACGCAAGGACCGTAGCACCGGGAACGGATCGTTGCCCCCGCAACCGCAAAAAACCACTCCAAATCCACCCCGCCCAAAACCCCAGTTCATATCCGGCCAATCGAGGCCTATTTTTCGGCTTTGGTGTTGAAAGCGAGATTTTGGAAGCGGGTGCGGATACGGCTGAGGCGGCGCAAGAGGA
>JBGPKH010000013.1:0-34919 GCA_041485845.1 Bryobacteraceae bacterium
CACCTGCCCGAAGAGCGTTCGGTACATCATCGCGCCCGAAGTCGCGGCCTCCGCCGTATCCTCCCGAACGGCGCGCGCCGCAGCCTGGATCTGCGACTCCATCTCTTCCCGGGGCGGCAACGAATACAGCGCCGCCCCCGCCCGGTCGAGCGCCCACAGCCAGGATCGCGAATCGCCCAGGTGAAAGCTGAACAGCACGGTCTCCGGGTCGAGGGCGGAAGCCGCGCGCGCCAGCACCTCGTTCGACCGCGGCTGCGTCGGCGAAACCAGGGCGGCCTCCATGCCCACGAGCTCCGCGCGCGTGGCTTTCACCGTCTCCCCTGCCGCGGGGTCGCCGCCTCGCAACGCCGCAACCTCCGCGCGTTGCAATCGCGCCATCGCTTCCCAATACGCGGCCGGCAGATCAGCGATTTGTGCCTGCCGCTCGCTGACCAGCGCCCGCAGACTGCTCGCCCGGTTCTCCTCCGCCGCTTCGAACGTTTCCCGCAGCAGGGCGGGATCGCCCGTCTCCAGGTACAGCCGGTTGCCGGCCTCGATCAGCGCCGCGTGGACTTGGTCGAGCCAGCCTTCCGCTCCGATCCGGCTGGTGTCATCTGGAACCGACCAGCGCCAGGCGCGCGCCAGGCGCATGGCGATGCGCAGATCGTCCATGGCCTCCCGCAGACGGCCCTGCTTCAATCGCACCCGGCCGCGGTAGTGGTACACGTCCCAACCGGGAATCGGCCCCTGCGGCGCCGCCGCCAGCTCCACCGCCCGGTCCAGCAGCGCGGAGGCGGACGCCAGGTCCCCCTGTTCCATGCGCAGACGGCCCAAACTGCGGTAAGAAGTGTCCAGTGGCAGGTGGTGCAGTTTTCGGACGCGGTAGGCTTCCAGGAGCGCCGACTCGGCCTCGGGCAGGTGGCGAGCCTTGAGCAACTCTTCGCCCAGCCGGTTCCAACCCAGCGCGTACAATGCAAGGTTGCCCGCGCGATCGGCGCCGGCGATGCCTTGCCGGAACAACTCCAGCGCCTCCTTGTCGCGCTTCTGGCGCGCACGTAACGAAGCCAATTGAATCTGGAGCTCGGGCAGGTGCTCCTTGCGGTCCTTGCCGGACATGTGCTCGAAGCTGCGCTGGGTCCATTGTGCGGCCGCATCCAGGTCTCCCAATTCGAAGTAGATCGATCCCAGATTGGCATCCGCGATAGCCATCACGCTGGTGTCGCCGGCCTGCTGGGCGACACGGCGTGCATCGAGATACGTAAGCCGTGCGGCTTGGTACTGGCGGCGAGCCAACTGGCACGCGCCTACGTTGGCCGTGGCGCGCGCAGCCATGTCGAATTCCTGCAACGCCAGGGCGGCTTGGCGGAGCCGGTCGAAACGCGGCTCGGCTTCGCTGTAGCGGCCATGCCGCAACAAATCCAGCCCTTCCTGTTTCAGGGCCTCCAGCGGTTTCAGGCGCGCGGTTCTCTCCCTGGTGAGTTGCAGGGGCTTCGCCCTGTGGTGCGGAACGGACTCTGGCGCCGTGCCGACGAGCGGGAAAACGAGCAGGCAACAAGCCAAGACCTTGGCTGGCTTCAAAACTCCGCTCCGGTTTTATATTCTATGGAACTAATTCTTTCTGGTAGTTCTTTGGGAATATCCCCAAGAAGGATATCCCCAAAGAATGATACCAGCTTTGGCCTAAGAATAGGCTCCCCCAAATGGGGGTATTGGTTGGTCGCGCCTGCGGGGGCGCGAAAAGGGCCGGTTTGCTTTAGAAACCGCCCAAAATCCGCAGTACCGAGGCGATGATAATAATCGGATCCGTCGGCATCTGGGTTGTTCGAAATCGCCCTGAACCAGCAGCGATTCCTCTCAATTTCAATCTAGCCCCTCCCTTTTCACCTGCAAGGAATTCTTAGAACTAAGTTGTTGTTTCTAAAAGGAAAATATTTCCCCAAAACTCGTGACTCGAAAAAACGCACCTTCCGATTTCCGCCCGGGCCGGGCGCCGGGGGGTCTTGTTTGTGTGGGACCGGCGGGCTCTGGTACCTGCCGGGACTGACGTACCGGAGCATCGGGCTTCCGCCCGTAATGGAACCGTAGGCTCAGTTGGTCACGAAACGGCGCCCCACCAATTCTTAGGTAAAATGTTTTGGACTGGAGCGCGCTTCATGGCACTAATCTAAGCACCCGTCAGGCACAGGCGCTCGAAATTCGTCGTCGTCACGTCCGCAATGTCCGACGGCGTACAGCCCCGCACCTCGGCCAACCGGCGCACGGTCTCCACTACGAACGCCGGCTCGTTGCGTTTGCCGCGATAGGGCGCCGGCGCGAGATATGGACAGTCGGTCTCCACCAGCAGCCGGTCTTCCGGCGTGATGCGCGCCGCCTGACGCACGGCCTCCGCCTTCGGAAAAGTCAGCACGCCGCCAAAGCTCAGATGGAAGCCCAGGCCCAGCGCCTCCCGAGCCTGCTGCTCGCCGCCCGTGAAACAGTGCATGATTCCCGCACCGCGCCACCGCTCGCGCAGCACCGCGACCGTGTCCTCCCACGCCTCGCGCGTGTGGATCACAATCGGTTTACCGCTCTCCCCCGCGATCTCCAACTGCTTTTCGAACACCCGCCGCTGCACCTCGCGCGGCGAGAAATCGTAATGGTAGTCGAGCCCGATTTCACCGATGGCCAACACTTTCGGATGCGCCGCCAGTTCCCGCAATGCCACAAACGTGTCCGGCACAGCCTTCGAAGCGTCGTGCGGATGCACCCCGATGGTCGCGTAGATAAACGGATAGCGATCCGCCTGCCGGATGGCGGTCTCCAGATCGGGCGGTCCGCCGCCGGTCCCGATCGCCATCAGGCGCTCGACGCCCGCGGCCATCGCGCGCTCGATCACCGGCTCGCGGTCGGCATCGAACTTCGAATCATCCAGGTGGCAATGCGAATCGACCAGGCCCCTCACTTGAGGCGCGCCCCCACCGGGATGTCTTCGTGGAACCCGGCCAGCACCGGCTTGCCATCTTCCACCGACGCCGCCACGATCATCCCGTTGGACGCGATGCCCTTCAGCTTACGCGGCTGCAAGTTCGCCACGATCACCACCTTGCGGTTCACCAGCTCCGAAGACGTGTATGCCTCGGCGATTCCCGCCACGATGGTGCGCGGCTCCGCCTCGCCGATATCGACCGTCATGTGCATCAGCTTGTCGGAGCCTTTGACGCGCTCCGCGGTCAGCACCAGCCCGACCCGGAGATCGGACTTTAGGAAATCGTCAATCGAGATCTTCGCCGATCCGGCCGGAGCCTCTGCCGCGGCGGGCTCAGCGGGCGTCCTTCCCAGCAGTGCCGCCTGCTCGGCCATGACCTGTTCCTCCAACGCGCGCATGTTGGCTACCGCCTCTTTCATTTCGATCCGCGGGAAAACGCCGGACACTTCCCCGATGGTCTGTCCCGGCTGCAAGCCGCCCCATTTCAATCCATCGAAGCGCACCGATTCGATCGGTTCCTTCATACCAAGCTGCGCCCAGATCTTCAGCGCCGATTGCGGCAGTACCGGGTACAGCAGGGCCGTCGCAATGCGCAGCGCTTCAGCCGCGGTATACAATGTCATACTCAACTGCGCCTGTGATCCTTCGTCAGACTGCCGCGCGAGCTTCCACGGCGCCCACTGCACGATGAACTTGTCCACCGCGGAAATAAAAGCCCACACGGCCTCCAGTCCCTTGGAGAATTCGAAGCGTTCGAAAGCATCCTGAACCGCCTGGATGGTCTCGTTGGCCTGCGCCGCGATCGCCGGTTCGGCGCCCTCCGGGACGGCGCCCTGGCGGTACTGATGGATCATCGTCAGCGTGCGGCTGGCCAGGTTGCCCAGCCCGTTGGCCAGGTCCGAATTGTAACGGCCCACCAGGGCGTCGTAGCTGAAGCTGCCGTCCTGCCCGAATACCACTTCCCGCAGCAGGAAGTAGCGCAACGCGTCGGCCCCCATCACTCGCCGTATGGGTTCCGGCCGCACGATGTTGCCGCGCGACTTGCTCATCTTGCTCTCTTCGAACAGCAGGTGGCCATGCGCGAAGATGCGCTTGGGCAGTTCCAGCCCCGCCGCCCAGAGGAACGCCGGCCAGTAGATCGCGTGAAACCGCACGATCTCCTTGCCGATCAGGTGCAGGTCCGCGGGCCACAATCCCTTGCCGTCCACCGCGCTCATGTAGGTGGTGAGCGCATCGAACCAGACGTAAAACACGTGCGGCGCCTCTCCGGCCACCGGGATGCCCCACTTGATGCTGGTGCGCGTGATGGAAAGATCGTTGAGGCCCTGCCGCACGAAGGACATCACTTCATTGCGCCGCGTGCCGGGCTGGATGAAATCCGGTTGAGACTCGTAGAGTTCCAGCAGCCTTCCTGAAAAGGCCGATAGCTTGAAGAAAAAATTCTCCTCGGTGATGGTCTCGGTCGGCCGCCCGCAATCGGGACACGGGTCTCCCGGTTTGGCGTCGTTGACGTAGAGATTGTCGAAAATGCAGTACTGCCCCGTGTACGAGCCTTTATAAATGTAGCCGTTCTTCCGGCACCGGTCGAACAGGTCCTGGACCACCCGCGCGTGGCCCGGATTGGTGGTGCGCTGGAAGTAGTCGATATTGAGGCCCAGCAATTGCCATTGCCGCTCGAACTCGGCCGCGATCACGTCGCAGAATTCCTTGGGAGTCTTGCCCGCGCGCCCGGCGGCGCGCTCCACGTTCACCCCGTGCTCGTCCGACCCGGTGGTGAGCACGGACTCATATCCCTGCATCCGCTTGAAGCGGCGCACCAGGTCCGCGACAATCGTGGTGTAGGCGTGGCCGATGTGCGGCGCGGCGTTCACATAATAGATCGGAGTGGTCAGGTAATATTTCATCTGGATCGCTTCAGGTACGCGTAATTGGCTTCTGCGATGATGTGCTTCAGAGCGACGCCGGATTCCAGCGCCAGTTTGCGGCAATCCTCGTACTCCGGCGCGTAGTTGCCATCGCCCGAGACCTTCACCCGCACTTTGCCGTAGGGCGTATCCACCTCGCTCCAGGTCCGCGGCTGCACGCGCCGCTCGGCCGAGTACATGCGGATCCCCAAAGTAGAGGTTTCGGCGAAAACCATCTGCGCCAGCCGCTCCCGGTGCTCCGGCCGGGCTATCACCCGCAGCAGGTTGCCGGGCCGGTCCTTCTTCATCAGCAGCGGTTCGAGCGTTACATCCAGCGCGCCGCTTGCCAGCAGCCTCTCGGTAGCGTAGCCCAGCACCTGCGGATTGAGGTCGTCGATATTCGCCTCGATCACCGAAACCGTGGTGGCCTCATCCGTTTGCGTGCCTTCCCCGAGCATCGCGCGCAGCACGTTCGCCTGTTCCCGAAAATCGTGGTCGCCCGCGCCGTACCCCGTGCGTAACAGCGTCATAGGAGGCAGCGCGCCGAACGATTTCGCCAGCGTGGTTGCCACCGCGGCGCCCGTCGGCGTGGTCAGCTCCACTGCCGGACCGCGGGAATACACCGGCGCGCCGGCCAGTAGCCGCGCGGTCGCCGGCGCCGGCACGGGCAGAATCCCGTGCTCCGTTTTGACTGTGCCGCTGCCCACATTCACAGGTGAGCAGACGATGGTCCCGACATCCAGTTGCGCGAACGCCACGCACGCGCCCACGATATCCGCGATCGAATCGGCGGCGCCCACCTCGTGAAAATGCACCTTCTCGATGGCCACCTGGTGAACTTCCGCTTCCGCCTCGCCGAGCCGGCGGAATACCGCCACGGCATCGCGCCCCGCGCGCTCCGGGAGATCCGCCTTCTCGATCATTTTGACGATGTGCGACAGGTGGCGGTGGGCATGCTGCTCCTGCACTTCGACGCGGTACTTCGTGGCGCCGATGCCGCCGCGTTTCACCTGCTCGAAGGAAACCGTGGCCCCGGTTTCGAGCGAGGCAATCGCGTCCATGATCGCTTTCCGGTCGGCGCCGGCATCGGCCAGCGCACCGACCAGCATGTCGCCGCTGATTCCCGAGAATGCGTCCAGATAACAGGTTAGGGGCACGGTCTTTTTATTGTAGCGTCCCGGACCGCTCCGGGACCGATTCCAAGGTGAGCGGCTGGAGCGCCGGGGAACCCGGGGAATGCGGTCTCACGGTGACGCACGGGGAGGCACTTTTTTCGACGGGTTTAGTGTAGGCGATCGCCTGGTGCGGGTGTTCTCGATGGGCTGTTGCGGCTGGCAAAGGATCTGAACCTGCTGACGTGCAGCGGCACGCTCTGGTAGTAGCCCGGCTCGCCCGCGGGCTTGAGCCCGGCGCGTTCGAACTGCGCGACCACGTAGCGCGCAGCCTTGCGGTATCCCTCGCTGCCGGCATCGCGGCCTTCCAGACCGTCGTTGGCGAGGGCCTCGACGTGCGACCACCAGCGGCGGGTTGCCTGGTCAGGCTCGGTGGCAAATAGGGCACAGCCGGGCAATCCGGCGGCAAGGCGGGGAAGCGTCATGAGACCCCTCATGAAAGCCATGGTAGCGCCGGACTTGTCTACTTCGGTTATAGTGTCGATTGCCCTATGACCTTCGTCCACGTTCGCAAGTCCTGCCTGTCTGCGGCGTTCTGCCTCCTCGTGCTCGGAGGCGCGTGCCATCGAAGCCGCCATCCGCAAGCCACAGTCTCCGAAGTCTCCATGGCGAACGACAGCTACAAGAGCAGGCTGGTGCGCGGCGTCTTTGCGGGCCAGGGGCTGTGGAGATGGACCGAGCCCTCCTTTGCTCTCTCGCTCGATCCGCCGTCCGCCTCCAAGCCCACCTGGCTCGAACTGGACTTCAGCGTCCCCCAGGAGCACTTCGAGAAGGCGTCCGCCGTGACGGTGATGGCCAAGGTCAACGGCGTCGAGGTTGGCAAGCAGACGTATCCGAAGCCGGAGCGCTATATATCTCTTTGCCTGCCGAGTGCCGGCGGAAGCTCTGCGACAGCGGCCCGCGATCGTCGAGTTTACGGCGGACCACTCCGCCAGGAGTCCCGACGGCCAGACTGTGGGCCTGATCGCCACGTCGGCGGGATTGAAAGAATTCGAGCAGACCGCGGAATACCGCGACGCGCAGATGGCCCAGTCGCGCGCGGCATTCGACAAGGTGCTCCGCGAGCGCAATCAGAAGGTGCCGCCCGAAAAGCAGCGCGAGCTGATGAAGCTGTTTCACGACCTGCCGATCTGGGACAGCCTCTCGTTTCACAACGTCCGCATCATCAAAAACCCGCTCGACCTGTGGATGCTTCAGCAGATCGCCTACGAAGTGCAGCCGGATTTCGTGATCGAGACGGGGACGTGGTACGGCGGGTCGGCGCTCTACTGGGCGCACACCTTGAACGGCATGGGCCGCGAAAGCGCGCGTGTCCTGACGGTGGATATTCAGGACCTGACGCAAGGCGCCGCAACCCATCCGCTCTGGAAGAAATACGTGGAGTTCTCTCTCGGCAGCTCGACCGATCCGGCCATCGTGGCGAAGTATGCTCAACGGGTCAAGGGCTGGCGGACACTCGTCAACCTGGATTCCGGCCACTCGCGCCAGCACGTGTTGAATGAGCTGCGCCTGTACGCGCCGCTGGTCAGCCTGGGAAGTTACATCGCGGTGGAGGACACGCACCTCGACGGCGTCCCGACACATCCCGAACAGGGGCCGGGACCGATGGCCGCTGTCCGGCAGTTTCTCGCGGAAGGCGGCGGCAAGGAATTCGAACAGGATTTCAGCCGCGAGGCGATGGTGATGACCTCGTACCCCGGCGGCTGGCTGCGGCGGAAGGCGAAGTGACGTACCGGCGGAAAGACCGCCGGTGTTACCCGGCCGGCTTGCAGAACCTCAACCGTGACCGCCATGCCAAAGAGAATACAGGTTGAAGAGGGGCACTTCGCGAGCGAGCGGGCCGCGTAGCGGAGATCCTGGAGCAGGTGCTCGACGAACGGAAGTGCCCATTCGTCGCGGCCGCTCTCCAGGACGGCGGTGCGGTCGCCGAATTGCCGTTGCGCGGCCCTGGTTGCCTCTTCGAGGCTCAGGCCAGGCGCCACCAGGTCCTCGATCGTTTCATCGGGATGCTCGCGCGTTTCCTCCGCGCGTACACGCTCCGCGGAGCGGCGGCGCCAAAAGGTTGGTTAGTCGATGCATCGAGGCTCTGTGCCAAGGATGAACGGAGGAACGATTTCCCTGTTGCCGTCAACAAGAATGTGGTAGGATAATCCCAAGCAGGTTGCCCATGAAATTCTTTGACTGCTTCATTCCCTCGGTTCGGTAACAGAAAAGCGCTGCTGGCGCCCATGCGCCCGTTGAGCTTTCTCTGAGTCCCGAACCTCCTCCAATCATTTCAACCAAGCCAAACCCCGGGAAAAGGCACTTATGCAAGCGGAGGCACAAGAAGTTCCCAGCGGCAAATGGAAGCTCCTGCGGGAAGCCCTGGCGGGCACCGGGCAGGACTTCACCGAAGGCAGTCTCAGCCGCGGTATCGCGCTGCTGGCGATTCCGACCATGTTCGAAATGGCCATGGAATCGACCTTCGGGCTGGTGGACGCGTTCTGGGTGGCGCGACTCGGCGCGGACGCGATGGCCGCGGTCGGGCTCACCGAATCGCTCATCGTCCTGGTCTTCAGCATCGCCATGGGGCTCAGCATGGCGGCCACTGCCACAGTCGCGCGGCGCATCGGCGAAAAGGATCCCGAGGGCGCGTCCATCGCCGCGGTGCAGGCCATTGGCTGCGGCGTGGTCGTATCCGTCATCACCGGAATCGCGGGCGCCCTGTTTGCGCCGCAACTGCTCGCGCTGATGCATGCGGACGCGAACGTCATCCGCGTGGGCGCCGGCTACACCACCATACTGCTCGGCGGAAACGTGAGCATCATCCTGATCTTCCTGATCAACGGCATCTTCCGCGGCTCGGGCGACGCTACCACGGCCATGCGGACTCTGTGGGTTTCGAACGCCATCAATATGGTGCTCGACCCCTGCTTCATCTACGGGTTCGCGGGGTTCCCGAAGTTGGGTGTGACGGGCGCCGCGGTGGCCACCACCACCGGCCGCAGCATCGGGGTGCTCTACCAACTCTGGGTGTTGTCGCGCGGGCGGGGCCGCGTAGCTATCGCGCGCCGCCACCTGCGCGTCGATTGGCCGGTGCTCCTGCGTTTGCTGCGCATCGCCCGGACGTCCACCGTGCAGTACTTCATCGCCATCGCCAGTTGGGTGAGCCTGGCGCGCATCAATGCCATGTTTGGCAGTGCGGCCATCGCCGGCTACACGCTCGCCATTCGCATCATTCTGTTTGCGCTGATGCCGTCGTGGGGCATTTGCAGCGCGGCCGCGACCCTGGTGGGACAGAACCTGGGTGCCAAGCGGCCCGAGCGGTCGGAGCGCGCCGTCTGGCTCGGCGGCGCCTACAACATGGCGTTCCTGACCCTGGTCGGGATCGTCTTTTTCTCGGGGGCGCGGTTGCTCGTGAGCTTCTTCACCAGCGATCCACAGGTGGTCCCGATCGCCGTGGACTGCCTGAAATACGTCAGCCTGGGATACCCGTTCTACGCCTGGGGCATGATCATGGAGCAGGCATTCAACGGCGCCGGCGACACCGCCACGCCGACCTGGATCAACCTGTTCTGCTACTGGATGCTGCAAATCCCGCTGGCGTGGTACCTGGCGCAAATGGCCGGCATGGGACCGCGCGGAGTCTATTTCGCGATCTGCGGCGCGGAGTCGGTGCTGGCGGTGGTGTCGGTGATCCTGTTCCGCCGCGGCAAATGGAAAGAGGTGAAGGTGTAGATTGTGGAGCACCGTCAGCTATTCCTCGTCCTGTCGGTCGCAGCGGCTGCCGCGGCCCAGCCGCTGTTCACCGATGCCTTGCCCAAGGAGGAGTTCGCCGGGCGGCGCGCGCGCCTCATGGAGAAGATCGGCGACGACGCCGCCGCCCTGCTGGAAGGCGCCACCGAGTACCCCGGCTACATGAAGTTCCGCCAGGGCAATCAGTTCTTCTACCTCACGAGCGTCGAGGAGCCACGCAACGAGCGGCGGGAGCGCTCCGAAGGCCCGGTTCTGGTCCCCGGCGAAGAAGCGGGCAAGCTCACCGGCTTCGCGCGCGTGGCCGATCGCACCGAGTTCGCGGCAGGCCTGGCGAAGCTCGCGCAGGACCAGCGCCTATCCACGCCGCGGCGCCCAAGTGCAAGCAGCGCGATCTCGATCCCACGCTCGACGCCATGCGGGTTATCAGGAGCCTGCGCGAGATCGCGCTCATCCGCGGGGCTACCCGCATCGCCGGCACTGCCATGGTGGAGGCCATTGCGCGCGGCCAAACAGTTCTTCGCCTGGTTCGGCCTGGTGGCCGCCGGGAAGAGCTCGTTCTACCCCCACTACCACGCGGCACAAAGCGAGCTGAAGGACGACGCGCGAGTTCCCGGCCAACGGCAAGTTCAACGCCGGCCCGCGCGAACTCTACGGCATCTACGTGAAGCTCCACCAGGCGCTCATGACCTCCATCCGGCCGCATGTGACAGCGCGCGCGGTCATCCAGGACGCGGTGAAGAAGATGGACGCCGCCATCGCCTCCCACCGCTTCACCAATCCCAAATACCGAGCCGCCGCCGAGCGCTTCGTCGATACCTACCGCAACAGTGTGGGCCGCAATCTCGGCTGGAAGACGTGATCGTGATCACCGGGAAGGGCTACGAGAATCTGTCCTCATTCGCACCGGTGGAGATGGACGAGATCGAGAAGGTGGTGGGAAGGCAGGTCGCGATTCCGGCGAAGGCCAAGGCCGCTCGGTAGACCACTCACTCCGACCGCAACGCCGGCGGAGGTCATCGGGTCCGCCGGCTTCACTCCGAACAGCAGGCTCGCACTCATGCGCGTCAACGCCACCGCTCCCAGCCCGACGCCGGCCAAGGCCAGCACCAATTCAGGTCCAGTCGGTCCAAATAACATCTCCAGTCGAAAGCGAAAGCGTCAGTCGTGCAGAACGACATTTGGCAATGAACTGTGGACCTTCACGCCACCGTTGTAGTCAATGAATCCGAACTTGCGGAATCGGTTCATAAAGGCGGCTGCAAACAGATGCGCTGGTCAAACACGACCGTTTGGATGCCTCTGGTCATTTACCCCGCGGCGTCCGTTCAGCCTGCTCGATTCGAAACTTCAACGCCTGGAGTGGCCTAAATCCCAGATCCAGCGGGCGCCGCCCCATTCACTTTCCCATACCTCCCAATGTCCCTCCCATCGGAACTCGGCCAGAATTTCGGACTCGGTGCGAATATCGCAGCGGGGGATCGATGGACGCCTCGACAGATCTTCGCACTTCGCGACGAGTGCGTTCTTGATCATCGCTTCCGCCTGGAACCAGTCTTCTTGATCCGATCCAATTCGACAGCCGTTGTCCAGCCACAATTGATGCGCAACTGTGGCTATTTCGCTTTCAGTTGGGCTAAAGGTTGCGGCGGTTTTCACGGATTCACTTGTGGTGCTCATTTCAGGCATCATCTTTGTTGCACCGCTTGACATGGTTCCCGCCGACTTTTGGAGAGCCGTCGCGTTTGCGCCCATAATCCTTCCTCCCGTTGGTTCACTTCCTTCGAAGCCCTGTCGTTGCGTGACTCAGGGTAAGCTCAAGGCTTTGCTGCATCCAGCCTCACGCTTTTTGGATCAATCTGGGGGGTGGTCCACGACCGCAGAACAGCGGACTTGCACGCCACAACTAAAAGGTCCCAGAGATAACAAGACCTTGAGCGCTGGAATAATTATGCGGCGACTTTTTGACATGCGCAAGGGGGAACGAAGCTCCCCAAACCGGACGGCGAAGTTGAATGTGCCGGAGAGTACAAACGCCGTATTTTGCAGCAAATCGGGTTCAAACTGCCCATGGCGCGCGCCGATTGGGATCATCGTGCAACCAGGTAAGGGGCAGCCTCACCCCCGGATTACATGAAAGCTAGCGGCGAAAGTTTTCAAGGGAATAATACTCTACAGCCGTGGACCGGCTCTCTGGGTATACTTGAGTTAAGGTTGCCTGAAGGAGGTTTCATGGCTCAACCTTTTGGAACTCGCGAAACCATTCTTCTTGTTGAAGACCACTCGGCCCTTCTGAAGCTCGTCAAGCAGATTCTGGACGATGCCGACTTCTCGGTGATTCCGGCGAGGAACGCGAAAGAGGCCATTCGGTTTGAAGCAGAGTTTCCGGCGACCATCGACCTGCTACTTAGCGATGTCAGGATGAGGGGTATGTCCGGTCCGGACCTCGCGAGAAGACTCAAGGAGCGGCGTCCACAGATGCGCGTGGTGCTAATGTCGGGTTACCCGGGCGGCGCTTCGCTGGTTCACCATTACGGTTGGCACTACATCCAAAAACCCTTCGTACCTTCGGCCCTGGTGGATAAGATCAAAGATGCCTTACGTGGCGAGACTCGGTCTGCACTTTCACGGATGGCAGCCGGCTCACCTTCCATTGGATGGCGTACTTGATCACGTCCGAGCGACGGTCCAGCTTGCACATCAGGTTGGTCGTGTGTGCGCGTTTACCGTCTTGACGTCTCGTGCGCCTCCAAAACGGCGCTGCCACATTTGGTGGCTCAGCACCACTACACGCTCGTCGGCGGCGGCTTCCCGTTCCGAAAAGGTCCGCCCGGCACGGCAAAGAAGTTTGCCGAGACGTCTCCCAGGTCGATGCTTTCGGGGTCGAGGCGGTCGGCACGGTCCAGAAGCGTGGCGCCCGCGGACGAGTAAAACGCCATGTCTTCGAACGTGCGGCTCTGAGCCTTCCAATCGAGGTAGGTCGGGACGCTGGTGACGGCTTGGTCCTCGTGGTCCCGCGGCACGCTGGTCCACACCATGGCCAGGCGTCCGGAATCGCGATAGGGAAGCGATCGCAGCATGACGCCGTTGACCACGCTGAAAATCGCGGTGTTCGCGCCGATCGCCAGCGCCAGCGTGAGGACGGCGACGCTGGCGAAGGCGCGATTCTTCCGTAGGGTGCGCGCCGCGTAGCGGAGGTCCTGCCACCAGATCTCGATGGCGCCCAGGCTCCACGGCTCGCGGCAGGCTTCCTTCAGGAACGCGGCGTTACCGAAGCGCCGCCGCGCGTCGGGATGTTCCCGCGCGAGCATGTCCTGGTGGAACTGAAGTTCTTCTTCCAGATCGCGATCGAGTTGACGGCGGCGCCAGGCGCTCCGCATACGGAGCCGCGCACGATGGAACCATCGCATTCCCATAGACGCTTGATAGGAAGTGTGGCGCGATTCCGGGACGAAGTCAAGAGAGCTTTGCGAGAAACCGCTCTGACGGTCGCGGCTCCGTGCGCCTACCGTTCCGCGATGGCCTTCAACAGCACCTGCGCCCTGGCGTACTGGGAATCGGCCGGCGGAATCGCCTGCAGGATCTGGCGCGCCTCGTCCAGCTTCCCCTGTTGTGCGAGGCCGTACGCCAGATAGTACCGCGCGGGAACTTCGGGATCGAGCTTCAGGCTGCCCCGCAGGGCGCCGATCGCCGTCACCGGATCGCCCGTGAGCAGGTAGAACCGCCCCGCCCCGAGCTGCTGCTCGGCATCGTCGGAATTCAGCTCGGCACGCGCGCGGAACATTTGCTTGGCGCGTTCGAATCGCTCGCCATCTTCGCCTTCGAGCCTGCCGGCTCCCAGGCTGACCAGGGACACCGTGGCGGCCACCCGGACCGTCGTCGCGGCATCTCCCAGCGCCCGCACCAGCGCGGAGGTCGCCGCCGGCCGGTCCGCCTGGCCCGGACTGATGCGTAGCGCAGCCACGGCGCGCACCAGCGTTTGCGGATCGGCGAGCGCGCGCTCGAACGCCGTGAAGACTCGCGGGTCCTTGGAGAATCGGCCCAGGTGTCCGAGAGCGTTGGCCCGCACCAGCGGCCCTTCCGAGGGCCTCGCCAGAATCTCCAACAGTTTCGCGATGGCCGCCGCGTCGCCCTTCCGCGCCATCGCAAAAGCATCGGCCCGCCGCATGAGCTTCTGGCGCGAGCGCTCGCCGTACCACGCGCTCATCTGCTTCACCGACCACTTCGCGTCGCGATCCCGATGGCAGACGTTGCAGGCGTTCGGAATGCCGTGGTTGATGGTGTTCTCCGGAACCGGAATGCTCATCGAGTGATCGCGAATCTGCGCCTTGACGCTCAGGACCGTGCGCGGCATGTGGCATTCCACGCACGAGCTGCCGGCGCTCCCGGAGGCATGGTGCGTGTGCGCGGGCACGGCCTTGCCGATCGACTCGTGGCACCGCGTACAAAGCGCGTTGGCGTCGGGGCGAAGCTGCGGGTTGCGTTCGATCTCCACCTCGTGCGGCGTCACGTGGCAACCCACGCAGGTGACCTTGCCCTTCAGGAAGCACTCGCTCTGCCACAGTCCGAACGCGTCGTTCGAGAATCGCCGGGTGCGCCCATCGGGCCAGTAGGCGGGGTCGTGGTCCTCCGGCTGGTTGTATTCCAGGATCGGCAGGTAGAAGTCGTAGTAATCGGCGCCCGCGGCGTACCCTAGCGCGTAGATGTCGCGGAACGAGTGGCACTGCGCGCAGACCATGGTGTTGCGTTCGGCGTCGAGGCGCGTCTGCACCACGATGTCGCGGGCCGGTCCCGCCGGGCGCGCGGCGGCGCTGTAGTTCGCCACGTGCTGGCTGCCGGGTCCGTGGCAGCGCTCGCAGTTGGTGCCGAAATCCAGCCAGGCGGTCTGGTACTCGTCCTTCTCCGCGTCGTAATTCTTCTCCTGCTGGCTCACGTGACAGGAGTAACAGTTCTTGTTCCACACCTGGACCGTGACTTCGGCGGTCTCGTCGGGATCCCCGATCTCGAAGTTGTGGAACCACTGCTTGCGGAGCACATCCCAACTCGGCGGAAGCACGATCACGCGGCCGCTCGGCAGACGCGTCAGGTAATGCTGGATGCGGCGGTTGCCAAGGGTGTAGTCGACGCGATGTTCCTGCGGCTTCCCCGTCAGGTAGGACTCGGTGATGTAGTAGACGCCCTCACGCTCGCGCAGCAGATAGGGCGCGTCGCGCAACACGATGCGGCCCCGGCTGAAATCGCCTTTGACGCCGGCCTTGGTCGCCGGCTGCACCATCTTGCTGTGCCGCGACCCCGACCACTTGGCGTAGACATCGGCGTGGCATTTGGCGCACACCGCGGCTCCCACATAGGTCAAGCCTCCGGCCGCGCGCGCCGGCGCCGCGACCGCTGCCAAAACCAGCAAAACCCCTCGCCAGTGCATCCCGGTTCTCTATTGTAACGCAACCGCGAGCGGGACATGCTCATCGATCCCGTCAGTAGCGCTGCGTCACCAGTGAACTCGACTTGAACAACTTGCTCTACTTGAGGGACAATCTGAAAGGTAAGTGTGCCGTCCCGAATACCGCTTGTTTACGCGCGCGGCGCCGATCGGAGCCGCTGCCGTGAGGGAGTGGTTTTCGAATGTCAAGGACGCCACACACGAGGTGTCTTCATGGCAATCACGGTAGTGGCGAATCCGGCGACGTTAACCTGGACGAATTTCACTGTGGTGCCGAACCAGATCCCCGACCCCAATGACGGAACCCTGGTGGACGCGCTCACCCGCTTCAATTTCAACTTTCCCGCGTTGGCGCCTCGTACCATCGGCACTCAGGTTGCGCTGGCGGATCCCAACGTCATCACGATCACTCCCAATGCCCAGGTCTGGAGTGGAGTTCTTCAAACAGCGGCGCTGCTCTCGCACGAACAGTTGCACTACGATGTGGGCATTGTCACGGCACGGGCGCTGGCCAAAGAGTTCATGGCTTTGCGGGCCCCCAACATGGCCGCCCTGACCACGCTCGTTCAGAATGCGGCGCGGCTGCATTTTTTTACCCGCGCGGGCCTCCTCCAGAGCCGCTACGACAAGGACACCGGCCACGGAACGATCGCCCACTTTCAGAAGATCTGGAAGGACCGCATGGCCGCCTGCCTAGGCAATCCCCGTGCCGATCAGCTCGGCGGCTTTTGGCTTTGACCGCTCGGTTGAAGACGCGGCGAAGAACCGGCGAAAATACCCAGCCCGCACCGGCCGCGTCTTCATGCCCTTTGGTGGGCCACCGCGGCCCATCGGGACCTCCCTTGAAGACGCGGCGAAGAACCGGCGAAAATACCCGGCCCGCACCGGTCGCGTCTTCATGCCCTTTGGTGGGCCGCCGCGGCCCATCGGGACCTCCCTACGGTCGCGGCTCTGAAGCAGCAGCGATAGAATGGGAGCATGTGGAAAGCCGCGTTGCTGTGGGCCTTGTCCACCGTCTGTCTGGCCGCCGGCCGGCCCTTCGTCCTGGGCGACCGCATCGCCGCCGACGATTTTACGCACGGTGCCGGGAACTGGGCCGCGGAGCTCGAGAAGGGCGGCAGCATTTCGGCGAAGGACGGCACGCTGGATATCGACGTCCCCGGCGGACTGTCGCTGTGGTGGAAGCAGGAGTTCGCCGGTCCGATCCTGATTCGCTACGAAGCCACAATGGTCAAAGCGGGCGGTGCGAACGACCGCGTGTCGGATCTGAACTGCTTCTGGATGGCCGCCGACGCACGGTCGCCGGATTTCTTCGCCGCCCAACGCTCCGGCAAGTTCGCGGACTACAATCAACTGCGCGCCTACTACGTGGGGCAGGGCGGCAACGGAAACACCACGACGCGCTTCCGCCGCTACATCGGCGACGCGGAGCTGCGGCCGCTGCTTCCCGAGCACGATCTCAAGGAAGCAGACACGCTGCTGAAACCTGACGCGCCGCAGACCATCGAGCTGGTGGCGGCGGGAGGGCGCATCCAGTATTACCGGGACGGCAACCTGCTGTTCGACTACCGCGACCCCGGCCCGTACACCCACGGCTACTTCGCGTTTCGCACCGTGGAGAGCCACATTCGGATTCGGAACTTCGCGGTCTATCGCATCGCCGTTCCACAACGTGCCGGTGTGCTTCGACCACGTCAAACGTACCAGGCCGTTATCGAGTGTGGCGCGGAGCGACGCCGGATGACGAAAGACGGCATAGGCGTAGAATCCGGCGTCGCCGCTCCGCAGCACGTAGTTCACCGGCGAGCCGGAGAGATAGAACAAACCTGGTAAGACTTGTTTTTGGAGCTTGACAAATCCGCAATGGCCGTTCCTATCTATGAATGAAACACAACAGCAGCAGCCTGTCCGGCTGGACGGCTAACGGCCTGAGAGCTTGTCACGAAACACCGTTTCCCTTCAGTCGCGGCTCGGCAGGAGGTAGGTTACTGAGCCGCGACCAAAGGGAGCGATGAAAAGGTTGTTTCATGACGGCCCTGACCGGCCGCATTCGAGGCCGCATAACGGCAGTGTGGCGAAAGGGGGCAGGTCCAAAGGCTGCAAGGACCGCCGGCGCTACCGCAGCGGGCCGCCAGAAACGATGGCTCGCTCAACGGTATATCATGGGTAAGTTTATGGACAGAAGAACGTGGTTACAACTGTTGAGTGTCCTGGCCGTGGCGCGGCCGGCGGGCGGGCAGGGCCGCGGACAGCAGCAGCAGCAGCAGCAGGCGATGCGCGTCACCAAGGAGCAGGTGGCGGCCGCGCTGACCCTGCTCGGTCTCGAATTTCAGGATGGCGAGATCGAGCAAATGCTGCGGCGGGTCAACGGGGCGCTGTTCAGTTATGAGGCGCTGCGCAAGATCGACGTGCCTTATGACACGGAACCCGCGTTCGCGTTTCATCCGGGGCTGCCGGACCGCGTGCCGGGCAAGGGTCCCGCGCGCTTCGAGCCGGCTTTCGGCGGGACCAGGAACGCCAGGGCGCCGCAGAATCTCGAGGACCTGGCCTTCTGGCCGGTTAGTGAACTGGCGCCGCTGGTGCGGTCGCGCGCCGTGTCGTCCACGGACCTCACCAAGATGTATTTGGCGAGGATCAAGAAGTACTCGCCGAAGCTGCTGTGCCTGGTGACGCTCACGGAGGAACCGGCGCTGGAGAAGGCCGCCGCGGCCGATGCCGATATCAAGGCGGGCCGCTATCGCGGACCGCTGCACGGAATTCCGTTCGGGGTCAAGGACCTGTTCGATACCAAGGGCATTCCGACGACGTGGGGCGCGGAGCCGTTCGAGCATCGCGTTCCGGACTACGATGCGACGTGCGTGGAACGGCTGTACAAAGCGGGCGCGGTGCTCATCGGGAAGCTCTCGATGGGCGCGCTGGCCCAGGGCGACCTTTGGTTCCGAGGGCGGACGAAGAGCCCCTGGCCGACCGCGGCCGCGCGCGAGAAGGGGGACTACGATCGCGGTTCGAGCGGATCGTCGGCCGGTTCCGCGTCGGCCACCGCGGCGGGACTGGTGGGCTTCTCGCTGGGCACCGAGACGCTGGGGTCGATCGTCTCGCCGAGCACCGCGTGCGGGACTGTCGGACTGCGGCCCACTTACGGACGCATCAGCCGCCGTGGGGCCATGGCGCTGAGCTGGACGATGGACAAGATCGGCACGATCTGCCGCGGCGTGGAAGATTGCGCGCTGGTTCTGAACGCGGTGTACGGGCCCGACGGACACGACCGCACCGTGGGGCCCGATCCCTTCCACTGGGAGCCGAAGAAGCCGCTGAAGAGTTTGCGGGTCGGTGTGCTGCAGAAGGATTTCGACCGGCTGCAAGCCGATCAGAAGAAGATCTACGACCAGGCGCTGGCGGATTTGAAGAGCGCCGGCGCCGCCATGACGCCCGTGGAGTATCAGGAGGACTTGACTGGGATTCGCTTCCTGCTGGAGGCCGAGGGCGCCGCGGCCTTCGACGATATCACGCGCGACGGCCAGGTGAGAAAGCTGAGCGGGCAATCGCCGCAGGACTGGCCGAATAGCTTCCGCACTTCGCGGCTGATTCCGGCCGTGGAGTACATTCGCGCGCAGCGCGTGCGGGCGCGGTTGGTGGAGAAATTCGAGAAGTTCATGGCGGATTGGGACGTGATCGTGCTGGCTCCCAACAACGGCCTGCTGACGACGACCAACCTGACCGGCAATCCACAGGTGGTGATGAAGTGCGGATTCCAGAACGAGATTCCGCGGTCGATCGGCTTCCTCGGCAAGATTTACGATGAAGGCTCGCCGCTGCGCGTGGCGCTGGCGTACGAGCAGGCGACGGAGTGGCACAAGAAGAATCCGGTGCTGATTGCCTAACCCGGCGAGGCCGGAGGCGTACCGCGTACTTGACGCGGAGGCGCAGAGGCGCGGAGAGGATCGGGTTAACCGCCGAGGCGCCGGGACGCCGAGGAGAACCATTAGCGGCCGGTGGGGGATTGGGGCTTTGGCGTCGTTTGCGTGTTTCGCGCGCAGAGAGAGCCGAGAAGAATGCAGCCGAGGGGTTTCTTTGGCGTGCGGCCGCGACAGGTGGCAAATGAGGGTTGGCGCCCTGGCATGAATCGACGTACCTTTTTGACGACTGCGGCAGCGGAGTTGGCGCAGGTGGTGAGTGCCCAATCGGTCCCCGACGCCATCAAGAACATCCGCCCGATGACGGACGGCATCCAGCCCATCACCGGCGACGAGCGCCGTGCGCGCGTGGAAAAGGCGCGCAGTCTGATGCGCGAAAACAAAATCGGCGCGGTCGTACTGGAGGGCGGTTCCAGCCCGTACTACTTCACCGGAACGAGGTGGCCGCCGAGCGACCGCACGTTCGCACTGGTGCTGCCGGCAAGCGGCGAGCCTGTCTGGATCGTCCCCGAATCCGACCAGGAGCGCGCGCACCAGGCGATCCGTATGGGCAAAGATGTGCGCACGTGGAGGGAAGACGAAGGTCCCCACACGAAGCTGGTGCGGGCGCTGAAAGACCGCGGCGCGGGCACTCGCGTGGGCATCGAAGAGCGAGTCCGGTTCGCCGTGTTCGATGGCCTTCGCCAGGCGGCCCCGGCGCTGGAATTCGTGAGCGGCGATGCGGTGTCGATCGGGTGCCGCGCGATCAAATCGCCGGCCGAAATCGCGCTGCTGCAGCGGGCCAACGATATCACGATCGCCGCCTACAAGGCCGCGTTCTCCACGCTGCGCGAAGGCATGCCGCAGCAGGAGTTGAGCGCCAACATCGCGGCCGCTTATCGCGCGCTGGGCGCGCCGGGATTCGCGATGATCATCTTCGGCAAGTACACCGTCTTCCCGCACGGCAGCATCCAGCCGCAAACGCTGCGCCAGGGAGACATGGTGCTGGTGGACGATGGCTGCACGGTGGAAGGCTACCAGTCGGACATCACGCGGACGAGGGTGCTCGGCAAACCGACAAACCGTCAGCGCCAGGTGTGGAACCTGGAGCGCAAGGCGCAGGACGCCGCGCTGGCCGCCGCCAGGCCCGGCGCCACGTGCGAATCGGTGGACGCCGCCGCGCGCAAAGTGATCACCGGCGCCGGCTTCGGACCGGGCTACCAGGTGCCGGGCCTGCCGCACCGCACCGGTCACGGGATCGGACTGGATGGCCACGAGTGGACTTACCTGGTGAAGGGCAACCAGACGCGCTTGCAGCCCGGGATGTGTTTCAGCAATGAGCCAACCATTGCGATCTACGGCGAGTTCGGAGTGCGCCTGGAGGATTGCATGTACATCACCGAAGACGGCGCGCGTATGTTTACGAAGCAAAGTCCGGCCATCGATCAACCATTTGGATAGCCTATGCCGCAGACCACCGAAGTTTCCGAAGCCGCCTATCGCGAGCGTATCGCCAAGCTCCAGGACGCCATGAAGGAGTTCGGCCTTCAGGCCGTAGTGCTGGAGCCGGGGCCGGCCATGACGTACCTGACGGGCGTGCGCTGGGGGAAGAGCGAGCGCACGTTCGCGGTGGTTCTGCCGGCGAAGGGCGGGCTGGTGTGGGTGCTGCCCGGCTTCGAGGAAATGCGCGCCCGCGAACTGATTCATGCCGGCGACGACATCCGCATTTGGCAGGAGGACGAGAGCCCCTACCAGAGGATCGTGCAGGGTCTGAAGGATCGAGGTGTCTCTTCGGGACGGGTGGGCATCGATGAAGCGGCGCGTTTCTTCGTGTTCGACGGCATCCGCAAGCTGGCTCCCAAGCTCGACTATGTAGGCGCCCAGCAGGTGTTGAAGGCTGCCGGAGTGGACATGACCCAACCGGCCGGCCGTGGACGCGGCGGCCGGAAATAAGCACTATCTTTCAGATAATCCGAGGGTTTCGTCCAAATTCGCTTGTGTCCGAACGCCTCGCCGGGATACAATTGACCAAATTTGCGGGTTGGGGGATACAATTCATGCGGAGTTCGTTCGGAGTTAGTTGGAACCGCGCTTTCTTGACGATGCTGCTTTTGGCCGTCACGGCGGCGCACGCGCAAACCTCTTCTACCGCGCCGCTCACCGGAACCGTGATGGATCCGAGCGGGGCCGTGATCCCGGCCGCCAAAGTGACCGTGCTCAACGAGGCCAACGGTGCGGTTTACAGTAGTGTCACCGAAGCCAATGGCACATTCAATGTGCCCTCATTGCCTTCCGGTATGTACACGGTCACCGTCGCCGCGGCGGGATTCAAGCAGCAGCAGGTGGTGAACGTGAAGATGGACGTCGGCGTCCCTTCGAACATCGAAGTGCGGGTGGAGGTAGGCACCCAGACCGAGACGGTGACGGTGGCAGGCTCGGCCGCGCTGGTACAGACGCAGTCGACGGCCATCAGCACGACGCTGGTGGGGCGCCAGATCATCGACCTGCCGCTGACCTCGCGCGATGCGCTGGACCTGGTGCTCAATCTGCCTGGGGTGAGCACGCCGGGGCGGCCGCGCACGTCGACCATCGACGGCATGCCGATGAGCGCGATCAACATCACGCTCGACGGCATCAATGTGCAGGACAACCTCGGGAAATCGACCGACGGCTATTTCACGTACGTGCGGCCGCGGCTGGACGCCATCGGCGAGGTGACCTACACCACCGCCACGGCCGGCGCCGACAGCAGCGGCGAGGGCGCGGTGCAGATCAAGTTCGCCACGCGGTCGGGCACCAACGAATATCACGGTAGCCTCTACGAATACCTGCGCAACACCGCGTTCAATGCCAACTACTGGTTCAACAACCGCGACCTGCCGGCCGATCCGAACACGGGAAAGGCCCCACGCACCAAAGCCAACCTGCATCAGTATGGCTTCCGCGTTGGCGGGCCTATCGGCATTCCGAAGCTGTTCAGCGGCAGGAACCGGCTGTTCTTCTTTTTCAACTACGAAGAGTACCGGCTGCCCGAAGCCGCATCGCGCACGCGCACGGTTCTCGATCCGCTGACGCAGACCGGCGTGTTCCAGTACAACAGCACGAACGGTGTGCAGCGCGTCAACTTGTTGAACCTGGCGCAGGCCAACGGGCAGACAGCGACGGTCGACCCGATCGTCGGGCAGTTGCTGGCGGACATCCGTTCGACCACTGCGAAGGGCGGCGTCACGGCGGGGAGCGATCCCAATTTGCAACGCTTCTCGTACATCGCCAAGGGAGGCCAATGGCGCAAGTTTCCCACTGGCCGCATCGATTGGAATATCAATGGGCGCAACAGCCTGGAGGCATCGTACAACTACCAGGACTTTGCCGGACTGGTCGATTTTCTGAACGGCACCGATCCGGCCTTTCCGGGTTTCCCGAACCAGGGCAGCCAGGGGTCGAACCGTTTCTTGGGCGTGGTGGCCTGGCGCTCCACCATTACGTCCCATATCGTCAATGAGGCCCGCGCCGGGCTGGTCGGCGGCACCACGCTGTTCTTCCCCGAAGTCGCGGCGGGGCAGTTCTCGGGCACCCTCGCCAACCAGGGCGGCTACAATCTGAACATCGGGGCCGCGGGAATCACCAGCGCCACAGTGTCGAGTGCTCCTTCGCGCCGCAACACGCCGGTGAAGCAATTCAACGACAACCTGTCGATCCTGCACGGACAGCACAATATCACTCTGGGCACGAGCTTTTCCCAGATCAATTCGTGGCAACTTTCCAACACCGTGGTATCGACCATCACGCTCGGCGTGGACACCAACGACCCGGCAAACGCCATGTTCACCGCGGCCAATTTCCCGGGCGCATCCTCCACCGACCTGAACAACGCCAAGGGAATTTATGCCACGCTCACCGGGCGGGTGACGGCGATTTCGGGCAATGCGCAGTTGGACGAGACCGGCAAGAAGTATGTGTTTCTCGGTCCCAACGTGCAGCGGTACCAGCAGCGCGAAACGGGTGTGTTCGCGGAGGACGCGTGGCGCGTGCGACAGAACCTGACCTTGAACCTGGGACTGCGTTGGGAGGTGGAATGGCCGGTTGTGGCCCTGAACAACAAGTGGGCGCTGACTACATACGACGGCTTGTTCGGCATTTCGGGGAAGGGCAATCTGTTCAAGCCCAACACCCTGACCGGCGCCGAAACACTGTTCAACCCGGCGCCGGCGGGCACTCACCTGTACCAGGTCTTCTGGAAGAACTTCGCTCCCACGGGCGGCCTGGCATGGACTCCGAACGTCGATTGGAAACCGCTAAAGTGGCTGTTCAACGGGGATAGGGGCGTGCTCCGCGCGGGCTACACACTCTCCTACAACCGCGAAGGCGCCACGGCATTCGGCCTGCTCAACAGCAATCCGGGCGGGTTTATCAATGCCGGGCGCAGCATTTCGCTGGGCAACCTGGTGACCGGCGCCGGCGGCGACGTGCTGCCCGTGCTGTTCCGGCAGCCCATCCGGTTGGGTCCGGCTTCCTTCTCGCCGACGCCCGCGTATCCCATGACCGGCGTGCAGACGGATTCCGCCAATGCGGTGGATCCCAACCTCAAGATGCCCTACGTCCACAGTTGGAGCCTCGGCATTCAGCGCTCCATCGGGCGCGCGACCGTGGTCGAGGTCCGTTACGTAGGCAACTTCGGCAAGCGTTACTGGAGCCAGATCAACCTGAACGAAACCAACATCGTGGAGAACGGGTTCCTGAGCGAGTTCAAGCTGGCGCAGCAGAATCTGCAATCCAACCTGGCGGCGAACCGCGGCGGCACGTTCAAGTATTTCGGCACGGGTACCGGAACCTCACCGCTGCCGATCATCCAGGCTTACTTCAGCGGCCTGCCGGCGGCGCAGGCCGGCGACGCCACGAAGTACACGTCGTCGAACTACACGAGCACGACCTTTGTCAATCCGCTGGCGTTGCAGAATCCCGGTCCTAATGGGTTCGCCAGCAGCCTATACGGCAACGCCACTTTCCGCACGAATGCGGTCAAAGGCGGACTCCCGGTGAACTTGTTTCCAGGTGAATCCGGGCAAGCTGGGCGGAGCCAACCTGCTCACCAACTTCGGCGGCTCGCACTACAACGCGGGGACTGTCGAAATCCGGCGGCGGTTCGCCAGCGGTCTCCTGTTCAACGCCAATTACACCTTCGCCAAGGCGTTGCAGAACATCTTCCTGACCTGGCGCAAGCCCTTGGATCAGCAGGACCAGGGGGTCTCGCCGCTCAACCTCACACACGCGTTCAAGGTCAACTGGATTTATGATCTGCCCATCGGCCGGGGGCACGCGCTGCTGGGTAACGCCAACGGCGTCATCGATCGCATCCTGGGCGGATGGGCGATCGATGGCGTGGGCCGCGTGCAGAGCGGCTCGCCGATCAACATGGGCAACTCGAGGCTGATCGGGATGACGCGGAACGAACTACAGAGCATGATCGGGATGCGCTTCAACGGCGGCGCGAAGCTGGCGTACTTCCTGCCGCAGGACATCGTCGACAACACCATCAAGGCAAACAATTTCAGTGCGACCAGCGCCAACGGGTATTCGTCGCAGGGCGCGCCCTCGGGCCAGTACCTCGCGGGGGCCAACAGCGCCAACTGTATCGAGATCTACAGCGGGCAGTGCGGCGGCACCAGGCTGCTGGTGTACGGGCCGCATTTCACGAAGTTCGACATGAGCCTGGTAAAGAAGGTGCGGTTCAACGAGCGCGCCAACCTGGAATTGCGCGGCGAGTTCCTGAACGTGTTCAACAACATCGACTTCATCGTGGGCGATCCCGCGAGCGCTACCAATTCGGCGACCAACTTCAGCAGCCAGTCGTTCGGGCAGGTGACCCAGGCGTATCGCGATACGTCGACCACCAACGATCCGGGCGGGCGGCTGATTCAGCTCGTGGTGCGCATCAACTTCTGAGCTGGTGGCGTGACGCAGAATACCGTTTGGGTCGCGCAGTCGGAAGCCGTTTGCACCGCTTATCCGTTCGCGCCCCGGCAGGACGCCCGGCGAGGCGCACGTTTTCCGTCCGAGCGGACGGCGCCAGCGGAACGCGCTTTGACCTGCGCCTCGACGGCAACAACTTTCCCAGTCCGGAGCGGATTGGCCTCGCAGCAGTGGAAGCACATCGGCGACGCCAGGCAGTTGCGGCTTACGCGACACGACCGCGTAGCTGAGGATTTCCGGATGTTCCGGATCGAAATTTCCATCGAAAAGAAGGCCGATGCCGATCCAACGCTCCCCATGGCAGGAAAGCCGCTTCCGATCTGCCGATAGCCCTCGGCGACCGCAACCGGCCGTAGCCGGCCACACGGCCACCCATTGCGCGCGGGCGGCACAGAGCCGGAAGGCTGGTTGCACGCATTCCCCCCCACCGCAAAAATCAGTCCGCTCCGGTATGCGGCTGCGCAGGCGCGATGAGAGCAGGGTCCCCCGAACCGTTGAAGTCTCGAATGCTCGCCGGGCCCTTGCCGCCGTGCCACCGGGTAAATGAGTCTTTGACCACGCGGCGGATCGCGCCCCGGTTCTGGACGGCCAGCTTTAGCCACTTCCACGTTCCCTTTTGCGGGAAATAAATTCCGCGGAAGAACAGCCGGGCTATCAGGTGGCTGATCTTGTAAGCAGCCGGCTCGTCCGCGATGGACTCCAGGGCTCTCTCGGTCGCGGCAGGGCTGTAGGAGTTCGTCCAGGCGTACCGAACCTCATCCTGCACCTCGGGGATGGTGATCTTCAGGGGCGTGTGCGCCATCTGGAAAGGGGCGAATTCGAGCCAGTGTTTCGGACGTGTCAGCCGTCCTTCCTTTTCCAGGCGGGTATACAAAGGAGTAGCGGGAAACGGAGTGATCTGTCCAAATACCGGCAGCACCGGCGGCCACTCGCGAATCTGGGCGAGGGTACGTTCGGCCACGCCGGGAGTATCGTTATCCAGCCCAAAGATAAACGAAGTGATGGTATAGACGTGGCGCCGGGCCAGCCCCTGAAGCACCCCGGCGTAATCCGCCGGTTTGTTGAAACTCTTGTTGACGCTGGCCAGATTGGCGGGATCGAGAGACTCCATGCCGATGAAGATCCATTTCCCGCCCGAAGCGGCGATCAAATCGAGCAGTTCTTCATCCCGCAACAGGTTGGCGCTGATTTGCGCCACCCACGACAGTTCCGCTCCGGCCGCAATGACATCGCGCAAAAGCGACTTGGTCCGCTTGCCGTTGATCGCGAAATTATCGTCGACGAAGAATACGGCGGCCTTGCCGCGAGTGTTGCGGGCGCGCTCTTTGATCTTGAGCATCTCCTCGACGATGCTCCGGTTGGAGCGGAACCGAATCGAGTCGCCAAAGAAACCGGTGACCGTACAGAATTCGCATCCATAAGGACAGCCGCGTCCGGATTCAATGGGGATGATATGAAATGTCTCCCATTCGAACCCGAAGCGCCGCATAAGAGGACGCACGGAGCCCGGAATCCGGTTGAACTGCCGCAAGTCGATCGAGTCCCAGGGAATGATCGGGTAATTCTGCAAGCTCGGCTTGTGCTCCTGCCCGAACGCGTCTACCGGCGCGTAAACCTCCTTGAGCTCGCCCCGTGCTGCATCCTCCACGATGCGCGGCCAGGTTTCATCCGCCTCGCCCAGAGCCAGCGCGTCTGCGTGACGGGGTCCGCCGCTCCGCCCCAGAGCTTCTTCTGGAACTTCCGTCACGTGCGGTCCGCCCATGACCACGGGAACACCGGCCGCGCGGATGGCGTCCGCCACCCGGTACGCTTTGGCGATCATGCGGGTCATGGCGCCGATTCCGACCAGCGCGATCTGCCGGTCGAGCACGAACTGAACCAGCTCGGCGTCGCTCATCGGTTGCGTGTTGCCGTCGATCAGAACCACCTCATGGCCGCGGGGCGTAAGGGCCTGCAGCAGGAACATCCAGAGGTGAGGCATGAAGTTCTGCGTGATTCCATTGTCGGGGTTATAAAGCAGGATTCTCATGTGCTTGCCGGTTCCAGCGTCTAAAGCGTCTAAGCAGATCGCTGACGTTTACCTTTCCCCGGCAAGTCGCCCGCGGATTTCTGACCAGTGGGACCGAGCCATCCGAGCAGGATTCTGTGTCGGTACGCCTATCTTATCATCGGTTGGCGCGCCAGCCACAGAAGAGTGCGATCGCTCACCTGGCAGGAAGCGTTGCCAAGCGCCGATTGGGACATCACCCGGTCGCCCAACCGGGTCCGTCTGGCCACGGCGCACCGGGCAACCGTCGAATGGCATCGGTTCCGCGACGCGACGGGGTCGACGGTCGTGTTCGAGACCTCGCTCGACGACTACGCCGGGATCTGGGTCGATGGCGAACTGACTCGTTCGCTCGGGTAGAGCGGCCGCTCCGTGATCGCCGGCTGGAATGCTGCAAACCGCCTCGTCGTCGGACGCGACGTGGAGCCGGACCAGAAGATCCATCTCGCCATCTTCGGCATCAATGGCCCCATCTCCAACCCGCCGGCGACCTTCATCTGGATGCGGCTGGCACGCCTCGATTTCTACAAGGGTGATCGCGGGCCCTGGGGCCCGATGCCGCTTACTTTAAGCAGCGCCGGGAATTCTGCACAAGTCGTGGGGCGGACCCCTTGGTCCGCGCGGGACGCCCAAGTCCCGCCGTTCGCCCAATCCAATCAGTCGCACGTAATCGGCGAAAGGCCGGCGAGGGCGTCGGCCGCGGACCAAGGGGTCCGCCCCACAATTAATTCCGCACATCCGATTGCGCCTAAAGTAAGCGGCATTTGGCCCCGGGGTCCGCCCCACGGCTTATTTCTATCCGAGGGGTGTGGCGATGTACCACTGGTTGCCGAAGACGTCCTTCACGCCGGCGGTCCGGGCTCCGTAGGGCTGGTCGGCCGGCTCGCTGGTCGAGATCGCGCCGGCTTCGAGCGCGCGGTGGTACGTGGCTTCCACATTCGGAACGTGGAGATAGAACGTGCTGGGCATCGGCTGGTACGGCCCCATGGCTTCGGTCATCTCCAGTGCGGCGTCGCCGATCTTCAGCGTCGTGTGATGGATCACGCCGTCGGGCGCGGTGTACCGTCCCAATTCCTTCGCCCCGAAGGCGCGCTTCAGGAATTGGATGACCGGCTGGGCGCGCAGCGGGTGCAGATAAGGCTGCACCGTGGGTGCCCCCGGCGAATAATATGTCTCGCCCCGAAAAGTAGCGATGTACCAGTGGTTGCCGTGAGGGTCCTTTACGTTCGCGGTCCGCTCGTTCCACGGCTGATCCGTGGGCGCTTGCATGGACGCAGCGCCGGCTTCGAGTGCGCGCTGGTACACCGCGTCAGTGTTCTCCACGTAAACGTGGAACGCCATCGGCTGGGACTCGCCGCTCCAGGAAAGTCCAGGGCCGCCGCCGCCGATCATGAGCATTGAATCGCCCAGGCGGGCTTCGCAGTGGAAGCCGCCGGCGGATCCCACCGCGCGGAAGGTCTCTTCAGCGCCGAAAACCTGTTTGAGGAATTCGACCTGGGCCGAAGCGTCCTTGACGATCAGGTACGGCGTCAGCGTGCGGAAGCCCTTGCGGACCGGGTCGGCCGCGGGCTTCTTCGCTGCTCGTTCCATCGCTTCGAAGCGCCGGTGCATTTCCTCCACCGGCATCTCTTCCGTGATGTGCGAGAGGCCCCACGTGTACCCGAAGGGATCGGCGACCTGAGCCGAGCGGTGGCCATAGAACTGGTCGGCGGCCGGCGTTACGAGCCGTGCGCCGGCGGCAACCGCCCGTTCCACCGCTGCGTCGGCGTCGTCTACCCATAGATGCATGCCTGCGGGCGACCCACCCATCGTCTCAGCGCTGGGGTAACCGTGTTCAAGGGCCTCTTCGCCCAGCATGATGGTCGAATTGCCGATGGCGATTTCGGCATGGGCGATTTGGCCGTGGACTTCGAAGCGCATCACCTCTCGTGCGCCGAAGGCCTTTTTGTAGAATTCGATGGCCGCGGCGGCCCCCTTGATGCGCAGGCTCGGCGATGCGGTTTGCCGCGTGGCGGCGACTGCTTCCGACATACTTGCCATGGATGGTCTCCTTTCCAAGTTCGCTTTCAGACGTGCTCTGAAACTCTCGCGGGGAAGATCGCGGAGATCCCGGGCGATTTCGAGAAGCGGCGCGAGGGCCGGGTCAACGTGCATCACCTCGGCGCCGGGTCGAGCCGCGATCAAAGCCTGTATGGCTTCGTCGAGGCGATTGGTGAGAGGCCGATCAGGCATGGCCGCCCTCCATCTGCGCTCGCAGATTCTGTAATGCCCGGAGCTGAAGCTGCTTCACGGCTCCCTCGCTCCTTCCGAGCTCGCGGGCGATCTCGCGAATACTTCGTTCCTCGACAAACCGCCCGTGGATCACGCGGCGCTGGTTGCTGGGAAGTTCGCTCACCAGCCGGAAAAGGTGTGCGCTGTCCTCCACTTCCTCCACGTCGGGTGCGGCCGCCGGTTCGGGCGGATCCTCCCCCCTGGAGATTTCGCGCCCCGCGCGTTTGGCATGATCGGCGACCGCGTTGGCCGCAATCCTGATTAGCCAGGCCGCGAACGGTGCGCCTCGCCACTCATAGCTCCGCAGGTTGGCGAGAGCTTTGTGAAACACCTCGGAGGTCAGGTCTTCGGCTATGTCCCGGTCCCTTACCCGCCGCACGATAAACGCATAAATCCGTTCAAAATGAAGCTCGTAGAGGCCTCCGAATTTGGCCGGGTCGGATTGCGCAGCTTCCACGAGATGACGCTCTTCGGCGCCTTCCCCGCCAATCTTCGTTTCCGGCCTTCGGATGGCCATTCCCCTCTCAGTATAGGAACTGACGGGGACCTGGAAAGTTACGGTCCTATTCGCCGCGTAGGGCGATGATCGGATCCACTTTGGCCGCTCGACGGGTGGGCAGATAGCAGGCGAACAGCGACACCACGTTCAGGGTCGCGGTGGCGCTCCCGAACGTCAGCGGGTCGCGCGAGCCTGCGCGGAACCGCAGCGCACTCATGAAGCGAGTGGCGATCGCAGTCCCCGCCAGCCCGATAGTCAGGCCGGCTGCCACCAGCGCCATCCCCTGCCCCTCTACCTGCAAGAGCACCCGCCATTGCTGGGCGCCCAGCGCCATGCGAACCCCGATTTCACCGGTGAGCGAGGGGGTGAAGAGCACGATGCGCCAATCGAGCTGAACTTCGCCGGACCGCGGCAGGCCGGCCGCGGCGTTGCCGAACCAGCTCGCGCCCCAGACCGCAGCCGTCCGAGCGCGGCTCCAGGCAGAGCGGCGCAAAAAGGGCAAACGGTTTGGGTGCAATCCAATTTGGAGTATCCTGAACAGATACAAACATGCCTGTCACTTTGAAAGACCAGACTGTACTCGTAGTGGGAGCTTCGAGCGGAATCGGCCGCGAGACGGCCGTGCTCTTTGCACGCGAAGGCGCGCACGTGATGGCCTCGGCGCGTCGCGAAAACCGCTTGCGGGAATTGCAGAGCTCGCTCGCCAAGGAAGGCCACGCCATCGAGATTGCGCCGGCCGACGCATCGAATGCCGGCCAGATGGAGGAACTCGCCCGGAAGACGCGCGCGCTGTTGGGCGACATCGACATCCTGGTGTATGTTACCGGCACCAACGTTCCCGATCGTTCACTGAAACGCCTGACCGCCGGGATCTGGGACATGATGATGAGCGTCAACCTGAACGGCGCTTACTACATTACGCGCGCGGTGCTGCCCTCGATGCGGGAGAGGGGATCCGGCCACCTCATCTACGTCTCGTCGGTCTCGGGCCTGTTCGCCGACGTTTCGGGCGCCGCGTACCAGGCGTCCAAACGCGGCCTGCTGGGACTGGCGCACGCGATTCGCCTGGAGGAGAAGGAGGGAGGAATCCGCACCTGCGTGGTGTGTCCCGGACTGGTGGACACCGAGATTCTGGAACGCCGTCCGGTGAAACCGCCACCCGAGACATTGGCCAAGGCGCTGCAGCCGGTAGATGTGGCCGAAGTGGTTCTGTCGGTCGCGAAATTGCCGCCGCGGGCCTGCGTGCCCGAAATGCAGGTAGTGCCGACCACTCTGTGATTCCGTTAGGTCCCGGCGTTCGCGCCTGGGTAACGCCGGGCGGGGGCTGGGGCGAGAGCAACGCGGGGCCCATCTCGGGCCATAGAGCCGCGCTTCTGGGGGACACGCTCTGGCACCTGCCGCGGACTGCCACGATGTTGGGCGCGTTCCGCGAGAGGCTGGGATGGGCTCCGATCGCGCAGGTGGTCAACACCCATGCGGACGGCGATCACTGGTTCGGCAATCAACTGACCGGCGCCGGCGAGATCATCGCGACCGACAGCAGTGAGGTTAGGCGCCGGCGCTCGTTTCGGCGGCGCGAGTCTTGAGATACTCCAGCATGCGGATGGATTTCGCGGCGAGGGGAGATCCATCGACGGCGGTGATCGGCACGGGGCTGCTCATTATTGCTTGCGCGGGCTCATTGCTTGCGCGGGCTTGCGCGCGCCGGCCGGGGCCGCTCCCGCGAGCCCGTCGACCAGAATCTTCGCCAGGTCGGCGATCAGAATGGAGCCGGCGTTGTCGGGCGTATAGTCGGTCTTCGGCATGCCGTCGACCGTGATAGCCATGGCGATGCGGCCGGTCCTGGAATACACGATTGCGACGTCGGAGCGCAAGGCGTCGAGCGAGCCCGTTTTGTTGGCCACGGGAATTCCGCTCATGCGGCGGCGAATGCCCGTACTATCCTGGCAGCGCTTGAGAATGGCGATCATCTCGCGCGATGCGTCGGGGCTCACGATTTCACCGCGTTCGAGCTTCTCGAGGATGGTCACCATGTCGAGCGGCGTGGAGACGCCCAGACCGTATTTCTGATTCTCGGGAAGTTTTCCGGCGGCGGACCAGCCGAATGCACTCTTGAGCTGGCTGCCATCGCCGCGGATCTTGCGCAGCACGCGAGTGGCGCGGATGCCGAGCTTGTCGAGGTAGGCGTTGACCGCGTCGGCGGTGAAGCGCTCGATCACCATGTTGGTGGCGGTGTTGTCGCTGAGCACGATCATCAGGTGGACCACGTCACGGAGGGGAAGCTGGACACCGTCGGAAGCCTCGCTGCCGAGGACGCCGGTGCCGGACACTTTTTCGCCGGGAGTGACGGTCAGGGGATCGGTCCACTTCGCCTGGCCGCGGGCCACGGCATCGAACACCGCAAGCATGATGGGCAGCTTGATGGTGCTCGCGGTGCGGACCGGCTCGGATTCGCGCATGCCGATGGTGGCGCCGGTATCGAGATTCTTCGCGTAGAGCGAGACGGCGCCCTGGAAGTCTCCGATGCGCGAGCGCAGGGCCTGCTGGAGCGGCTGGCCGGCGGCGGTGGCGGCGAGGCCCAGGATCAGGATCGTGCGGCACAGGCCGTCCAGCCGGTATACTCTGGGAAGCATGATGACATCCTACACCCGCTCCATTGCGCTCGTATTGAGCATGGCAGGGCTTGCGGCCGCACAGGCGCCCAGGAACCGCGCGCCGTACCCGAACGAACAATGGGTCCAGCTTTTCAACGGCAAGGACCTGAAGAACTGGGTCGAGGTGGGCCACGAGAAGTGGACTGTGGAAGACGGCACGATCCACGGTCAGGGCGTGACCAAAGAATACGGATATCTGCGGACGGAAAAGCCGTATAAGGATTTCTGGCTGTCGGTGCGCTTCAAGTGCGAGGCCGACGGCAACAGCGGAGTCTACTTCCACACGGAGTTCAAGCCCGGCACCGTCGATGTCTCGAAGGGGATGCAGTTCGAGATCGATCGCACGCTGAATCACCACACGGGCGGCCTGTATGGCGACGGCCGCGCCTGGATCGCCTGGCCGTCGCCGGAGTACGAGCAGGTGATGCGGCCCACCGACTGGAACGATTTCCTACTCAAGGTGGAAGGCAATCACATGGTCGCGGCTCTCAACGGCATCGTGATTCTGGACTTCACGGACCCCACTCCGAAGTCGTTCGACGGCTATATTGCGCTGCAGTTGCACTCGGGGGGTGATGGGAACATGCGCTTCAAGGATATTTACTTGCGCGACATGTCGGTGCGGTAAGCCAGGGCACCCGCTTGATTCCGTGCTCCATCGGGAATACCCTGAAATTAGCGGGGTGAAGCCCATGTCGCGGCTCACGACGGTTTTGTTGTTGTTCCTGGCTCTCCTCTTTCCCGCACTGCTCACGGCGGGATCGGATTCCACGAAACATCGCTGGGAGGAAGGCGAGATCCTTTCCCGGAAGACGATTCCAAGCGGCCGCGGCGGAATCCAGTATGAGTATGTCTACCGGCTTCGCGGCGGCGATGCGCATTATGTGGTGGTCGCCAAGGAACCGTTGAAGGTAGGCTTGCGGGCTCCCGTCAAATTCGCACCCCTGCGAAGGCACGTCCTGATCCAGGATTCCGACGGGAGGGAACGCAAGGTCTCGATGCTGGAACGGCGCAAGCGAGCGTTTTGGCGCTGGAAGTGATGCCCGATCCCAAACGTGCCGCAGACGACTTGAGGCTGCGCCTCGACGTCACGCAAGCTCCGGTCTCGCTACCAAAATCGCCCCGACCTTTCGGAGACCCATTTCCTTCGCAACCCTTGTCTGGATCGCGGTTCTGCTTCCGCCCGCGCGCGCTCAGCTCGCGCAGCAGGGGAGCAATCTGGTGGGCAGCGGCCCGCCGGCGCGCAAACCAACAGGGCGTCGCGGTGGCCTCTCGTCCGACGGGAATACGGCACTGGTGGGCGGAAACGGAGACGCCCATACGGTGGGAGCATGATAGACCTCTCGTAGCATCCATTCTCCTGGCGAGCTCCGGTAGGCTGGTCCGGGGATTGGCCGGTATGTCCGTTTATCGCGAGCAATAGGACAGAATGGTTCGGTGGCACAACCGTTTTGCGGCCATGGCTCAAGGGCGCGCGCACGATCTTGCGTCTGACAACTACGTCGATGACCTGTAGCTGTTCATGAATTCCCTTCCCACCAGCATCGCAAAAGCCGCCGCTTTCCTGGCAGGTCTGGTTCCCCGCTTTGAAAACAGCGCAGGCCGGTCCGATCTGCCGGCCGGCCAAACGCGGTGCTAAACTCACCGGCTGAAGGAGTGCCCATCGCATGTGGTCTCGTGTGATCGTTCTGCTGGCGCTTGCGGCTTCTCTGCACGCC
Source organism: Bryobacteraceae bacterium (assembly GCA_041485845.1). Taxonomy (GTDB): domain Bacteria; phylum Acidobacteriota; class Terriglobia; order Bryobacterales; family Bryobacteraceae; genus OMOG01. The sequence goes on from JBGPKH010000013.1 coordinate 34,245, forward strand.
CAGGGCGCGTTCGCCAATCCCGACTTCGAGAAGGGATCTCCGGGCGCGGTCCCGGAGGGCTGGTTCGTTCCGTCGGCGTCCTCGGGTTACCAGGCGGCGTGGGTCACCGAGGGGTGCCGCCAGGGCAAGGGGTGCGCGGAGATCGCGCCGCGGCCCAATGCGGGCGCCAATCCCGGAAACCTCGCGCCGCCCTATGCCGGGAAGCTGATCCGCTACCGTGCTCCGTTGATGGCGGCATGGATCGAAAACAAGTACTTCGTGACGTCGTCCACGGTCGAGCAGCTCAAGCCGGGAAACGAAATCGTGGCCATTAACGGCAAGCCGGCCGGGGCCGTCCTGGAGGATATGGAGAAGCTCATCTCCGCTGCCACCGCGCAGTGGAAGCGCGCGCGCTCCACGGTGGAAGCGCTGCAGGGACCACGCGGCGAGAAACTGGCCTTGACCGTGCGGCCCTATCCGGACACGTCGACCAAGGAAGTCTCGGTGCCCTGCGACTCGTCAGGAGCTCTCACCGCGGATGCCCGCCCGAAGAAAGTGCTCACGGAACTGGAGAAGGGCATCTGGTACGTGGACCTGACGCGGGCCCAAGACAAGGAGTTCGACGACGCGCTGCCGGATCTGGCCTCCGCGAAAGGCATCGTGTTCGACATCCGCGGCTATCCCCGTGTCACCGCG
>JBGPKH010000014.1:0-34465 GCA_041485845.1 Bryobacteraceae bacterium
CTTGTTTTTCGACGCGGCACTTCACGCGTTCGCGGCGCTGCGACGTGGTCACTGAGGTGGCGAGATCGGTGATACGGAGCGTCCAATCGACTTCGACGGTGCGGGCGCGATCGTCGCCTTCGTTGCTCAGGAGGTCGAGCGTGGACTGCAGGTCCGCCTGATTCACCAGTGCTGTGACATTCGTCCGGAGCGTTTCGTATCCGGGCATTTTGGAATCGAAAAAGCTCAGGAAAGGGATGGCCGTGCCACGGTTCGGCGGAGGCAGAGCCGTGGCCTCGGAGAGCGCGCGGGCGGCCGAGCCGATCAGCTCCCAGGCCTGGTCGGCGGAATCGGCGCGCAGGCGGGCGGCGAGGGCGGCGAGGATCAACGCGCGGCGGGTCATATCAGGTCCGATAGCTGGCGTTGATGCGGATGTAGCCTTCGGTGAGATCGCAGGTCCAGAAGCGCGCGGAGCCCTTGCCCTTTCCGCGAACGGCCAGGCGGATCTCGCACTCGGGCGCGTCGAGCTTGGCCTTCAGCTCCGTTTCGGAGAAGGGCGCCGCCAGGCCGCTACGGCAGACCACCACGTCTTGCATGGCGATATCGGTCTTTCTGGGATCGAAGGCGATACCGGAATTGCCGGCGGCGGAGAGAATGCGGCCCCAGTTCGGGTCGGAGCCCGCGACCGCTGTTTTGACGAGCGGCGAATTGGCGATGGCGCGCGCCATGCGGGCGGCTGCATCGTCGGAGGGAGCGCCCGAAATCACGATGGTGATGAGCTTGGTGGCGCCTTCGCCATCGCGCGCGATCGCCTGGGCCAGCGATTCCATAACACGCGCGATGGCCTCTTCGACTTTGGGCATCTCTTTCGGGTCCGGCCGAATGCCGGATGCGCCGTTGGCCAGCAGCAGCAGGGTGTCGTTGGTGGAAGTGTCGCCATCCACCGAGAGGCGGTTGTAGCTGCGCTCCACCGAGCGCTTGAGCATGGCGCGCAGAGGGGCCACGGGAATCCCGGCGTCGGTCATGACGAATCCGAGAGTGGTGGCCATCTGCGGATGGATCATGCCGGAGCCTTTGGTCATGCCCGCGATGCGCACGGTGGCGCGGCGCAGCTTGACCTCGCCGAAGGCGGTCTTGGGCACGAGGTCGGTGGTCATGATGGCGTTGGCGGCATCGGAGAAGCGATCGCCGCGGAGGCCGGCAATCAGCGCGGGCAGCGCATCAATGATTTTGCGGGGGTCGAGCTCCACACCGATGACGCCGGTGGAGGCGGGAAGCACTTGCGGGACGGAGAGCCGGAGCAGCTTCGCGGCGGCCTGGCAGGTGGCCAGCGCGACGGCGTCTCCGGTGCGCGTGGCGCAGTTGGCGTTCCCGGCGTTGATGAGCACCGCGCCGGCGAGTCCCTTGGAGAGCTTGAGGTGACGGCGGCTGAGCGTGACGGGCGCGGCCTGCACGCGGTTCTGTGTGAAGACAGCAGCGGCGTTGGCCGGGAGCCCGCTGACGATCAGGGCGAGGTCGTCCTTCTCCACCTGGCGTATGCCGGCGTAGACGGCGGAGTATGCGAATCCAAGCGGAAGGTTCAAGTGCGGGGCTCTCCTAGAATTTCATTTTCGGTTAAACGCCGGCCGTTTGCGAAGTCGACGGCGGAAATGCGCTTGCGGCCTTCGATCTGGACTTCGCGGAGTTCGAGGGCGCCGGCGCCGCAGGCGACGATGGGGGGCTTGAGGGAGATGAAGCGGCCCGGTTCGCAGGCGGAGGCGCCTGCGCCACCGAGTCGGCTGGCCCAGATGTGCAGGGTTTGGCCGCGGAAGGTGGTGTAGGCGCCGGGCCACGGCTGGAGCCCGCGGACGCGGTTGTGGATCGACTGCGCGGGCAGGCTCCAGTCGATGAGGCCATCCTCTTTCTGCAGCAGCGGTGCGTGCGTGGCCTGGGTGGAATCCTGCTTTCGCGGCACGATGGTTCCGGCGGCGAGACCCGCCAGAGTGTCTACCAGGAGGCCGGCGCCCATCACCGCCAGGCGGCGTCCCAATTCGACGGCGTTCTCGTCGCGCGAGATGGCGGTTTCGGCCGCGAGCAGCATGTCGCCGGTGTCCAGGCCGGCGTCGATGCGCATGGTGGTGACGCCGGTGCGCGTCTCGCCGTGGACGATGGCCCACTGGATGGGTCCCGCGCCGCGGTATTTCGGCAGCAGGGACGCGTGAACGTTAATGATGCCGAGCGGCGCCAGATCGATCACCGATTGCGGGATGATCTGCCCGTAGCCCACGACGACCATGGCGTCCAACGCGAGCGCGCGCAGGTACTCGACGGCTTCCGGGCGCCGGACGCGCTCCGGCTGGTCGACCGGCAGCCCGAAACGCAAGGCCGCTTCCTTGACGGGTGAGGGCGCTACGTTCTGCCCACGGCCGCGCGGCCGGTCGGGCTGCGTCACCACCGCAAGCACCTGGTGCCCCGCTTCCACGATCCGATCGAGGGTGGGTACGGCGAATGCCGGCGTTCCCAGAAAGACCAGGCGCATGGCCGGGCCTCAGGCCCAGTCTCCGGCGCGCTGGAGCTTCTTGATCTTGCGTTTGATCAGGTCGCGCTTGAGGGTGCTGAGGTGGGTGATATAAAGCCTTCCAAACAGATGTTCGGTCTCATGCAGGAGGGCGCGCGCCAGCAGGTCCTCGCCGGTGATTTCGAACTCTTCGCCCTTGGCGTTCTGCGCGCGGACCGTGACGCGTTTTCCGCGGCGCACCTGCTCGCGAAATTTCGGAATGCTGAGACAGCCTTCCTCGCCGACCTGCTTGCCATCCTGATGCAGGATCTGCGGATTGATGAGCACGAGCTTTTCGTCGGGATTCTCGCCGTTGGAGCAGTCGATGACGGCGATCTTCCTGGAGATGCCGATCTGCGGCGCGGCCAGCCCCACGCCCTTGGCCACATACATCGATTCGAACATGTCGTCGAGCAGCTTGTGCAGCTCCGGCGTGTCGAACTCGGTCACGTTATCGGCTTCGCGCTCCAGCACCGGATCGCCGAACTTCACTATCGGATAAACCATATGTCAAAAACTCTTCACCTGCTCGATGTATCCATCGTAATTGCGCCGCGTTTCCGCCAACGAATCGCCGCCGAACTTTTGCAGGAACGCCTGTGCGAGAACGATCGCGACCATGGCCTCGCCGATCACGCCCGCGGCGGGCGCCACGCACACGTCGGACCGCTCGTAGGCGGCGAGCGCCGGCTCGCGCGTGGCGAGGTCCACGGATTCGAGCGGCTTACGCAGCGTGGAAATCGGTTTCAGGAAGCCGCGCACCAGGACGTCCTGGCCGTTGGTGATGCCTCCTTCGAGGCCTCCGGCGCGATTGGCGCCGCGCGTGAAACGGCGGCCTTCGCGATCGTAATGGATGGTGTCCTGCACCTTCGATCCGAAGCTGGCGGCGCCTTCCGCGGCGAACCCCACCTCGACGCCTTTCACCGCCTGCATGGAGACGATCGCCTGGGCCAGGCGTCCATCGAGGCGCGAATCCCAGGTGATGTGCGAGCCGAGTCCCACGGGCAAGCCGCGCGCGATCACTTCGAACACTCCTCCCACGGTATCGCCGGTGCGATAGGCTTCGTCGACCACCGCTTTCATGCGGGCTTCCACCTCGGCGTCCACGCAACCGAGCAGCACTTCCTGCCGGAGGCTGAGCGCGAGGACCTCGTCCCACGACGCCTGGCGCTCCAGGCGGACGCCGCCGACGGCAATGACGTGGCTGAGCACACGAATGCCGAATTCGCCGAGCAGCGCTTTGGCGATCGCGCCCACGGCCACGCGAGCCGCGGTCTCACGCGCGCTGGCGCGTTCGAGAATATATCGCGCATCGTGAAAATTGTACTTGATGGCGCCCGCCAGGTCGGCATGGCCGGGTCGCGGCCGGGTCACCGGCTTGCGCTGGTCCTCGCTGCCGGCGGCGTCTTCCACGGGAAGGGCGCTGGTCCAATTCTGCCAGTCCCGATTGCGAATCACGATGGCCACCGGCGATCCAATAGTGTGCGAGTGCCGCACGCCGGCGACAATTTCGGCGCGGTCGGTCTCGATCTTCATGCGCCCGCCGCGGCCGTAGCCCTGCTGGCGGCGCCACAATTCGCGATTGACCGCTTCCAACGATATGGGGATGCCCGCGGGGAGTCCGGTCAGCGTTGCCACCAGGCATTCGCCGTGCGACTCGCCGGCGGTCTCAAATCGAAGCATCAGTAGGAGTTTTTATGGTAGCAGAGTCGAACAATTCGCTGGTTTTGTGCGTATAGAATAAGGGTGAAAGGAGGCGCGGACTTGGTCAAGTTCCTGCTGTTTTTGCTCTTATTGGTGTTTTGTTGGCCGCTGGCGCTGGTCGGCCTGGTGATTTATCCCATCGTCTGGCTTCTGCTGCTGCCGTTTCGGATCGTGGGAATCGCGGTGGAAGGCGTGCTCCAGTTGGTGTGGGCGCTCGTGACGCTGCCAGCGCGGCTGTTGCGGGGATTGGCCTGATTTACACCACCCGGCGGCCGTTGAGGATCTGGATCAGCAGAACTGCCACGGCTACCACCAGGAGGATGTGGACGAATCCTCCGAGCGTGTACGACGTCACCAGGCCCAGAAGCCACAACACGAGCAGAATCACGAAAATGGTCCAAAGCATAATCTCTCCTCAATCGGTGCTCGTCGGCGCGTGACTCGCACGGTAGAGCTGGAGCACTTGCGGGGCCACGGAGTTCGGACGCCGTGCGATTGAGTACGCTCAGCGCTTCTTGAGCGCTTCCAGCTCTTCGAGGGTGCGCGGCCAGTCTTCGTGCAACAGCCGTGACAGGGCGCGGTCGGCGAGGAGGCGGCCTCCGGTCTGGCAGGCCGGGCAGTAATTCGTTTCGTTGGATGCGTAGCGGATCCGCTGCACCTTGGAACCGCAGCGCGGGCACGGCTGGCCATAGCGGCCATGCACTGCCATGCCTTCGCGGAAGGCCGTGACCTTCTCTGGAAATGCGCCGGCGGCCTGGGCGCGCAGGCGGCCGATCCACTCGTTCAGGACATCGCGAGTCGCGTCATACAGCCGGCGGATTTCCGCGGGCGCGAGTTTCTGCGTCATCGAGATGGGTGAGAGCCGCGCGCGATGCAGGATCTCGTCGGAGTAGGCATTGCCGATGCCGCTGAAGAGGCGCGGATCGGTGAGCGCGCGCTTCAGGGTGTGGTTGGCTGACGTGAGTGCGGTTGCGAAGGCTTGGGGATCGGCATCCAGGACCTCGAGTCCGCCGGCATCCAGCGCGCGCAGGCCTTCTTCGCCCGATGCCATTTGCAGCGACGCCCGGTGCTGGGCGCCGGCCTCGGTGAGCACCAGCGCGCCGGAATCGAACTCGAACACGGCGAGCGGGCCTTTGGGGCCGAGCTTGGGCGCGCGCGGCTTCCAGTGCAGACGGCCGGCGATCATGAGGTGGAGCACCAGCCAGATGCCGCCATCGAAGCCGAGGGCGATGCGCTTTCCCACGCGGCGGATCTCGCGAACAGTTTTGCCGTGGGCAGCTTCCACCGGCGGGTTCGTGGAGCGGAGCAGGAACGGGCTGCGGATCGAGATGCGGTTGAGTTGGCGGCCGGCGAGGCGCTCGCGCAGCGCTTCGACGTAGATGGTGACGTCCGGAATCTCCGGCATACGGTTCCATTCTGGCAGACCGTTGGCCGTGGGGAGTGACGCGTGTGAGGCTGTGCCGGCCCAGAGGCCGCCGGTGCTGCGTGGGAATCGGCCAGAATGCGTGGCGGCGGAGACCGCCGGTAGCCGGCTGAAAGCCGGCGGGTGACAGACAACAAAAACCGATCGTCTGTCCCACCTCTGACTTGACAAGAATGGCCAAACACCAGAGCGGCGGCGGAGGCCACGGCTCCACGGAGCGCGATGTTAGACTCATAACTTAATGTCTAGAGCGACCTTTTTGGAATGTAGCCTCTGCGCCGCGAGGCTGGACGCCGGGCAAGTCGCGAACCTTTGCAGTTGCGGCGGCCCCCTCCTGGTGCGGTACGATCTGGCGAACATCCGGCATCGCTGGAGAAGGCGGGATGTGGCGAACGGCCGGGCGAGCATGTGGCGCTACGCTCCGGTGCTGCCGCCGTCGGACGGAGTCATCGTCACCCTCGGGGAGGGCTGGACGCCGCTGATCCACGCGCGCCGGTTGGGAGCGCGGATCGGCGCGGAATCCCTTTGGGTGAAAGATGAAGGATTGAACCCCACCGCCTCGTTCAAGGCGCGGGGCCTTTCCTGCGCCGTCTCGATGTGCGTGGAACTGGGGATACGGAAGGTGGCGATCCCGTCGGCGGGCAATGCGGCCAGCGCCATGGCGGCTTACGCGGCGGCGGCGGGAATCGAGGCCCACATCTTCATGCCGCGCGACGTTCCGCAGGCCAATTACCTGGAGTGCAAAGCGTACGGCGCGCACGTCACGCTGGTGGATGGACTGATCAGCGATTGCGCCCGGATGGTGGCGGAGCGCAGTCCCGCGGAGGGCTGGTTCGACGTCAGCACGCTCAAAGAGCCGTACCGCATCGAGGGCAAGAAGACCATGGGGTACGAGGTGGCCGAGCAGATGGGTTGGGAACTGCCGGACGCGATCTTCTATCCGACGGGCGGCGGCGTGGGCCTGATCGGCATGTGGAAGGCCTTCGACGAAATGGAGAAGCTGGGATGGATCGGCTCGCGGCGGCCCAAGATGATCGCGGTGCAGGCCGAGGGCTGCCAGCCGGTGGTGCGCGCGTTTCAGGAGAACGAGCCACGCAGCCGCTTCTACGAGAATCCTCACACCATCGCGGCCGGGTTGCGGGTGCCCAAGCCCCTGGGCGATTTCCTGGTGCTCCAGGGAGTCCGCGAGAGCGGCGGCACGGCCATCGCGGTGAGCGACGACGAGATGCTCGAAGGCGGCATCCAGCTCGCGTCCGACGAAGGCATTTACGCGGCGCCCGAAGGCGCGGCGTGCGTGCCGGCGGCGCAGAAGCTGCTGGCCAGCGGGTTCTTGAAGGCGAGCGAGCGGATCGTGCTGTACAACACGGGGTCGGGGTTGAAGTATCCGGAGGCGTACTCCACGCGGTATCCGCGGGTCGCGGCCGGCGAGCAGGACAAGCTCGGCGGGCTGATCACGCCGCGCTGATATAGGATAGGAAGAGATGGACGCCGAAACTCAAGCGGCATTTGCCAGCCTGGCCAAGCTGGTCGAAGACACCAGTCAGAGCCTTCAGGCCGAGTTTCGGTCAGACCTGGGCACCTTGCGCAGTGACATGGAGCGTGGTTTTGAGCGCGTGGACCGCGGCCTGGAGCGTCACGAGGCGGCGACCCGACGAAACTCGCCGAGTCTCGTGGCCGGCGCTGCCGCAATCGCGGCGCTGAACCGCTGGGCAGGGTAGCGGGACCGGCTGGATGCCAAGCGCGACCGCGAGATTCAGGACCTCAGAGCGCGCCCCCAGAAGGTTGAGCAGGCTCTCAAGCGCCGCGAACGCCGCGCCAGCTAATTCACCAGGAGTCCCCCATTGAAAGACCTCGCCTTGCGCGCCCTGGACGCCGTGGCTCGCCGTGGCGTCACTTACGCCGACGTCCGCGGGGTGGAGATTCGCGAGCGCGAGATCACCACCAAGAACGGCAAGGCGGGGCACGTGTCGAGCGCGGAATCGATGGGGATCGGGATCCGCGTGCTGGCGTTCGGCTGCTGGGGATTCGCGGCGACCGATGACTTGACCGCCGGCGGCATCGAAGGCGCGGCCGCCTTGGCGATGGAAATCGCGCGCGCGGGGACGGCGGCGCGGAAGCGTGAAGTCACGCTCGCGCCCGAGGAGAAACACGAGGCCACCTGGGTCTCGCCGATTCGCATCGACCCGTTCTCCATTCCCGTGGACCAGAACCTGGCCGTCCTGCTGGCGGTGGACGAGGAACTGCGCCACACGCCGGGCGTCAGCCTGGCGGAAACGTCGATGCACTTCGAGCGCCGGCGGCAGGTGTTCGCGTCCACCATCGGAAGCCTGATCGACCAGACCCGTTACCTCTCGGGCGCCGGCTTCTCGGCGCTCAGTTATAAGGATGGCGAGATCCAGAAGCGCTCGTACCCGAATTCGTTTGGCGGGCAGCACGCGTTGAAGGGATACGAGCTGGTGGAGGAATTGCGGCTGCTCGAAAACGCGTCGCGCATCGCCCAAGAGGCTGTCGCGCTGCACTCCGCCGATCAGTGTCCCGAGGGCGAGCTCGACCTGATCGTGGACAGCTCGCAGCTTGGCTTGCAGATCCACGAATCCATCGGCCACCCCATCGAACTGGACCGCGTGCTCGGCACCGAGGCCAATTATGCGGGCATGAGCTTCCTGACGCTCGACCAGCTCAACCACCTGCGCTACGGTTCGGAGATCGTCAACGTGGTCTGCGACGCGCGCCCGGAGCACGGCCCCGGCCTGGGAACTTTCGCGTTCGACGACGAGGGCGTGCCCGCGCAGGGGACCGATATCATTCGCAATGGGCAATTCGTGGGCTACATGACTTCGCGCGAGACCGCGGCCGAGGTGGGGCAGGCACGCTCGAACGGCTGCATGCGCGCGGATGGGTGGGCGCGCCTGCCGCTCATCCGCATGACCAACGTGAGCCTCGAGCCGGGCGGGCAATCGCTGGATGAGGTCTTCGACGCGGACCACGCGATCTACATGCAGACCAACAAGAGCTGGTCGATCGACGACAAGCGCTACAACTTCCAGTTCGGTTGCGAGATCGGCTGGGAGATCCGCAACGGCAAGCGCGTCCGCATGCTGAAGAACCCGAGCTATAGCGGCATTTCGACCGAGTTCTGGAACGCCTGCGCGGCCATCGCGGGTCCGGAGCACTGGACCCTGTGGGGCGTTCCCAATTGCGGCAAGGGACAACCGGAGCAGGTGATGGGCACCGGTCATGGCGCCAGCCCGGCGCGCTTCCGCAAGATCAGGATCGGGAGCGCGTATGCGGGATAAACTGTCCGAGCCGCAGCAGCAGGCCGCGGACATCTTCAGCCAGATGGTGGATGCCGCCCGCGCGCGGGGCGTCACCGAAATCGAGGCGGTGATCGCAGGGGAGACGCAAGCGCTCACGCGGTTCGCCAACAATGCCATCCACCAGAATGTGGCGGAGCGGATGGTGACTCTCTCGGTGCGGCCGGTAATCGATGGCCGCACGGCGCGCGCTTCCACGAATCGCGTCGACCGCGAAGCCATTCGCGACGTCGTGGAGCAGGCGATCGCCATCACGCGCCTGACGGCGCCCGATGCGGATTTGCCGGCGCTCGCGGGTCCCGCGGAGTATCAGGACGTCAATCGCTGGTATGAGGCCACCGCCCACGCTACACCGGAGGAACGTGCAGTTGCGGTGGCGCAGGCGATCCGCGCCGTGGAACGGGCCGGGCAAACCGCGGCGGGCATTTACTCTACCGGGGAGTCGGTCTTGACGTTGTTCAATTCGCGGGGCGTCGTGGCGCGGCACGCGGAAACCATGGCGCGATTCTCGATTACCGCGATGGCGCCCGACAGTTCCGGGTGGGCCAAGGCCAGCGCGTGCGACCATCGCGATCTCGACCCGCTGCAGCTTACGCAGACCGCCGCGCGCAAGGCCGCCCAATCGCACGCTCCGCGCGAACTGCCGGCCGGACGCTACACCGTGATTCTGGAACCGGCGGCGGTGCTCGACCTGGTGGGCCAGATGTTCGGCGATTTCAGCGCCACGGCCATCCGCGACGGCCGCAGCTTCCTGAACGACCGCCTCGGCCAGAAGCTGTTCGGCGAGAACATCACGATTCACGACGACGTGCGGCACCCCGGCCAGGCGGGCCCGGCGTTCGATGGCGAGGGCGTGCCGCGCCAACGGCTCACGCTGGTGGATCGCGGCGTGGTGAAGGAGATCGCCTACTGCCGCCAGGCGGCCGCGCTCGCGGGTGTGGAACCTACGGGCCACGGATATCCGCTGCCCAACGAATTCGGCGAGGCGCCGATGAACATCGCGATCGCGGGCGGCGATTCTTCCGTGGACGAGATGGTGGCGTCCACTGAGCGGGGCATCCTGGTGACAAGGCTGTGGTACATCCGCGAGGTGGACCCCTACGAGAAGATCTTCACCGGGATGACGCGCGATGGCACGTTCCTGGTGGAGGGCGGTCACGTCAGCGCCGGGCTGCGGAATTTCCGTTTCAACGAGAGCCTCATCGAGATGCTTTCCAACGTGGAGGCGCTCTCCCCGCCGGTTCGCGCGACGGGCGAAGAGACGTTCGACATGGTGGCGCCGGCCATGAAGGTCGGGGATTTCCACTTCACGGAAGTGACGCGGTTTTGAGAATCAAAGACTCACAGCCTGTTCTTACGGTAAGAACACCGGATCATACTGCCGAAAAGCCGTGGCGGGATCCACTCTATGGTAAGAACCCGGGGAAGGGGATGCCCGCAGGCCGTGCGGGTAAGGGTTGAAAACATCATGGGCAACGGCACTTACAAATCCTGTTTCGGAGGTCCGATTTTGGACCAGTTCCCGAATGTCCGACTACACGTCCACTTGGGCCTGCGACTGGTAAACACGGCGGCACCAGGGAGGAGGAATAACCTCACATGCCGGGAGTACTGGACAACGGCGCCCGAATCGAAGCACTTTCCGAGTGGGCGTAAATCGTCCGGAGCGGACATCGGTAAACGCTGGGCGACAAGGTGAGAGCTACTTCCCGGAGCGCCGATTCTGGTGCCGCGTTCGCGCACGCCACGGGTATATACTTGCCCTGACGGCGCCGCCATCGCGGCACCGAGAAAGGGGGCCCGTATGCAAGCTGTGGCTATCCAAGCGGCGCCTGAAGACGTCCGCGCGTTTATCCAAGAGTATTTCGATGCCTGGAAAGGCACTGATGAGCACAAGATTCTCGCCTACTATTCGGATGACGTTGTACTCCACCTCCCGACGGGAACACTCGAAGGGAAGACAGCAGTGCGAGACAACTTTGTGCGCCCGTTCATCGCCGCGTTTCCTGGCAATGTACATGCCATTCGGAACTTGGCCCACGCTAAAAATCTGGTCGCGGTGGAATGGAGTTTTGAAGCCGTGCATAAAGGCGCCTTTGCCAAAGTCGAGGCAACGGGCAAAAAGGTTTCGGTCCCTGGCTGCTCCTTCTACGAATACGACCTCGGGACCAGAAGGATTCCGGCGGGACGGATTTACTTCGATTTTGCTACCCTTTTGCGGCAGATTGGCGCGGGAGCGTAAGCGCAATCGGTTGACGAGTAGCCGCCCGTGTGAGAGTCTCGGCGGGCGAAGTGTGAGGATACGTCTGTCTCCTGGCGGATAGATCCTCCCTGACGCCGTAGTGTTTAGTTTCGCTTCTGTGGATGTGTGGTCGGCCACTCGGAAAGAACTCGAATACCGTTCCCTTGGAGGGCCCTTCCAGGCCGCTCTTTCCGAATGCGCCATTCAGGCGCTATCCGCTTCTTGATCGGGTAAGCGGATTGAATCACGCAGGAAGCCCGCCAACGTAAAGATCACACACCAGAGAGTACGGTCAAGAGTTTGGATTTTGGATTGGCCGAGGCGCTTACGGGTGGCGGCGACTCCGCGCCCGGTTGTGCTGCAAGGCAGACCCACCATGTTTCTCACTCTGACCATGCGTGCCACGCACGCGGGCATGACCACCGAGGGGGCGCGAATGGGCCTTCGACCGGCAGTCACGGGGCGGTTAACACGACCAGGCGCTCTGCGAGGCGCAGAAGTGACGACGAGGCCGGCTGCGAATCTGTTCGAGGACCTGAGTACCGGTTCCGCGGGTTTTCCGCGGGTTTTCAGCTTGACATCGGCTCTGCACAGATATATCCTAGTCGCACGCCGGGCTTTGATACGTTTCAAGGGGAGGAAAAAAATGCGAGCGACTGCGACGTCGCAGGCTGGTGGCGGATTCTTTGCCGCACCCTCGCTGTCTCCGCTGTCGTCCGGGTATTGGTCCATTCACGAGCGCCCCAGAAGACAGGCCACGAAAAACGACGGCCTGCCCCACGGGAGTTGCGTCAATTCCAGAACAACAGGGTATTGTGTGCGCGCGGAGGTTAGTCCATGACGAAGTTTCGCATTCTCGTAACGGTGATTTTTTGCGTGTTGGCCCTGACGCCAACGCTATGCGGCCAGAGCATCACTGGCCAGATTTCGGGATCGGTGGCCGACTCGTCGGGAGCCGTTGTGGTCGGGGCCGCGGTCCAGTTGACCCACGAGCTCTCGGGGAGGGTCCACACGTTTGTGACGGAGTCCAGCGGGGCTTTTGTGTTCACCGGCCTGGTGCCGGGCACCTACAATCTCCACGTCACGCAGCCGGGCTTCAAAGCTTACGATCAGAAAGCGGTCACGGTGAGCCCGCAGGAGAGAGTGGACTTGCACGAGATTCGGCTGTCGGTCGGAGACGTGACTACGACGGTCGAGGTGCAGGCATCATCGGTACACGTGGCGACGGACAGCTCGGCAAGATCGATCGCCATCGACGCGCGGCAGATCGAGGACACGCCGACCCGCGGCCGGAATCCCTTGGCGCTGATCATGGCGTTGCCGGGTGTGCAGGCCGTGGGTGGGTATGACTTTCGAGGCTGGTCGGGCGGCGGTATCCCGTCCATCAATGGCGGCCGGACGGGGCAGGTGATTCTCAACCTGGACGGCGCGGCGAGCCAGGATTCCGGGAACCTGAACCCCGGATATATTTCGCCCAGCGTGGATGCCATCGCCGAAGTCAAGCTGTTGGTATCGAACTATGAGGCGGAGTACGGCGGGCGCACGGGCGGCCAGTTGACCTTCACCACCAAGAATGGGACTTCGCAGTTCCACGGCAGCGCGTACTACTACTGGCGGCACGAGATGTTCAACTCGAACGAATGGTTCAACAACAAGCTGAACGTGCAGAAGCCGAAGTACCGCTACCAGAATCCCGGCGTCACGTTCGGGGGGCCGCTGATCGTTCCCGGCACCAGATTCAACAAGAGCCGCCAGAAGGTGTTCTTCTTCTTCTCGTGGGATTATCTGCGCAACAAGCAAACCATCGACAACACTTACACGATGCCCTCCGCACTGGAGCGGCAGGGCGATTTTTCGGACACGAGAACCACAACGGGCGCGCTGATTTCGATCTTCGATCCCCTGACGCAGACCCCGTTCCCGGGCAACAAGGTTCCCGCCGACCGGATCAGCCCGGCGGGTCAGGCGATGCTGAACCTGTTCCCGCTTCCGGACCCGCTAGGGTTTGGCCTCGACCTGTCAGGGCTGCGGCGATACAATTTCCGGGCCATCCTGCCGCAATCGCGGCCCAATGAAGATAAGATCCTGCGCGTGGATTACAACCTCAGCCCGAAGATCCAGACCTTCGTGCGACTGTTGCAGGACTACCAGGCTGTGGATGGCTATGCCGGCACGGTGGGCCCCGCGGGCGGCAACTGGGGCCAGTTCGAACACAGCTATCACGTGCAGGCCGCCGGTGCGTTGGGAACGGTGGTCTACACCATCTCGCCGAACCTGATCAACGAATTCAGCTACGGCGTGACGCGGGGGAAGCAAGGGGTCAACCCCATCGACCAGGTGGACTCGAAGGCTACGGGCGGGACCAAGACGTACGCCGACAACCTGCTTCCGCTGAAGGACGCCAGTGGTAAGCCGATCGCATTGCCGCGGATCTTTGCGGGCAGCAACGTCCTGAATCTGCTGCCGCAAGTGAATTTCGGCCTGCCCTCGGGCTTCGGCGCGCAATCGCCGGGACAAGGCATCACGGGCCAGCCGGGTTTTGGCCACGACAGCCGCTGGCCCTTCACCGGCACCGACATGGTTCAATCGGTCAACGACAAGATGACCTGGGTGAAGAACAGCCATAACATCAAGGCGGGAATCTACCTCGAGCGGATGGCGCGCAACGTGAGCGTGTACTCGGTATACAACGCGGCGGGAACCTACTATTACGGTTCGGACCGGGGCGCCGCGCTGGACACCAATTACCCCTATTCCAACGCGCTTCTGGGCAGCATTTTTGCATATGGGGACGACAACAAGAAGCAGGTGAATCACGCCCGGTATACGCAGCTCGAGTGGTTCGTGCAGGACACCTGGAAGGCGAGCCGCCGGCTGACGATCGACGCCGGCCTGCGCTTCCACCGGGTGGGCGACCTTTATTCGAAGGGCGCCACGCTGGGGTTCTTCAGCAAGGAAGATTACAACCCCTCGAAGGCGGGGCAGCTCCTGTTCCCGGGCTGCTCGGTGGCGGTGCCGGCCGGCGGCACGTGTGCGGCGGCCAACAAGATCGCCATCAACCCGGTGACCGGCGCTACCTTCCCATTCGTGCGGCAAGGCACGTTCGACGCCGCGTCGTACCCGGCCGGCGGCCTGCCATTCTCGGGCATCCGGCAGTATGACAGTCATTTCTTCCATATTCCACCGATTCAATTGGGGCCGCGGCTCGGTTTCGCGTGGGACGTGTTTGGAGACGGCAGGACGGCGTTGCGGGGCGGATTCGGGATCACGGTTGGCCGCAACTGGACGGTGGACGACATCGGTGCGTCGGGAGCGGGCCAGGGTCCCATGGCGGCGCCTCCCAATTTCCTGGCCCCGGTCATCCTGTACACCAACTTCGCCAATCTGGGGAGCTCGCAGGCCTATCTCACGCCGCAGACCATTCTCGGGGGCCCGCAGGATCAGGGGACGCAGACCACCTACAACTGGAGCTTCGCGATCCAGCGCGATTTGGGCCACGGGATGGTGGCCGACGTGGCGTACGTGGGCAACGCGCTGCGTCACGGGTACGGACGGGCGATCGACTTCAACGCCGTGGCTCCGTACACCACCTGGAACCCGACGGTGGGGCAGATCGCGAAGTTCCGCGATCCTACTACCAGCAACGCGTTCTACTCCACCAACCTGATCCGGTCCATGGTGGGATACAGCGGATATGGGAACATCCCGATCTGGACGTACATCGGCACGAACTCCTACAACGCGCTTCAAATGGAGCTGAAGCGGCGCACCGGCAAATTGCAATGGAACACCAACTACACGTGGTCCAAGACCATCGTCTATAACTTCAATCAGTGGGTGGACTCGCAACTGGGCAAGGACGTGGTCAATCGCCCGCACGCCGTGAACATCAACTTCGGCTACGAACTTCCTAACGGGAGCCGCCTGTGGCGAAATGCGTTCACGCACCAGGTGCTGGACGGCTGGAAGATCAACGGAGGCTTCGCGATCTTCTCGGGCTCGCCGTTCGGCGTGGGCTGCGCGGCGCAAAACCAGATCCCGGGGTACTGGACCGGGACTCCGACGGGCGGCGTCCCGTTCCGCTGCCAGATGGGCAGCGATATGTTCCTACCCTCGGGGCAATTCCCCTCGAAGACCGAGGATACCAGGCTGCAGTACAATTTCAACCCGGCCAATTTCCAACTTCCGCCAGCCGCTTCGCTGGGTATCGGCAACACGCCGCAGACGCTGCTTTACGGTTCGTGGCTGTTTAACGCCGACTCGTCGCTGGCGAAGGAGTTCAAGTTTACCGAAAGAAAGACACTGGAATTGCGCGTGGAGACGTTTAACACGCTCAACCATTTCAATCCAAACAACCCGAACACCGGGCTCAACTACAACTTCACCACCGGGGCTCAGACGAATTCGAGTTTCGGCGTGATCGGCGGCGCGCAGGTGCAGGCTCGCCGCACGATTCTTTCGGCGAGGTTCCGCTTCTAACCCATTCGGCGACGGGTGGGCCCGGTGAAAGCCGGCCCCACCCGAGTAGTTCTATCCTGGAAATACGAGGTCGAGGATGCGACGATTACGGATCTTGATGGCGATTACGCTCGGGGGCGCGCTGTGTTGGGGCGCGGACTGGCTGGCCGACGGCTACGACACCAGGCGTACCGGTTGGCAGCGGGACGAGAAGACCCTGGGCACCGACAGCGTCAAGAACATGAAGCTGCTGTGGAAGCTTCAGTTGGATAACGAGGTCCGGCAGATGCATGCGCTGTTCCCGCCGCTGATCGTCGGACGGGTGAACACGCCCAGCGGACCGAAGGAGATCGCCATCGAAGCGGGTGTTTCGGACAATATCTACGCCATCGACGTAGAGAAGGGCACGGTGCTCTGGAAGAAGCACTTCGTGAACACGTGGACACCGCCGGCCACTGGCGGCAGGGGCGGCGGCATTCTCTGTCCCGGCGGCCTGACCGCGACGCCGGTGATCGGGCCCGCGGACCCGTCCGGGAAATACACGATCTACGCCGCGTCGTGGGACGGCATGCTGCACCAATTGAACGTGGCGGACGGCGAGGATGTCAAGGCGCCGTCGAAGTTCATGCCGCCGAATGGCAAGCCCTACGGTCTGAACCTTTTCAATAACGTGATCTACACCCATACGGCGCAAGGCTGCGGGGGCAATCCGAACGTGGTGTTTGCCTACGATCTGGCGACGAATAAAGTCGGCACATGGGGGCCGGCGGGCGGCGGCATGTGGGGACGCTCGGGGCCGGCGATCAGCGCGGACGGGACCATGTACACGGGAACCGGCGACGGCCGCTGGGATCCGGAGAACGGGATTTACGGCAACGGCATCATTGGGGTGAAGCAGAATCCGCAGACCAAGTCGCTGGACCTGGTGGATTACTATGGACCGTCCAACGCCGAGTGGCTGGTGAAGCGCGACCTCGACATGCAAGTCACGCCGGTGATCTTCAACTACAAGGGCAAGGAACTGATGGTGGATGCGGGCAAGGAATGCCGCACGTACCTGATGGACACGAAGTCGATCGGCGGCGACGACCATCGCACGCCCCTGTACCGCAGCCCGCTGTTGTGCAACGAAGACGTCAACTTCGCGTCGGCGGGAATCTGGGGATCGCTGGCGAGTTGGGAAGATTCCAAGGGCACGCGCTGGGTGCTGACGCCGATCTGGGGAAAGAAGCACTCGGCGTTCAAGGCGCCGATCGAGAATGGTGCGGTGAAAGACGGCGCCATCGTGGCCTTCAAAGTGGAAGAGAAGGGCGGCAAGCTGCAGTTGACGCCGGCGTGGATCTCGCGCGACATGAATCGCGCCGAGCCTCCGGTGATCGCCAACGGGGTCGTGTTCGCGTACGGCAATGGCGAGGACACGGACCAGGCCTATCCCGACGTGGGGCTCGACGACGTGGCTTCGCGGCGGATCCCGGGGTCGACGCACGCGGTGCTGTATGCGCTGGATGCGCAGACGGGAAAGGAGCTGTGGTCGAGCGGCGATCAGATCGCCAAATGGAATCACTGGACGGGTCTTTCGGTGGCCAACGGGCGGGTCTATATCGGGACCTTTGACAACATTTTGTATTCCTTCGGGATCAAGAAGTAGGTGGCCATGGTGCGGGCGCGACTGCTGGTCGGAATCATGGTCTCGGCCTGCGCGGCTGCCCAAACTCCCGATTCTGAAAGGGTGCGGCATCTGCTCATGGATTGGGCGGGCCTGACGCACTACGGAAGCGAGGATGCGGAGATCCGGCCTCCCAAACCGGGCGAGAACCGGGTGGTGTTCCTGGGCGACGAGATTACGGAGTTGTGGGGCAGCGGCGAGGTTAAGTTTTTTCCCGGCAGGCCGTACCTCAATCGCGGGATCGCCCGCCAGACCACTGCCCAGATGCTGGTCCGCTTCCGCCAGGACGTGATCGCGCTCAAGCCGAAGGTCGTGGTGATTCTCGCGGGGACCAACGATCTCGCAGGGAATACGGGTCCGGTGACGGAGGGCATGATGGGCGAGAATTTCATGTCCATGGCCGAGCTCGCGAAGGTAAACGGCATCCACGTGGTGCTGGCGTCGGTGACTCCGGTGTGCGACTGTTTCAAGAATCAGACCGCTCTCCGGCCGCAGGGAAAGATCATCGGGCTGAACGGCTGGATCAAGGATTACGCGGCGCGCAGCGGCTCGGTGTATCTCGATTATTATTCCGCATTGGCGGATGGCCGTAATTTCAGGAAAGAGTTGACCGGCGACGGGCTGCTTCCCAACGACGCCGCTTACGGCGCGATGGCTCCGCTCGCGGAGAAGGCCATCGCCCAGGCGCTCGGTCAACAGTAAAGGAGCTTATGCGGAGATTGATAGTTGGCGGGGTCTTCACTTTGATGGCGACGAGCGCGGCGCACGCGCAAGGCCGCGGCGGCCAGGACTGGACCACGAACGGAGGCGACGCGCAGCGTTCTTCCTGGTTGCGGGCGGACGCCAAGATTTCCCAGGCCAGCATGCAGAAGCCTGGTTTCCAGTTCCTGTGGAAGGTGAAGCTCAGTAACGATCCGAAGCAGTTGAATGCGTTGACGGCGCCGTCGCTGCTGACCAGCTACATCGGGTACCGCGGTTTCCGGTCCCTGGCCTTCGTGGGCGGCAGTTCCGACAACGTCTTCGCGATCGATACAGATCTGGGACGCATCGAGTGGACCAAGCACTTCGCGACGGCTGCGCAAGCCGGCGGGTCGATGGCGTGTCCCGGCGGGATGACCGCCAACCTTGCGCGGCCGAGCATGGCGGCATTCCCGGCTCCGCAGGGAGCCCGTGGTGGTGGCGGCGGCCGGGGAGGTGCGGCGAAGAGCGGAGTCGGCGATCCGGGCCAGGGCGCGTTGACAATTGCCGAGATTGCCGCCAATGCGGGTCGCGGCGGCGGACCCGGCTTTCCTCCTCCTGGTGCTCCGGGTGCTCCCGGCGCTCCGGGCGGCCGCGGGGGGCGTGGTGGGGCTCCGGGTGGCGGTGGGTTCGGACGCCAGGCGAGTTACCTGTACGCGATCTCGAGCGACGGCATGCTGCACTCGATGTATGTTTCGAATGGCGAGGAGCCGAATCCGCCCGTGCCTTTCCTTCCGGCCGGCGCCAACGCCCAGGGTTTGATCGTGGTGGATAACGTGGCTTACGCCGCGACCACGGAGGGCTGCGGCGGCTCGGCCAATGGCCTGTGGGCCCAGGACATCGCGTCCAAAGAAGTCGCCTCGTGGAAGTCCAACAGCGGCAGCGTGGCGGGCTCGGCGGGCGGCGCCGTGGGGCCGGACGGAACGCTGTATGTGACAACCGAGGGCGGGGAACTGGTAGCGCTCGAGGCAAAGACTCTGAAGCCCAAAGAGGTGTACAAATCGGGAGGCCAGGCGTTCACCTCCACACCCGTCCTCTTCCAGTACAAGGAGAAGACGCTGATTGCCGCCGCCACCAAGGATGGCAAGATGCATCTGTTGGATGCCGCGGCGTTGGCCACACCACTGGTTACGGCGCCGGCAAGCCCCGGCGCGGATTTCGCTCCGGGCGCCCTCGCGAGCTGGCAGGACGCGGCCGGCACGCGCTGGATCCTGGCTCCCACGGCTAATGCCATCTCGGCGTGGAAGGTGGCTGACCAGAACGGCGCTCCGGCGTTGCAGTCCGGGTGGGTGTCGGGCAACATGGTGTCCCCGCTCACTCCCATGATCGTCAATGGCGTGGTGTTCGCCGTATCGAGCGGAGAGTTCCGCAACGATGGGAAGATGACGGCGGCGCAAATCGCGCAGCGCTCATCGCCGGCGGTTTTGTACGCTCTGGACGCGGCGACCGGCAAGGAACTGTGGAACAGCGGCAAGACGATCGCGTCGTTCGTACACGGCGGCGGGCTGTCCGCCGGCGGCAGCCAGATGTATCTTGGGACTCACGATGGCACGCTGTACACGTTCGGTTTTTGGATCGAGCACTAATGTTCGGAATATCGAAGCTGTTCCTGGCGCTCCCGCTCCTTGCCCCAGCCGGCTGGGCGCAATTGCCGGACGGCCCGGGGAAGGCCGAGACCGAGAAGCTTTGTTCGCAGTGTCATGAGTTGGAGCGATCCATCTCGCTGCGGCAGGATCGCGACGGTTGGCAGGCCACCATGGACAAGATGGTGACGCTGGGCGCCAGGGGGACGGACAAAGAGTTTCAGGTGGTGGCCGACTATCTGGCCAAGAATTACCCCGGCCAGGAGATTCCGCGCCTCAACATGAACAAGGCGCGGGCCATCGAACTCGAGAGTGGATTGTCGCTGCGACGGTCGGAAGCGGCGGCGATCATCGAGTACCGCACCAGGCACGGCGATTTCAAGTCGATCGAGGATCTGAAAAAGGTGCCGGGGATTGACGCTGCGAAGATCGAGGCGAAGAAAGACCGGCTGACATTCTGATTAACGAGCAGGATTTAGCCACGAATGAACACAAATAAAGCCAAATTCGCTGGATTGGTGGCAGTGTGTGTTGTGGTTTTGCATGCGCAGGACCCCGCCGCCCCACCGGGCCGCGCCGGACGCGGTGGGGGAGGCGGGTTCACCCAGCCGGAGCCGATCGATTTCGGCGACACCACCGGTTGGAAATCCATGTTCGACGGCCAGAGCTTGCGAGGGTGGGATGGGAATATGGATCTCTGGCGCGTGGAGAACGGCGCCATTGTCGCGGAGTCCACGTGCGAGAAACCCACGGGGACCATCTACCTCATCTGGCAAGGCGGCGAGCCCGGCGATTTCGAGCTGAAAGCGGAGCTGAAGGGCGAGGGTCCCGGCGTCAACAGCGGCATCCAATATCGCAGCTTCATCCAGCAGCCGGGCCAGGGGCGCGGCGGAACCGCCGGCGGGGCCGCCCGCGGTCCGGGCGCGGGGCCATTCGGCGCAGGTGGAGGACGGGCCGGCGGACGCGGGCCCGCGGGACCCTGTCCCAGCGGCCAGCCTCGCGGCACTCCCGATTCCGCGGCCAATGCGAAGTGGAATCTCGGCGGCCCGCAGGCCGATTTCGACGGCGCCAATCGCTACAGCGGCCAATACTACGAGGGCGGCACGTCGCGCGGCATCGTCGCCTGGCGCGGGCAGGTGGTCCGCACCGAAGAGGGCAAGAAGCCGCGGCTTCTCGCCACCCTGGGGGACCGCGACGCACTCGCAGGCTACGTCAAGATCAACGACTGGAACCAGATTCACATCATCGCCCGCGGCAACGAACTGATCCACATCCTCAACGGGCACGTCATGTCGATTCTCATCGATGACGACCCGTCGAAGTTCCGCAAGAACGGCCTGATCGGCGTACAGATCGAAGGCACCGGCAAGGTGAATTTCCGCAATCTTTGGATTAAGATGGCCCAGTAGCCAGCATGCCAGAAATCACCTTTCACGGCCGGCGTGCCGTGTCGATCGAGAACGATCGCCTTCGCGTCACCGTTCTCCAAGAAGGCGGGCACATTGCGGAGATCTTCGAGAAGCGGACCGGCGTGAATCCGCTGTGGATACCGCCGTGGCCTTCGATCGAGCCTTCCGCGTACGATGCCTCGGTACACCGGGGCTATGGCAGCGGCGCGGAGGCCCGGCTGCTCGCCGGCATCATGGGCCACAACCTTTGCCTGGATGTCTTTGGCGGGCCGTCGCCCGAAGAATTCGCGGCCGGGATCGCGGTGCATGGGGAAGGCTCGATCGCGCCCTACGAGATCGCCGAGGCGGGCGGGCGATTGACCATGCGCGCCGCTCTTCCGCTGGCGCAGCTTCGCTTCGAGCGCAGCATCGAGCTGCGAGACCACGAAGTTCGAATCGGCGAGGCCGTGGAGAACCTCACCGCCACGGACCGGCCGATCGCCTGGACCCAGCACGTGACCCTCGGCCCTCCCTTCGTGGAGCGCGGCGTCACACAATTCCGCTTGTCGGCCGCACGATCGAAGGTGTGCGAAAGCGAGTTTGGAAGCGATGCGTACCTGAAGACCGGCGCCGAATTCGACTGGCCGATGGCGCCGCGGTCCGGCCAGGGCTTCGCCGATCTGCGCGAGTTCAACAGCGCCCCGGTGTCGAGCGCCTTCACCACGCACCTGATGGATCCGCAACGGGAAGACGCTTTTTTCGTCGCGTTTCACGCGGGCCTCGGGTTGGCTTTCGGATATGCGTGGAAGCGCGCGGACTTTCCGTGGACCGGCATTTGGGAAGAGAACCACAGCCGCAAGAATCCTCCGTGGAACGGTAAGACACTGACGCGCGGAATGGAGTTCGGCGCGTCCCCCATGCCCGAGTCGCGCCGCGAAATGATCGACCGGCGCAGCCTGTTCGGGGTTCCGGCCTATCGCTGGCTGCCGGCAAAGAGCCGGCTCGAGGTGGAATATCGCGCGATTGCGCGAAAGAGCGATTCGATTCCCGAGTCGCTATAGCGGCGGACGCTACTTACCGCCGGCAGGGGCCGGGCGGCCGGCGCCCAGGAACGCCGGATTGATATTCTTCACTTTGGCGTCTTCGTTGAGCTTGTCCATCACCTGCTGATAGTGCCGGGTCTTCAATGCGGTGAAGATCTCATCGCGGACCTGTGACAGCGGCCGGTAGGTCACTTCCTCGGCGCGGAAAACGTAGAAGCCGTTCGGCTGGCGTACGGGGTCGCTCAGCTCGCCCTGCTTGAGCGCGAAAACGGCCGCGCGGATTGCATCCGGAATGTTGTCGCTGACCCGGAAGGCGCCGAAATCGCCATCCTTGGCGCGGGACGTTTCGTCCTCCGAGTTATCCTTGACCAGCTTGATGAAGTCACCGCCCGCGCGCGCCGCGGCCGCCAACTTCGCGGCTTTTGCCTTGGCGTCTTCCTCGGTGAGGGCTTTCTTGCCCTTGGCCTCGGAGCTCCCGAACCGGACGTAGATCGCCTTCACCCGCGCCTGTTTGTAATTCTCTTTGTTGATGTCGTAGTCTTTCACGATCTCCGCAGGGGCGACGGTCTGGGCACTGTTCACTTCCATCATCTGCGCCTGGCTGAGCACCATCAGCCGCGAGAAGTCCAGCGCCTCTTTGTAGGGGCTCTCCCGATCGAGCTTTTTCTCTTCGGCCATCTTGCTCAGTATGCGCATGAGGGAATACTCATGAAGGAACTCCTGCCGGTTGGTCAGCGCCATCTTCTGTAGCTGGGCAGGCAGCGCGCCGTAGACCCGCTTGAAATCTCCCATAGTGAGCTTGACTCCGTCATCGAAGGTGCAGACGAGGGTTTCATCGGGGAGGTCGGGCAAGGCCGCCGGCGGCGCCGCGGGGGTCTGCGCGCGGACGGCGAGCAGGGAGGTGAACAGGAATAAACTTAGGCCTTTCATGATGGATCTGCGTGTTGTTCCAGTTTATCACGCGGCTTCGAGACAGAGCCGCGACCGTCAGGGAGCCGTCCGTCCCCGGGCATTCCGCGACAGCGCCACCGCGATACCCGCCGCCAGACCGGCATTCGATTGCACGAGCGCGATGTTGGTCCGCAGGCTGCGGCCTTGGGTCATTTCCACCAGACGGGCAAGAATGTGCGGAGTGACGGCCTTGCCGGTGACTCCGTGCCGCTCCGCTTCCGCGACAGCGTCAGATATGTAAGCCGCCATTTCGGCTGAGGGAATTTCGTCCGTGGCGGGAACCGGATTGGCGATGACCACGCCGCCGCGCAGGCCCAGGCTCCACTTCACACGCAGGAAATGCGCGATTTCTTCCGGGGTGTCGAGGCGGATGGGCGCCGGAAGGCCGCTCGAACGGCTCCAGAAGGCGGGGAATTCGTGGGTGCGGTAGCAGATCACGGGAACGCCGCGCGTTTCCAGATACTCCAGCGTCTTCGGCAGATCGAGAAGCGCCTTGGCGCCTGCGCAGACCACCGCTACCGGTGTCCCGGCGAGTTCTTCGAGGTCGGCGGAGATATCGAACGTGGTTTCCGCGCCGCGATGCACGCCGCCGATGCCTCCGGTGGCGAAGACGCGGATACCCGCGGCGTGGGCGCAGATCATGGTGGCGGCGACGGTGGTGGCGCCGTGCTTGCGCGCTGCGACGGCGTAAGCCAGATCGTTGCGGCTCAGCTTCAGCACGTCTTTGGCGGATCCCAGCCAGTCGAGCTCGCCGCCGGTCAAGCCGATGCGGATGACGCCTTCGATCACCGCGATGGTGGCGGGCGTGGCGCCGCAGCGGCGGATCCCGGCTTCGAGCGAGCGAGCCGTGGCGGCATTTTCCGGATAGGGCATGCCGTGCGTGACGATGGTGGTTTCGAGAGCCACTACCGGCCCTCCGGCCGCGAGCGCGGCTTGGATTTCCGGAGCGATCCGAAGTTGGCCGTCAAGCGCGGGCATATCGTTCCTGCACCAGGATGCCGCGGCGGCCGAGGTGCGCTCCTCCGATACAGGCGATCGTGCCGGCGTGCCCTCCGGGCCCGGCCTTAGCGTTTGCGGGCCAGCTCATCGAGCAGTAGTTTTACCGGGCGCGTGGCCGCAAGTTTCACCTCCACCATCGGCTTTTGCATGCGGGCGAGCTCCTGGGTCTGCGCGGAAACCCAGTCCGCGGGCGCGGGTTTGCCGGCGGCCAGGTAGTCGAGAATGCGCAGGCCGCTGGATCCGAGCGCCGACAGGTCCTTCGACAACGGCTTCAACTCCGTGAGCAGGGCGTTGCCTTCGGCCAGTGGTTGGAAACGATCGTCGTTGGCGGCCCACTGGGTGAAGCCGTCGCGCAGGAGTTTCAGACCGGGCGACCCCGCGGTGGGGTTCGCAATCACCTTGCCCGCGGCCTGCTCCAGCGCGCGGACGCTTTCGCTTTCCGGACGCACCGCGTCGACCAAGCGGTTGAGCGGGACCAGGCTGGTGTACTTCTGGGCGCGGGCGCGGGGGCCGAGACCCAGCGCTTCGCAGGCATCGGCCAGGATGCGCAGCGGTTCCGTGGGACCGCCTCCGGCCATACGGTCGAGCATCGGTGCATAGCCGGCGCGGTGCTGCACGCCGGTCCATTCGAGCATGCGGCTGACGGCCTCCATGCGCGTGTACATGGAATCGGCGTCGTTCACCTCTTTGGGCGACCACAAGCGTTCCGCGATCGCCGCCATGCGCGGCCAGATGCGCGAATCGACGGTCTCCTCACTCACGTACTCGGCCCACATGCAGGCTTCGCCTCCCAGGATGCGCGCGGCCTGTTCGGGTTTGAGGCCGGCGGCGGGGCCGGACAGCGGATCGTTGGCGTAGTGGAGGGTGGCCGGGCTGAGGTGGTCCAGGTAGTATCCCGACGAGAGGATGCCGCGGTGTCCCTTGGTGGCGGCCTCGGCCAGCGATTTGGCCCCGCGCCACGATTGAATCACGGCCTCGGCCGGAAGGTCGTCATGGAGAATCTCGTCCCACCCGACCATGATCTTGCCGTTCTGCGCGAGCACCTTCGAAATGCGCCGGTTGAAATAGACCTGGAGGTCGTGCGCGCCATCCAGGTGGTGCTCTTTGGCGAAGGCCTGGATGGTGGCGGATTGATTCCACTGTCTGGGGTCCACCTCGTCTCCGCCGATGTGGAAGTACGGGTCGGGGAAGAGTTGCGTGATCTCGCTGAGGAAGGCCTCGAGAAACTGGTAGGTTTCTTCGCGGGTGGGGTCCATAACGGGATAGTAGATGCCCCACGTACGGCCGATGGAGTAGGGGCCGGGAGCGCTGCCCAGTTCGGGATAGCCGGCGAGCCAGCTCTGCGTGTGGCCCGGGATGTCGAATTCGGGGATCACGCGGATGCCGCGGTCGCGGGCGTAGGCCACCACGTGGCGGATCTGCTCCTGCGTGTAGTAGCGGCCGTCGGAACCCAGTTCGTGAAGGCGCGGGTAGCGTTTACTTTCCACGCGGAAGCCCTGGTCGTCGGAAAGGTGCCAGTGGAAGACGTTGAGCTTCACCGCTGCCATGGCGTCAAGGTTGCGCTCCAGAACAGCGACGGGCATGAAGTGGCGCGAGGCGTCGATCATCAGGCCGCGCCAGGGGAAACGCGGTCTGTCTTCGATGTGCATGGCCGGCGCCTGGAAGCCCTCGGCGCCGGGCACGATCAACTGGGCGAAGGTCTCGATGCCATGGAGCGCGCCGGCCACCGTGGCGGCTTTGATGCGGGCGCCATCGGGAGCGACGTCGAGCGTGTACGATTCATCTTCGCCGAGGGTCGGATACGCGGAGCCCGCGGCGGCGCATTCTACGCGCAACGCGGGATGCGTGGGGTCGGGAGTACTGCCAAGCCCCATGGGGATGCCGGTCTGGCGGGCAACTCTGGCCACCAGGCGCTTCAGCGCGGCGTCCAGGCGGGCGTCGGTGATGCCGCCGGTAGCCGCCGTGAAGCCCCCGTCGATCGCCAGGCGTCCGGCAGCAGTTTCGATCTTGGCGGGCATCGGCATCATGGCGGGTGTCGCGGCCACGGCGGCAGAGCGGCCGCCAAGCAGGGTCAGCAGGACGAAG
Source organism: Bryobacteraceae bacterium (assembly GCA_041485845.1). Classification (GTDB taxonomy): domain Bacteria; phylum Acidobacteriota; class Terriglobia; order Bryobacterales; family Bryobacteraceae; genus OMOG01. The sequence goes on from JBGPKH010000014.1 coordinate 26,110, forward strand.
ATTCGCACCATCACATCCAGTGTATATGAGACCGTTACAGAGCCGCGACGTCAGAGCGGTTTGTGCCACGGACTGCTCTGGCATCAAGTGCCCTTCGAGAATCTGGCATTCCTTCTGCCGGGCCAGCCCGTGGAAAATCCGCCCCAATTGGCGGCGCGTCTGCCCGAAGTTTACTTTCCGCCGCCGGTTTAGGCACGAACACTACGTGGTACTTGCAGTCCCACTTGGAATCCACTTGAGGAGGATCATACTCCCGGAACGGTCAAACCTTTTCTAGTCGCACTGGCCGAACCAGTGGCTTACCATATTCAGTTACTTACCTACGCACATTTTTGCACGCTCCCAGCCCATTTTTGCGGCACTTGCGTCACATGGGATGCCCGGCTCCGCCAGCTCCGCCTTCCTGTTGACTTTCAACAGAAGGGAGCTTATACTCATGTTGATGGACAACACGAGTGATTCGCGATCCGAAGTGCCTTACGGCACGCTGGACCTGATGGTCCTGAAGACACTCGACGCCATGGGAACTCTTCACGGCTACGGCATCGCGCGGCGCATCGAGCAGGTGGCCCAAGGGTCGCTGGAGTTGAACCAGGGCACCATCTATCCGGCGCTGCTTCGCCTGCAACAGCGAGGCTGGATCGCGAGCGAGTGGGGCGCCAGCGAGAACAACCGGAGGGCACGCTTTTACTCCATCACGCGGGCGGGGCGGAAGCAGTTGGCGGCGGAGGCCGGGAACTGGTCGCGCACCGTGGCCATGGTGAACCGGCTGCTTGAGGGCCAATCGTGACGCCACTTCGCGTGTGTCTCGCTCAAGTGGCGGCGGTGGCTGCTCACATGCCGGTTCCGAGCCGCAACCGAGGGTTCCGAGCCGCGACCAAAGGTTTCCGAGCCGCAACCGAGGGTTCCGAGCCGCGACCATAGGGAGCGGTCTTTAGGGGGAGTATGACGATTCTGCGAGTTCTGTTTTCGCGCCTGCGAGGGCTATTCCGAAAAACCGGCCTCGACGACGAGATCGAAACTCACATCTCGCTCGCGGCGGCGGAGTACGAGCGCCGCGGCATGGCCCCGGCACAAGCGCGCATGGCGGCGCGAAGGCAGTTCGGCGGCGTCACCCAAATTGCGGAGACCTACCGCGAGCGGCACCGGCCTCCGCTCGTCGACAGCGTGGCCCAGGATCTCGCGTACGCCCTGCGCCAGTTGCGCAAGAGCCCGATTTTCACGGCCGCCGCCATCCTGACTCTGGCGTTGGGGATCGGCGCGAACACCGCGGTGTTCCGCGGGCTGGATGTGTTCATGCTCCGCTCGCTGCCCGTGCGCCATGCCGAGGAATTGGTCTTGCTCGAGCCGCTGGACTTCGGCAAGCCGGGCACCTTCAGCTTCCCAGTCTTCCGCGACCTGGCCGCGCGGCAGCAGGTGGCCACCGGCGTCATCGCGGCCGGAGATGTCTGGGTCCACAAGGCCGCGGTCCAGGGCCGCGGCAAGATCAAGCTGGAACAAGGCCGCCTGGTGACGGGTAACTATTTCCGCGTGCTCGGAGTCGGTGCGGCGCTGGGACGGGTGATCGCCGAAAGCGACGACCGGCCGGAGGCGCCGGCCGTGGCGGTGATCAGTTACCGCGTGTGGGAACGCGAGTTCGGGAGTTCGCCGGATGCCATCGGCAAGGTGCTGGAGGTCAACTCCACGCCTCTCACGGTGATCGGCGTGGCGCCTCGCGCCTTCGGCGGCGAGCGGGTTCTGTTCACCCCGGACCTCTGGTTGCCGTTGAGTCAGCAGCCGCGCGTCACGGATTCGGACTGGTTGAAGGCGGGCGACTTCACTTTCCTCGACGTGATGGCGCGACTGCGGCCGGGTGTGTCGACAGCGCGGGCGCAGGCGGCTCTCGATCCGCTGTACCGCCAGGTGTTGGGACGGGAAGCCGGGCGCGACCGCCTGCATGTGGCGCCAGGGCGTCACGGCATCACGATTCAGGACATTCAGGACAAGGTCGTCGAGCCGCTGCGGATCCTGATGTGGATGGTGGGCTTGCTGCTAGTGATCGCCTGCTGCAATCTGGCCAACTTGCTGCTGGCCCGCGGGGCCGCGCGCACCCACGAGATCGGAGTGCGGCTGGCATTGGGCGCCGGACGCGCGCGCCTGGTGCGGCAATTACTCACCGAGAGCCTGCTGCTCTCGGGATTGGGGACCGCGCTGGGGCTGGCGCTCGCGGAGTGGGGAACCCGGCTGCTGTTGGTATACATCACCGAGGATGACAGGATGTGGCTGGCCTCGGGCTTGAGTCTGGACGTGCTCGGGTTCGTCGTAGCGGTGTCCATCGCGGCGACCTGTCTGTTCGGCGTGGCGCCGGCGCTGGCGGGAACCCGGCTGGATATTCGTTCGGCCTTGCAGGCCAACTGGCGGACCGCCAGCCAGGGGCAGCCGCGGCAACTTCTGGGGAAGGCCTTCGTGGTGGCGCAGGTTGCCATTTGCCTGATGCTGCTTTCGGGCGCGGCGCTGCTGGCGCGTTCGCTGTGGAACCTGGAACGCCAGGACTGGGGATTTCGCCGGGAAGGAGTGTTGCAGGCGGATCTGCCGCTGGCCATCTCGATGGATTTTGGCCCGGAAAGGAAGAAGTATTTTGCTTCACTCCGCCAACCACTCTACGAGAAGATCAACGCCCTGCCCGGAGTGCGGTCCGCCGCGATTGCCGCGGGAGGTCCCCTGGGTAACCAAACGTACAGCAGCGAGATCTCGACGCCCGGGCGCACCTCCCCTGCCGGCGAGGAAGCGCGCATCATTCGCGTTTCGCCGCGCTACTTCGAGACCATGGGAATTCCCATTCTCTCCGGCCGGGGAATCACGGAGCAGGACCACGAAAAAGCGGCGCTGGTTGCCGTCCTTGGGGCCATGGCGGCGCGGCGCATCTTCGATGGCGTCGACCCCGCCGGCCGCTATATCTCCCTCGGCCCGAAGTTCGAGGCGCAGGGAGCCCTCGAAGTCGTGGGAGTGTCGCACGACGTGCGGCTCAACAACGCCCGCGAGGATCTGGGCATCGTGGTGTTCGTGCCATTGGAGCAACAGATCGCTCCGTTCAATCTGGTGGTGCTGCGGACGGATGGCGAACCCACGGCGCTGGCGGGATCGGTTCGAACGGCATTGCAGGAGATCGCCCCGGACCTGTCGGTGGGCAGTATCGATTCTGTGGCGAATATCCTGGACGAGAAGAACGCCGAACAACAGGTGATGGCGGCGCTTTCGGCGGTCTTCGGTCTTCTGGCTTTGTCGATGGCGTCGGTCGGGCTCTACGGTGTGATCTCGTACGCCGTGGCGCGGCGCACCCAGGAAATGGGAATCCGGCTGGCGTTGGGCGCGAGCCGCGAACAGGTGACCGGGTTGGTGATGAGCGAGGTCGGGCGGTTGCTGGCCGCGGGAATCGTGCTCGGCGGCTGCGCGTCGGCTGCGGGTGTGCAATTGCTCCGCTCGCTGCTGTTCGGAATCACGCTGCGCGACAGCGCGTGGCCGGCGCTGGCGGGCGTCCTGCTGCTGGTGGTGGCGGCGACGGCCGGATACCTTCCGGCGCGGCGTGCGGCGAGGCTCAATCTGCTGGATGCCCTGCGGCAGGAGTAGGACAGGCCTCCCGGCCTGTCCATTCGAGGCCGGCACTAGCCTCTCGCGGAGCGACAATATCTCTGATGCTCCAAGACGTAATTTACGCGCTGCGCCAGTTTCGCAAGAGCCCGGGCTTTGCCCTGGCAGCGATCCTCACGCTGGCGCTCGGCATCGGCGCCAACGCCGCCATCTACGAAGTACTGGACGCGGTCGCTTTCCGCCCTCTGCCCGTGCGCGACCCGCAGCGGCTCGTGCGCATCCAGGTTGAGGCGAACGGCAAGCCGCTGAACTTCAGCTATCCGCTGTACCGCGAGATGGCCGCGCGCCCGAACGTCGCCGAGGGCATGTTCGCGGTCAGCGATTATCCGCTGCACGCCGCGGTGCTGCGCGGCCGCGGGCCGGCCCGCACGGTCAACGCCGTGCTCGTGAGCGCCAACTATTTCGAGCTGCTCGGCGTGCCGGCGCGCATCGGACGCGTCTTCACCGATGCCGATGACCGCGCCATCGCTGTCATCAGTCACCGATTCTGGGACCGCGAATTCGGGCGCAGCGCCGAGGCTCTCGGCAAGCCGCTCGAAATCAACAAGGCGGTCGTGACCATCGTGGGAGTCGCTCCTCCCGAGTTCTCGGGCGAGAAGCAAGGCAACGCGCCCGACGTCTGGCTGCCCATGAGCGTCGCCCCGCTGTCCATGGCCACCGACTGGCTGAATGCGCCCAAGGCCACGTGGCTCACGGTGATGGCGCGCCTGCGGCCGGACGTTTCGCCGCGCCAGGCGCAGGCGGCGCTGGCGGCGCTCGTGCCGGATTTTCGCCTGGAGGTCGAGCCCGCCAGCCGCGGCATCGCGCAGTTGCAGTCCCGGTTCCAGAGTCCGCTGCTGGTGCTGATGGCGGTAGTGGGGACGGTCCTGTTGATCGCCTGCTGCAATCTGGCGAACCTGCTGCTGGGACGGGCCACGGCCCGCACGCACGAGATCGGCGTGCGCCTGGCGCTGGGGGCGGGGCGGGGAAGACTCATCCGCCAGTTGCTCACCGAGAGCGTCCTGCTCTCTGCGTTCGGATCGGCGGCCGCGCTGGCCCTGGCGCGATGGGGTTCGCGCGCGCTCGTGGCATTGTCCGCGCAAGATCTGGCGCTGGGCTTCGGATGGCGCGTGCTGGCTTTCACCGCGGCCGTGACGGTCGCGGCCACGTGTCTGTTCGGAGTGGCTCCGGCGCTGGCGGCCATCCGCGTTGACTTGAACGCGGCACTACAAGGCCACCGGCGCGGCCAGACTGGAGGAACCATGCTGGGCAAGACTCTGGTAGTCGCCCAGGTGTCTCTCGCACTGGTGCTGCTGTCCGGCGCGGCGTTGCTGGTTCGCTCGCTGTGGAACCTGCGGCACCAGGATTTCGGTTTCCAAGGCGAGCACGTGTTGATGGCACAGTTACCGTGGGAGTTCAGCCCGAAGATGATGGCGCGGTATGCCGCTCTCACGCAGCCGCTGTATGACCGGATGAACGCGCTGCCCGACGTGCGCTCCGCCGCTCTCTCCGGATTCGGACCGATGGGCGGCGATCAGCACACCGGCGGCCTCGCGACCGCCGAGAGCAGCGACAAGGCGCGGATCGTCCACGTCTCGCCGCAGTACTTCGAGACGATGGGCATCCCGATCGTGGCAGGCCGCGCGCTCGGCAGCGAGGGAGCGTCGAAGGTCGCGGTGTTGAGCGAGACGGCGGCGCGCCGGCTCTTCGGCGGCGCCAATGCGGTGGGTCGCCTCGTGACGCAGGGCAATCGCTACGACGCGCAGGACACGTGGCAGGTGGTCGGGGTGGCGCGCGATGTGCGGTTTGCGAGCCCCGGCGATCCGTTCGGTTCTCTCGTCTATCTTCCGATCACGCAGGCCCCGGCCCCCATCACCGCAGTGATTCTGCGGACCACCGGCGATCCGGCCCTGGCAGCGGGAAACCTGCGGGCGGCGTTGCACGCGGTCGATCCCGACATGGCGGTCGGTGACATTCGGACGTTGACGGATACCATCGACGCGCACCTGTCGCAGGAGCGGCTGATGGCCATGCTGGCAAGTTGCTTCGGCCTCCTGGCGCTGGCGTTGACCTGCGTGGGAGTCTACGGAGTGATCTCGTATGCCGTGGAGCGCCGTACCCAGGAAATCGGAATCCGCCTCGCGCTGGGAGCGACTCGCGGGCAGGTGACGGGAGCGTTGATGAAGGAAGTAGCCCAGCTCGTGGCCGCCAGTGCGGCGCTCGGCGGCGCAGGGGCCGCGGCGATGACGCGAGCCATGCGCACCATGCTCTTCGGCTTCGGACCGAATGACTACGGACTGCTGCTGGCGGTGGCGCTCGTGCTGATTGCGGTTGCCGCGGCGGCCGGATTCCTACCGGCTCGCCGCGCTGCCCGCCTGGACCCGATGGCTGCCTTACGCGAGTGAGTTACTTCGCGCGGGGGAGGATGTTTTCCAGCACCCAGACTTCTCCCGGCTTGGGCCGCTCCTGATCCTGCACCATGAAGGCGATCTGACGGCCATCGGGATGGATGCGAATTCCGGTCTCGTTCCTGTTGAATTTCAGATCGAGTTTCCGCGGCGCGCTTCCGTCGATGGGAGCTTGCCAGATCTCATCGGGCTCCTTGGCATCAGACACTTGCTTCCGAAGGAAGACCGAGCGACTGTCGCGAGCCCATCCGATGACGTCCATCCTCAGCCCTTTCGTGAAGTCCAGCAGTTCCGCAGGAGCGACCTCCGCGGGCATCCGCATCAGTTCCCGCGGTTCCCCTCCGCGTGCGGGGATGAGCAACTGGGTTCGTGAGTTGGAAGCCGGGTCCACACTCCCGGTCGCGATGTAGCGGCCATCCGGCGAGAAGTTCACCGCTCCCAGAAACGGGCGCCGAATCACTTCTTGCTCTTTTCCAGATGCGAGATCCCGATCCACGAAAGCCACTTCCTTTCCGCCGGGGAAGTTACGGCGATAATAGATTCCCTTCCCGTCAGGCGACCACTGCGGCCAACTGATGCCCTCTCCCGGCTGACTCGGCGCCGCTACGACCAGTGAGACTTCACCGGTCTGCGCATCAATCCGATAGATGCCATCGCGCCGCTTAAGGTCGCGTCCCCAGGCCAGGAAGGCCGTGCCATCCGGCGACCAGCGAGGTGCGGTGAAGTTCTCCAGTTGGGGCCGTAAGTCGCGAGTCTGACCCGTTTCCAATGAGCGAATCCCGATGAAAATACCCCCCCTTCGCCGAGATATGTAGGTGAGGTACTTCCCATCGGGGGACCAATCGGGGCTTTCGTTAGTACCCACGAATTCTTGCACCCCATCGACCGGCGGCGACAGGAACCGACCGGTCGCAATATCGATAGAAGCAACCCTGGTATTCGAGCGGCGGCGATGCCAGACAGCAGCGTAGATCGAACCGGAGACCGTGATGCCCATTCTCTCGGAAAGATCGATTCCCTCCTTCATCAATTCAGGCTCTCCCTGCGGCTTTCCATCGCGAATCATGAGCGACCAGAGACCGGGCGCTCCGGCCCGGTCGCTCGAAAAAAGCAGACGTTGTCCGTCGGGCGACCAGCCAATCAACCGATCATTACTGGCGTAGACGACCACAGGATTCTCGTGGCTTCCATCCACCGCGAGAATGGAAATGTCGTGCTGGGTGGTATTCCCAACAGGGAAATCAAACGCCAGATAATTGCCGTCTGGCGAGAACGAGAGGCTGGGCACTAAGGCCCGATCGAGCGATTTCAGCACTCGCAGCGAGCCGTCCTGCACCGAGATGAGCCCGACCTGCCCCATGCCGTTGTTTCGTCTTAGCCCAACCGCCAGCCATTTGCCATCCGGTGACCAATCAGCCGGTCCGACCCACCTCATGTCGTCGTCATGGAACAGGCGCTTGGGCTGGGGAATACCGCTGCCCCTCAGATCGATCAGGCGCACGTCGAACCGGTTTTTGGGGTGGAACCAGGAATAAGCCAGTTGCTTGCCGTCCCGGGAAAAGGCCCATTCCTCCGCAAATTCTCCCGTACCTCCAGGCGTGTCCCCGGCCGTATTGGTGAGTTGGCGGTCGGCACCCGTGACGAGGTCGTGCAGAACCAGATCGCCGCGATGGTCCCAATCGACGTATGGAACGGAATGACCATCGGGGGAAACCGCGCCGAAGAAATCGCCTCCAGGGGGCAAGGTCCACGCATGCCGGAAAGAGACGCCCGTTCCCCGGGCCGTCTCGGTACGTCCGAGATGCGCGCGCGCTGTCGCTACCGCTTCCTTCTGGTCCCCGTACTCACTGACGATCTGCTCGTAGATCTTGCGCGACTCCGCATCGCCGAGCTTTTGATAGCAATCCGCCGCTCGCATGAGAGCCTTCACCGCCACGGCGTGATTGGAACCGGCACGTGCGGCGATCTTCTTGTACTCCGCGATGACGGCCCTGAGATCGCCGTTCACCATTTCTTTCTGCGTGGCGCGCTGGAGTTCTACTTCCAAACTCTGCGCGAACAGTGCCGCCGCGGCGGCCAATGCAATTGCGAATCGTAAGGTCTTCATGCAGACATTCTGGACGGCCTGTGCGAGAACGCTACGAGAACATCGTGCAGATTGTGTGAGATTCTCAGCCATCGAAGCGGTACCCCAATCCGCGCACGCTCAACAGGTATTTCGGCTCCGCCGGGTGCGGCTCCACCTTTCTCCGCAGGTTCACGATGTGCGCGTCCACGGCGCGGTCCGTCACGTGGATATCCCGATCCCATGCGGCCTCGAGCAACTGGTCGCGGCTCAGCAC
>JBGPKH010000015.1:0-34438 GCA_041485845.1 Bryobacteraceae bacterium
ATGGGTGACGCCCAACGAATCGACTTCGACGACCCCGCGCCGATGCTGGACGAGGAGGACGAAGAAACCGTAGCGGCCATAGACCGCGGCATCAAGGCTGCCGATGAGGGCCGCGTGGTTTCGCTCGAAGAAGTGCGTGAGCGCATGAAGCAGTGGCTTACAAAATCCTCTTCACCGAAGACGCGTTAAGCGATCTCGAGTCCATCCTCGACTACATCCTGGCCGAGAATCCGCTGGCGGCAGAAAAGTTCGGCGCCTCTCTATTGAACCACGTGGAGTTGCTGCAAACGTTTCCCCGAATCGGCTCTCCCGTACCCAGGAAGCCGGGCATCCGAAAGTTCTTTCACAGCCCGATCCGCGTTTACTACCGCATCGTCGAAGAGCGTTTCACGGTAGAGATTCTGCATTTCTGGCACGCGAAACGCAAACCGCCGAAACTGTTGCCGTTCGATCGGAACCGATGAATATGAAGCCGGATCTTCCCCCCGCCCGAATTCTGGACTCCCAAGACCCCTCGCTCTACGATGTCCGATCCAAGTCCCCAGGCCCGCAAGGCTCGCTCCCGATCACTCCCGAGATGCTGATCCAGCGGCCTACCGGCGACCTCTTCGGCTGGAGCCAGAACGCGGGCATGGGCTGGGATCCCGCCGCGCTCGGCGGCAAGGAGATCCTCATCCTCAGCACCCACGGCGGCATCCGCGCGGCCGATGGCACACCGGTCGCGCTGGGCTTTCACACCGGCCACTGGGAAGTCGGGCTGCTCATGGATGCCGCGGCCAAGGAACTGAAATCGCTGGGCGCCGTCCCCTTCGCCGCCTACTGCACCGACCCCTGCGACGGCCGCACGCAAGGGACCACCGGCATGTTCGATTCGCTGCCCTATCGCAACGATGCGGCTTCCGTGTTCAAGCGGTTGATTCGCTCGCTGCCCACGCGCAGCGGCGTTATCGGGGTGGCCACCTGCGACAAGGGCCTGCCGGCGATGATGATGGCCCTCGCCGGGACGCACGATTACCCGTGCGTGCTGATTCCCGGCGGCGTCACGCTTCTGGCCGAGGAGGGCGAGGACGCGGGCAAGATCCAGTCCGCGGGCGCGCGCTACGCGCACGGACAGATGACTCTCGAAGCCGCGGCCGAGGTCCTCTGCCGCGCGTGCGCCACGCCCGGCGGCGGCTGCCAGTTTCTGGGCACTGCGGCCACCGCGCAGGTGGTGGGCGAAGCGCTCGGCATGTCGCTGCCGCACTCGGCGCTGGCGCCCTCCGGACATCCCATCTGGATCGATATGGCGCGGCGGTCGGCCCGCGCGGCGCTGGCGCTCGAAGCGCGCGGCATCGCCATGAAGGACATCCTCACGCCGGCCTCGATCCGCAACGCGCTCGTGCTGCACGCCGCGTTCGGAGGCTCGACGAACCTGATCCTGCATCTCCCCGCTATCGCGCACGCCGCGGGGCTGACGCGTCCTACCGTGGACGACTGGACGCGCGTCAACCGCCAGACGCCCCGCCTGGTGGACGCTCTACCCAACGGGCCCAAGGGGCACCCCACCGTGCAGGTCTTTCTCGCGGGCGGCGTCCCGGAGGTGATGCTGCACCTGCGCCGCCTGGGCCTGCTCGAAACCGGCGCCCTCACGGTGAGCGGCGAGACGCTTGGGAACGTGCTCGACTGGTGGGAGCAGTCCGAGCGGCGTGCGGCACTGCGGCGCGTCCTTCGCGACCGCGACGGCATCGATCCCGATGACGTCATCATGGACCCGGACAGCGCGCGGCGCCGCGGGCTGACCTCCACCGTTACCTTCCCCAAGGGCAATCTCGCGCCCGGCGGCTCGGTGATCAAGAGCACCGCCATCGACCCCAGCGTCGTGGGCGCCGACGGCGTCTATCGCCGGACCGGCCCGGCGCGCGTCTTCCGCACCGAGAAGGAAGCCTCCACCGCCGTCAAGAGCGGCGCTATCCGGCCGGGCGACGTGCTGGTGCTGATGTGCCGCGGGCCCATGGGCTCCGGGATGGAAGAGATCTTCGGCATCACCTCGGCGCTGCGGCATCTCGATTTCGGCAAGCACGTGACCGTGATTACGGATGCGCGCTTCAGCGGCGTGTCCACCGGAGCCTGCATCGGCCATGTCACCCCGGAAGCGCTGGCGGGCGGGCCGATCGGCAAGATCCGCGAAGGCGACCCAATCGAAGTGATCATCGACCGCGTAAACCTCACGGGCTCCGTCAACCTCTTGGTGAACGGAAGCGTCGAGGAGGGAACGCGCGAACTGGCCCAACGGCCGATGCGCGACGACCTGGCGCCCGACTCCTCACTCCCCCCGGAGACCCACCTGTGGGCGGTGTTGCAGGAGGTTAGCGGAGGACCCTGGGGCGGGTGCGTCTTCGACGTAAACGCGATAGCAAAAAAGCTGGAATAGGTACTGTGTTCTATAGTACAATTCTGGAATGAAAGTAGTTTGGGCCCTGTTGGCGTGTGTCCTCTGCTGTTACGCAATCAACCCCCTGGAATCGCGGCTCGACCGCCAGATGAAACTCTGGCAGAAGCGCCTCGGTCTGGAAGAATGGAACCTGTCGCTGCGGGTGGTGCGGCAAGCGGAGCTTGACCGCAACTCGTGGGGCACTGCCGAGTGGGACCCGGAGGCCAAGACCGGAACCCTCAGCGTGCTCGATCCGCGCGACTACAATCTTCACGGCGGCGAGCTGAAGCTCGACATGGAGTGCACCATCGTTCACGAGTTGGTACACATCCAGGTCTCACCTCTGGACGCCCGCGACGCGCACATCCGCGAGGAAGTGGTCAACAAGATCATGGTGGCGCTGATGAACCGCCAGTGCCCGAATTAGCTGAGCGACTGGTAAGCTGGTAGCGATGACGACCGAAGAGATGAAACCCGGTCGCGGATATGTTGGCACGCTTTCTTGCGTGGCCGGAGACAGATCGCCGGAACCCGTCACCGAGATAAGCGATGAACAAGCCAGCCGCCATTTACGCGCCAACCGCTCCGGAACTCAAGCTTTGAGCGACAGCGGCAAGAGCGCCGGCGCTACAACATCCGCGAGATCGCGGTGTAGAGACGCTGGGTGAGGTCCATGCGGTCGGAGAGCTTGAGGCCTTTGGTGGGGATGGGGTCGCCGACGCGCACGGTGACGCGGCCGCTGCGCAGGTGGATCGACCCCATAGGCCGCAATTGCCGCATGCCTGCGATGGCGATCGGCGCCAACGGAACGCCGGACTTGATCGCGATATAGGCCGCGCCCTCCTTGAACTCGCGCAGGCCTTTCGGCGAGCGCCCGCCTTCGGGAAAGAGCAGCACCGAGATGCCGCGCTCGGCCACGATTTTCGCGCCCTCGGTCATCGTCTTGAGCGATGCGCGGGCGTTGGAGCGGTCCACGGGCAGATGGCCGGCGCGCTTCAGGTGCCAGCCGAGGAAGGGAATCTTATACAGGCTTTTCTTGGCGAAGAAGCGAAACTGGTGCGGCAGCGTCGAGAGCAGTGCGGGGATATCCATGTAGCTGGCGTGATTGGCCACGAAAACGTAATTGTCGCGCGGGTCGAGTTTCTCCAGGCCCTCCACGCGGACCCGGATGAGGCTGACGGCCAGCAGTATCCTGCCCCAGATGCGCGCCATTTGGTGCTGCGAGTTGCCCTGCGGGTCGAACAACGAGGCCAGCATCGAGCACGTCCACATCACGATCGTGGCGAGCACGATGAGCGGGGTGGAGAAGAGCAGGGACCGGAGCAAACTCATGGTTTGCCACAATCATAACAAGGGGCTCCACAATGCCACGGGAAACCCGGCCAGCACGTCCGCGAGGCGGCGGCCCGGCGAGGATCGGCCCGGTCAGAGCGTTCCGCCGTTCGGCCGGCGCGCCATCGGGCGGAGACGAGCTCCGTGCCGGCCCAATCCCGGTGGCGGTGAGCCTGAAGAAGTGGGGGGCTGTGGGCTTCGCGAAGAAAGGCTTGAAAATCGCGCAGCGTGCCGCAGGCTGGATGGACGTTGGTGTAGTCGGAGATGTCGTAGCCGTCGTCCCGCCACGGGGAGGGGCAGGGGCGCACCCAGACGGTGGTGACGCCGAGGTCCTGGAGGTAGTCGTCCTTGTACCACAGCGGATCGTCTTCCAGTGGAGCGGATTTTGGCATGCAAGTGGCTGGGGCGCCTGTGAGTGACGGCTTGCAAGCGAGGTCCCTCCGCCGGGCGGAATCTCGCGCGAACCGTGAGTTTGCTGACGGTCCGCCGGTGTTCTTTCCGCCCGGCAATCTGGTGCTATAGTATTTTTCGGAACATATGCGCCATTTCTGTGGACGGACTCACGCACGACGGGAGCGCCGCGAATTCAGCTCATCGAACGGAAACGGTCACCCCGATCCTGCGCAGGTGTCGGGACTGGAAGCGGGTGCCGGACCGCCCACACAAGAAGAAGTCGCCGGCCTCGCCTACTCTTATTGGCAAGCGCGCGGATGTCCGGGCGGATCGCCCTGGGAGGACTGGTTTCGCGCCGAGCGCGAATTGAAGCAAAAGGCCCAGGGCCGGTTTGCCGCCCGGTGGACCGGCCGGGAGACCTGAGCCCGCAAACAGACTAAAGACCCCTGCATGTCCGAAATCGGACCAGTCTGTTCGGCGCCGAACGGGCGAAACAACGCGGGGAAGCCGTATCTGCTTCCGCACAAAGTTGGGATGTCGCGCCGGCTGCACCCGCCCCTTGAATCCGGCCTGACTACATCGTGCCTGAATTCGTGCTTTAATCTTATAAACCGCTAAGGTGAACGCGAATGCGCGGCGACAGGTGTGCGCCCGTTGCGCCGCCATTCGGAAAAGGAGATCTCATGTTCGTAAGACTGTTGCTGACCGCGATTTTGGCAACCACTCTCGCATCCGCGCAACGCGGAGGTGGTGGAGGCGGCGGGCGAGGCGGCGGTGGTGGCGGCGGGGCCGGCGGTGGCGGCGGAATGATGATGCCGCAACGCCAGAGCAAGGCCAACCAGTTCGCCGACAAGCTCAAGCTGAGCAAGGAACAGCAGGAAGAAGCCAATACGGCCCTGATGGCCGCGGTCCAGGAATTGGCGCCCGTGCGTGCCGAGATGGATAAAAGCCGGGTGGCGATCGCCGGCGCGCTGATCGAGGGCAAGGGCGGCGATGAGCTCAAGAAACTGATGGACGAATACGCGTCGGCGGCCGCGCAGATGACAGGCATCGAAGTGAAGGCCTTCTCCAAGGTGTACGCCTCTCTCAAGCCCAACCAGCAGGCCAAAGCCGGCCAGGCATACGAACTGCTGGCCGAGGCCCTGGATAGCATGGGCGGCGGCGGCGGTGGACGAGGCGGACGCGGAAGGGGCAGGCAATAAAGGAGATTCTATGTTCTGCAAACTGTTATTGACCGGCATTCTGGCAACTACGCTCGCTTTGGCCCAGCGCGGCGGCGGCGGCGGCGGTGGCGGCGGCGATATGGGCGATATGGGAGGCGGCGGTGGCGGTGGCCGGGGCGGCGGCATGGACCTGCCCTCCGTGGGTCCCTCGCGCCCCAGCCGGCTGGACCAGTTGACCCAGAGCCTGAAGCTCACCAAGGACCAAAAGAAGGAAGTCAAGTCGCTCATGGATGAGGCGCAGAAGGAGGCCGCACCGGTCCGCGAGCAATTGATGAAAAGCCGGCTCGCCATCGGAGAAGCCATTCAGGGCCCCTCGGGCGAGGAGGATATCAAGAGGCTGGTGAGCAAAGAAGCCGCGATCCAATCCCAGATGGCGGGGATCGAATTGAATGCGTTCGCCAAGATCTACAAGGGTCTCGACAAGGAGCAACAGGCCAATACCCGGTCGGTGTTTCAGATGATGAAGGGCATCTTCAACGGGAAGAACTGGAACACCGAAGAGTGACAGCGCCGGCAGACCGCGGGACGCCGATTACCGAAACGCGTCCTGGATCCACTCGATGCGGATACGTGGTCTGTCCAGCACGATACTGACGATGTCGAAGCGCGTGTTTTCCCAGTCCACACCGGCGCGGCGGGCGTAGTCGCGCGCCGCGCGGTGCAGGTGCCGCTGCTTCTCTTCGTCCACTGCGCCTTGCGGCTCCCCAAAATCGTCGGTGTTCCGCGCTTTCACTTCCACGAAAGCCAGGGTATCCCGGTGCCACACCACCAGGTCGATTTCTCCGGAGCCCGATCGCGTCCGATAGTTGCGCGCCACCACGGTACACCCGCGTCCCCGCAGGTAGCGGTGCGCCACATCTTCTCCCATACGGCCATGGTCGTCTCGCGACCCGCGGCGCCGCAGGGCGTCAGCCGCACGGTAGAGCAGCCCGATCATTCGGCCCGGCCTCCCGAAAGCCAGTAGCCTGAGGCGCGCGAAAATCTCACGAAATCCTGGGTGGGGCGGCCAATCCTGGCTGCCGCCGGCTTTCCGCCGGCGAGTGCCGGGCGGGACGATGCGCGACCGGCCCGCCTCAGTCTACACATCACTTCAGCACTTCGAACTCGAATTCCATCACCTTCCCGCGCACCACGTAGCACAGGTAGTATTCCCAAAACCGGCGGTAGCGCGGAAACCGGTTGACCAGGAACTCGAAGCCCAGCCACCTCCAGAATGCCAGGAGCTTCAGCCGCACGGAAATCTCACGAAATCTGGCTTTCGAGTAGTAGCCGAAGCCCCCGTGGTCTTCGCCGAAGTAGCGGAAACTGAAGCTGTTCAAATGGCTCTTGTGAGTAGGGTCGCAAAACGAGCTGAAATCCGTGTAGTGCGGGGTCTCGATGCGCACCGTTCCTCCCGCGCGCACCAGCCGGTGAAACTCCTCCATGGTGCGGATCACGTCGTCCACGTGTTCGATCGCGTGGATCGCGGTCAGCCGGTCGAAAACGCCGTCGGCGAAGGGGTAGGGAAAGTGGTCCAGGTCGGCCAGCACATCGGCGCGGCTGGCGGGATTCCGGTCGATTCCGATGGAACCGGGCTGCTTGTGAATCCCGCAGCCGACGTCGAGGATCCTCATCCCTTTGCCATCGCCGCGTTGAGGCATTCCTCCAGCGTATCAATCGCGCAGTCGCACTGGTCGCGCGTCACGATCAGCGGCGGGCACAGCCGGATGGTGTTGTCGCCCGCGCCGAGCACCAGAAGCCCGCGCTCGAACGCCTGCTGCACCACGCGGTCGCGAAGCTGCGGCGCCTTTTCCTTTGTCTGCCGATCTCGAACCAGCTCGATTCCGATCATCAGCCCAAGCCCGCGCACATCCCCCACCACCGGGAAGCGCGCCGGCCATGCGCGTAGCCGGTCCATCAGGTACGCGCCCATTCGCGCCGCATTCCCGACCAGCCCTTCCTCGAGAAGCGCGATCGTCACCAGCGCCGCGGCGCAGGAAACCGGGTTGCCGCCAAAGGTCGAGGCGTGCGCTCCCGGCGGCCAGGTCATCAGGTCCGCGCGCGCTACCGTGGCCCCCAGCGGCATTCCGCTGGCGATCCCCTTGGCCACGGCGAAAATGTCCGGGACGGCATCGAAATGTCCGGCTGCCCACATCTTGCCCGTGCGGCCCATCCCCGACTGCACCTCGTCGAAGACCAGCAGAATCCCGTTCTGCCGCGCCACGCGCGCCAACTCGTCGAAGAACTTCCGCGGCGGGACCACGTATCCGCCTTCGCCCTGCACCGGCTCCACCACGATGGCGGCGGTTTCGTCAGCCGGCGCGATAGTCTTCAAGAGCGTGTCTTCAATGTGCTTCACGCACTCCACCGCGCAACTCTCCGGCTCCTTCCCGAACGGGCAGCGGTAGCAGTAAGGATACGGCGCATGCACCACGCCCGGGATCAGCGGACCGAATCCGCCGCGCTGCACCGCCTTGCGCGAAGTGAGCGAGAGCGCTCCCATGGTGCGCCCGTGAAAGCTGCCGAAGAAGGCGATGATCTTATCGCGGCCGGTGGACCAGCGCGCCAGCTTGATCGCCCCTTCCATGGCCTCGGCGCCCGAATTGCCGAAAGACACCCTCCGCGCCGCATCGCCCGGCGCAAGCTGCGACAGCTTCTCCGCCAGGGCTACCATCTCTTCGTAATAGAAGTCCGTGCCCGACATGTGGATCAGCCGGGCCGCCTGCCGCTGGATGGCCTCGACCACGCGCGGATGGCAGTGGCCGGTGGCCACCACGGCGATTCCGGCGTTGAAATCGAGAAAGCGGTTGCCGTCGACGTCTTCCACGACGGCGCCTTCGCCGCGCTCCACCACGAGCGGGTAGCCGCGGGTGTACGAGGGCGATACTACACGTTCATCGCGCTCGATGATGGCACGCGCGCGCGGGCCGGGCACCGGGCCGATCAGATTCGGAAGATCAGCACGAACCCGCTCCAGCATCTTAGCCATACCAATGCTCCTATTCAGTTGTGAGGTTGAAGACCTGCAACGCCGCAGACATCGGCGCGCGCCGCCAGGAGCGGCCAGGAGCTAATCGGAACCGAAAAGCCCGGGGCGAGACGTGGATGGCGTACCGGCCATACCTTCATTCTAACGCGAGCGCGACCGGTAGCCAAGACAGTTAACCTTTTCTTATCTGCGTTTATGAACGCAGATAGGAATCGATTCGCTTTCTTATTGATCAGCACGAACCTGCTCCAGTCCTTGGGAAAGTCTCGTAAGCACTTGAGGGAATCGGCGTGAGAAAGTTGTTTAATGACAAGCCCTTAGCTGGATGGACATGAAGAATCCCCTCTCGTGTTGTCGCAATTCCCGGAACACGTCGCGATCCGGTAGGCTATCCTGAAACCCGATGCGCTTCGCACTTTTCCTCCTTTGCGCCGCAGCTCTCGCGCAGGACACTCGCGTCATTCTCCTCGGCACGGGCAACCCCAATCCCGAACCGCAGCGCATGGGGCCGGCCGTGGCAGTTGTCTCGGGAGACCGCGTCTACATCGTCGATTGCGGACCGGGCGTGGTCCGCCGCGCCGCACAGGCCGGTCTGCAGATGGAGCAGTTGACCCGCGCCTTCGTCACGCATCTCCACTCCGACCACACCGCCGGCTACCCCGACCTGATCTTCACGCCCGCCGTCACCGGGCGCAAGGAGCCCTTCGAGGTTTACGGTCCGCCCGGCCTGCGCGCCATGACGTCGCACATCCTGAAGGCCTGGAAGCAGGACATGGAGATCCGGCTGCACGGCCTTGAGCCGTCCGTCCCGCAGGGCTACGTGGTGAAGGCGCGCGACGTGAAGCCGGGGGAGATCTATCGCGACGCGGCCGTGCGGGTGATTGCGTTTCGCGTACGGCATGGCTCCTGGAAGCACGCTTACGGCTACCGCTTCGAAGCCAAGGATAAGGTCATCGTGATTTCCGGCGATACCACCTACAGCGAAGGCCTCGTCGCGGCCGCGAAAGGTTGCGACATCCTGGTACACGAAGTGTATTCGCAAAAAGGTCTGGCGCGGCGCACGCCGGATTGGCAGCGGTACCACGCCGCCTTCCACACATCTGGCGCGGACGCAGGCCGCATCGCCGCGCAGGTTCGCCCGCGGAAGCTGGTGCTGTATCATCAACTGCCCATGGGAGAGACGCCCGGCGAAGTGCTCCAGGAGGTCCGCGAACATTTCAACGGAGAGGTGATTTATGGGAACGATCTGGACGTGATCCGGTAACGGCAAGCTGTGTTACATAAGAAAGATGGCTTCACAGCGGCCGGTACGAATTGCCATCCTCGGCCTGGGTTTCATGGGCAGCACCCACGGCAAGGCCCTGCGCGAAGTTGCCGGCGCGGAACTGGCGGCGGTCTACAGCCAGGATGAGAAGAAGCTCGCGGGGGACCTCACCGCGGTGCGCGGCAATCTCGGCGGGCCCGGCGAAAAGATGGACTTCTCGCGCGTCACCCGCCACCGCGACCTCCGGTCCCTGCTCGCCGATCCGAAGATCGACGCCGTCGATATCTGCCTGCCGACCGATCTGCACGAACAGGTGACCGTCGAAGCGCTGCGCGCCGGCAAGGACGTCCTGGTGGAGAAGCCCATGGGCCTCGACGGTTTCGCGGTCGACCACATGGTCGGCGCGGCCACCCGCTACGGGCGCGTGCTGATGACCGCCCACGTGCTGCGGTTCTGGCCTGCCTACGTTGCGCTGCGCGAGGCCGTTTGGCCGGGAAAATGGGGACCGGTGCGCTTCGCCATGTTCCGCCGGCGCTGCGCCGCGCCCGCCTGGGGCGGCTGGCTGCTCGATCCCAAACAGAGCGGCGGCGGCGTTTTCGATCTGCTCATCCACGATGCCGACATGTGCCTGCACCTTTTTGGAAAACCCGAATCGGTAGGCGCCACCGGGTACTCCAACCCGGCCGCCGGCATCGACTGCATCGACGCACACCTCTTCTACAGTCACGGCGGCGTCGTGTCCATCACCGGCGGCTGGCACCATCCCGGGGCGTATCCCTTCTCTATGGAGTACACGGTGACGCTCGACGGCGCCACCATCGATTACAGTTCGCACGGGCGACCGCCGACGCTCTACGTGCCGGGCCAGCCCGAGCAGGTGCTGGAGGGCGGAACGCGCGACCCCTATGCCGCCGAGATCGAGTACTTCGTCGAGTCTTGCGGTCGCGGACGTGCGCCCCAGCTTTGCCCGCCGCGCGAATCGGCGGACGCGGTGAAATTGATGCTCCTGCTCCTGGAGGCGCGGAGCCGCAACGGGAGGAAGATCCTATGCAGCATTTAGAGCCGCTGGAACCGGGTGCGATGTTCTGGGCCGAACGCGACAGCCTCGCCGAGATCCAATCGCTGGGCGTGCGCTGCGGGCAGTTGGGCATTGCCGGAGACATGCAACTGCCGGCGGCTGTAGCAGAGAAATGGAAAGGCGATCTCGATCGCGCGCAGTTCACGCTGGTCACCGTCTTCGCGGCCTACGATGGGGAGAGCTATGCGGACGCGCCGACGGTGCAGCGCACCGTGGGATTTATCCCGCGGGAGACGCGCGCGGCGCGCGAACGGCGCACCTTGGAGGTGAGCGATTTCGCCGCGGCCCTCGGCGTGGGCAGCATCGCCTGCCACGTCGGCTTCGTGCCGCACGACACTTCCGATGCCGACTACCGCGCAGTGCGGGAGCTGGTCCGCCGCGTGTCCGACCACGCCGCGGAAAATGGCCAGACCTTCGCGCTCGAAACCGGCCAGGAGCCGGCGGAAGTGCTGCTCCGTTTTTTCCGCGATGTGAATCGCCCGAACCTGCGCATCAATTTCGACCCGGCGAACATGATTCTGTACGGCACCGGCGATCCGGTGGAAGCCTTACGCACGCTCGCTCCGCACGTGGTCTCGGTGCATGCCAAAGACGGCGATTGGCCGCCCCCCGGCACGCCCGGAGCGCTGGGCACGGAACGCCCGCTCGGCCAGGGATCGGTCGGCATGGAGCGCTTTGTGCGCGCGCTGAAGGACGCCGGATTCCGCGGGCCGCTCAACGTGGAGCGGGAAGCCCACGACCAGGTCGCCCGCATCCGTGAAATGCGCGAAGGCGTGGCGCTGCTACGCAGATTGGTGGCGGCTTTGTAAGGTGTTGCGCCGAGTCGCGCGACAGTGTAAACTTCGGACGATTGCCAACGGTGGCGCGCCTCGGGCATCGGAAGTGAAGGAACAGGAGTCAATCATGCGAAAAGCAGTAGCATTATGGGTCGTATCGGTTGCCCTTGCGGCGATCGGTTTCGCGCAGACCGCGCTCACCAACGACGCGATCATCAAGATGGTGAAGGCCGGCTTGGGCGAGGACATCGTCGTCAGTACCATCAAGTCACAGCCCGCCAGATACACCACTGGACCGGACGACCTGATCGCCCTCAAGGGCGCAGGAGTCAGCGACAAGATCATCGGCGCCATGATGGAAAAGATGACGTCAGGCGGCGCCGCCCCCGCCGCCCCCGCTGCGCCGGCCGCTGCACCATCGGCCCCATCGGCCCCTTTGGCTGCGAGCACAGCACTCGGGCCAATCAATGAAGTGGGTGTCTATTTCAAGAAGGGCGACATCTGGGCCGATCTCCCGCCCGAGGTCGCCAATTTCAAGACTGGCGGCGTGCTCAAGACCATCGGCACGGCGGGCATCATGAAAGGCGACGTCAACGGGCACGTGAACGGGGCGCACAGCAACACGCAACTGAAGACCCCTGTAGAGCTCCTGGTGTACACGCCGGAGGGTGTGGCCATTACCGAGTACCAGCTTCTGCGCCTTCGTGAGTCGAAGGACTGGCGCGAGTTCCGCACCGTCACCGGCGGCGTGATGCACGTGTCGGGCGGCGCCACGCGCGACCTGGTGCCGTTCGAGAGCAAGAAGATCGCGGCGCGCACCTACCAGGTCATGCTGCCGAACATCGGCGCCGGCGATTACGGTATTTTGCCGCCGGCCTCGGGCGATTCCACGTCCAGTTCCGGCCGCATCGGAAAGGTCTATAGCTTCCGTATCATCGAGTGATGCGGTGGCTGCTGTTATTCTTCGCGACGCTGGCCCTCGCGCAGCCCCGGCCGGTGACGGTCGTGATCGAAACGGAGATGGGGAGCATCGAGGCGGAGATCGCCACCGGCCAGGCTCCGGGCACGGCCGCCAATTTTCTGAAGTACGTGGATGCCGGTCTTTATGACGGGGGCCGCTTCCATCGCACGGTGAAGCTCGACAACCAGCCCGGGCAGGACGTCAAAATCGAAGTGATCCAGGCTGGGCGCGCGCCCGGCCGCGCCGGTTTCGCGCCCATTCCTCTGGAACGTACCTCGGTCACCGGCCTTTCCCACAAGGATGGAACGCTCTCCATGGCCCGCAATGGTCCCGACACGGCCACCTCCGATTTCTCCATCTGCATCGGCGGCCAGCCCTCGCTCGATTTCGCCGGCAAGCGCAATCCGGATGGGCAGGGCTTCGCCGCATTCGGTCACGTGGTCAGGGGAATGGACGTGGTGCGCAAGATCCAGGCGGCGCCGGCCGACGCCCAACGACTGACACCGGCGATCGCGATTTTGAGGATCACCCGCAAACCGTAACCCGTGGCGCAGGCACTCTTGCCCAATACCACTAAGCGGTTGGCGCGGATTCGTCATCGTCGCGGAGCATGGGGAAGGGTTATCGCTCGCCTTGGGAGATCTGGGGCACGACCAGGTCGATGAAGTCCCTGGGCGTGATGATTTTGGTGGTCTGGTGGTCTTTGCTGAAATCCTGGGTGTTGCCGGTGATCAAGTAGTCGGCCGCGGCTTCGTCGGCACATTCATAGAAGCGGTTGTCGGCTTCGTCTTGGGAGATTCTCAGGGTTCGGCTCGGAAAGACCTCGGTGCTGGTCCTCCGGATTAGGGCCATCACCGCGCTGATGCGTGTCGGATCGAGTTTGAGGCGGGGACGACGCAGAACCTTATCGTATTCGGCAAGGATGACCGGGGAAACGAACATCTGAAGTTTTCGGTTTGTGGCCAAATTCAAAATTCCGGCGGATGGGCCTTGGTCGACCAGGGTGGCTGACACCACGACGTTGGTATCGATGACCACCTTAATCATTTGGCGGCGCGGTTAGTTTTTTTCTTGTCCCGCCGGCGGACGGCGGCGACTTCCCGGTTGATCTGGGCCATGGTCAGCTTGTCCGTGCCTTTGCGTTTGGCATCTTCCCGGATAGCTTGAAGCTCCGGCGGCGTAGGGGCCACCTGCCTGATGTACTGCGTGGGATCGAAAAGCACCTGGGGGTTCTGGTAGCGACGCAGGGCTTCCCGCATCAGCTCGCTCATGGTGCGGTTTTCCTTCTTGGCCAGGCGTTCTGCCTGCTTGGCCATGTCCGGCGGCATGGTGATGGAATAAACTCTGGTGTTGCGCATGGTGGTATAGCTCATAACTATTGTATGACATTAATACTTTGTATGACTTTGCAGCGGATTGCCAGGGGCTAAAAGCGCACAAACTGTCAGCCGACCTTCTTGTCCACTGCGAAGCCAGCGATTACCCATGCAACCGAACGGACCGTTATCCATGGCGCCAGAAATCCCAAAGCAATCGGCAACGCGAGCCACGTATACTCGAACCACACCGGGGGACGCTCCGAGCCCTTGCGAAATTTCTGGGAGTATCCGATTCGCGGCCTGATGCCCCGATTCTTTGCCTCGGTCATGAGTTCCCTCAGGGACTGGATTTTGGTTGGTCCTCGGCGGGTAGCAGGGATTGCATCCAGATCGTCTCCCAGTTCGATAATGACTGAATATCCTCCAACTTTCCCTTTTTCAACAACTTACCGGTGCCCCGCCAAAATCCCGCCCATCCTCCCTCACCCAGTCCGCGACTTGCAGATTTAGTTTTCGCCTCATAATAAAAGACTTAAGCGTCAAAAACCCCTGAAATGCGCCCCGCGCCTCTTGCCCGTGTGCTACAAGAAAATCAGGAGAGGAACTACGCTTCTAGGCGCCTCTCCCCCAAAAAGCACAGGCTCTTTTCCAGCCTGTGCTTTTTTTGTTTCATAAGAAGGTAATTGATATGCAGACAGCCCAGCACCCTACCGCGGCCACGGTCGGCCCCCGCGGCCCCAAACACTACCCCCATTTGCGCCAAGACCCCCCTTTTTGCACAGCTCAAGCTATTGAACTCAAAAGCGAAACTCGACAAATGGCTTCGTTCCTAAGAAATACCCCCACACCCCGGCAAGCGTCCCCCCGGTCTGCCCGCAAGCGCCGGCCCAACCACCAACACACATCCCCACCGCTCGCGATACCATCTACAAATGATCCGCTCGCTCTTCGTGTTGTTGCTCGCCGTGCTGTCGCTCGCCCAGGATCCCATCGCGCCGCACTCCGCGCTCGAGCCGCCCGCCGCCCAAGCGGCCGCATCTTTGGCCGCCAGCACCAAGGACTCACCCCGCGATCTCCTCACCACCGGCGAGAAGTCGGATTGGAACGAGACGGCTCCCTATGCGGAAGCGGTCGAGATCTCGCACCGCCTGGAGCGCGCCTCGCGCTTCGTCAAGGTGCTCGATATCGGAGCCACGCCCGAAAGCCGCACGCTCATCGCGCTCGTGGTATCCAAGGATCGCGCCTTCACTCCGGAAGCCGCCGCCCGCACCAACAAGGTGATCGTCATGATCCAGAGCGGCATCCACGCCGGTGAGATCGAGGGCAAAGACACCGTGCTCATGCTAGTCCGCGACATGACCGTGAGCAAGCGCTTTGCGGGCTGGCTCGACCACGCCATCTTCGTGATCGTCCCCGTGTTCAACGTGGATGGCCACGAGTACTTCAGCCCCTACCACCGGCCCAGCCAGAACGGTCCGAAATCCACGGGCCTGCGGGCCAATGCGCTACGCCTCAATCTGAATCGCGACTACATCAAGGCGGACGCGCCCGAGATGCGCGCCTGGCTGCGCATCTTCAACACCTGGCTGCCCGACTTCCACATCGACAACCACGTCACCGACGGTTCCGACTTCCAGTACGACGTGACCTGGGACATGGCCCGCAACCAGGATCTCGCCGAGCCCGCCGGCGCCTGGGTGCGCGAGCGCTTCGTGCCGGAGCTCGACAAACGCATGGCCGCTGATGGTCACCTGGTCGCGCCCTATGGAGCCCTTCGCAGCGTGAACGGCAGGCGCGAATTCTTCATGGAAGTTTTTTCTCCGCGCTACTCGCACTTGTATTCCGCGGTGCAAAATCGCCCGTCGCTGCTGGTGGAAAGCCACAGCCTGAAGGCCGCCAAGACACGCGCCTGGGCGCACTACGACATCATGCGGCACTCCATCGAGACGATACTGCTCGATCCCGAAGCGTTGCAGAAGGCCGTGCGTGAAGCCGACCGCGAGCTGGCGTCGCGCGCGGGCGACCGTTCGGCCGCACCCGTGTACCTGGCCGGCAAGGTGAGCGACAAGAACCGTCCCCTGGTCTATCGCTCGCTGAAGTCCGGACCGTTCCAGAGCGAGATCACCGGCGCCAACGTCACGCGCTACACGGCGGAGCCCGACAATCTCGACACGGTGATGCATGACCAGATCGAAACCACCAGCGAAGCGCGCATACCGCTGGGCTATCTGATTCCCGCGGCGTGGAAGGAAGTGGCCGACCTGCTGGCGCTGCACGGAGTCGAGATGGAGCGTACCGCGAAGCCTCTGGAGCGCGAGTTCGAGACGTATCGCTTCTCGAAGGTAAGTTATTCGACCGGTCCGCAGGAAGGCCACATCGCCGTGAACTTCGAGACGCAGCCGGTGCATGAGAAGATTGCCATTCCCAGCGGCTCCTGGTGGGTCCCCATGAAGCAGCGCCGCGCGCGCCTGATCCTCTCGATGCTGGAGCCGCAGGCGCCCGACTCGCTGGCGCACTGGGGATTGATGTACGCCGTGTTCGAGGGCGGAGGGCGCGGAGGCGGCGTCGGCGAATATCTTTCCGAGCCGATCGCCCGACGCATGATGGCCGATTCGCCGGAGCTGCGCAAACAATTCGAGGAGAAGCTGGCCGCCGATCCGCAATTCGCCGCCGACCGCACTGCGCGGCTGCAGTGGTGGTTTCAGCGGTCGAAGTACGAAGCGGGAGACAACGGGCGTTATCCCATCGTGCGGGTGTGGGAGAAAGATTGGTAACCTTTCGACTGACTGATGTGCCCGCGACTCGATTCGGAGGCTTCAGCGGTATGCCTGGGAACGATGGCGGACACCGAAGGTGCGCATGGTGTCCTCGTGAAGCGTGAACAGGACGCGATAGTCGCCATGACGGAGGCGGAACGCGCCGGCCAGATCGCCCTGGAGTGCGGTGACGTCGCCTGAGCCGGTTTGGGCGAATCGCAGTACGGCCTCGAAGATGCGCATTGCCATGGGACGATCCAAGCGCGGACGTCGACTTTGGCGTCATCAAGCCACTCGATGCGGTAGGGCGGCACTACCGGACTTCTTCCGCAGGGGGCGGAAAATCCTCCGGTTTCAGACCGAACTCGGCGAGCACATCCTCCATCGGAATCCCCTTGCTGCCTCGTTGTGCAAACCAGCCCTGACCTTCGTGGAAGCGACGGCGGTCTTGCTCAGTCACTCGTAGACGCTTTCAGCCCGCGTCGTGCGCGCAACTTCAGCGGGTCCGTCTCCAAAACCTCATAAAAACCCCCTTCCCGATAGCCGTGTTTGAACGCGCTCTCGACAGATGCCAGCAGGTTCGCCACGGTAGCGGGATCGGAAAGCGTCTTCGCCCGCAGATCCACGTTGAAGATGTTGGCGCCGCAGTCGGTCGCGGCCTGCCTGGCGCCGGCGCCTGGATCTGGAGCGATTGAGTCAGGGCCACAGTTCCCGGAGCGCCGATCCAGGGTGCCGCGTGAGGTCGATGGTTTCTCGTTTCTCCCGGCACGTGGGCAATCCGGGTTCAACGTGGACATAGCCCAAATTGATAATGCCGGAAATACCAAATCGGATGAACCATCAACCCCCCGAACCTGCTACTAGTTAAGATGGTGGTGTCACGATCCAAGACGCGTGCGAAGTACCAGCGCAAGGGCGCGACTGGCCATGTCA
The DNA here is from genome assembly GCA_041485845.1 of Bryobacteraceae bacterium. GTDB lineage: Bacteria > Acidobacteriota > Terriglobia > Bryobacterales > Bryobacteraceae > OMOG01. The sequence goes on from JBGPKH010000015.1 coordinate 17,414, forward strand.
TCGGTGCTCTCCTGGCCGACGTCATAAAGCTCCATGGCGACCTGATGCGGGTTCTCGAAGGCGCGGCGGTCGATAGTTCGGAGTCAAGAATACAACGCTCCGCCACGAAGTACACCAGAGCGGTGTCACGCTACCGGATCGCGCTTTTGGAATTGGTGACGAGCTGGCAACCTGCACCGTCAACCCGAACGGCAAGGGCACGGGGGTCGAATTGTGCGGATGTGCGCTGGCAAGCCGGCCGGGACGGGACGGTGCGCCCTTGGCCTAGCTAGTTTCTGTCGCGAAACTCACCTCAAATGCCAAAGACCCCTTACTGGTGCCGCGCGGTTCAGTTGACGCGGTACTGATTCCACGGGTCTTGTTGCTGAGCCGCGACCGCAGGGAGGTCCCGATGGGCCGCGGCGGCCCACCAAAGGGCATGAAGACGCGGCCGGTGCGGGTCGGGTATTTTCGCCGGTTCTTCGCCGCGTCTTCAACCGAGCGGTTGGTTCGATGGAAAAACGGCGTTTCGCGACCTGCATTGATCCCTGGGAGATCTTCGGCGATTATCTGCGGGCGATTCGACACGGGCAGCTTCATGTAGCGTGTCTGCGGGCCTGATCGAACACGAGTCCGGGGCACGAAGGCTGTGTTTGTGCGCAATCGCGGGTTCCCGCTAACTGAAAACAAACACATTGGTTAGCTAATAGCTATTCCTGCGCCGAAATTAGCCAGGGCAGCCGTGGCAGAACAGCCGACAGGCTGAATGCCTGCCTCACCAACGTCGCAGACTGTTGATTTATGTTACTACGGATTCCTTTGGCTGCGTCGGGCAGCCCAGTAGGCCCGCATCCGCGTAGAGACTTGCCTGCGTTCGTCGAGGCCCATGTTCCGGCGCCCGCGGCGCTTCTTGATCTGGATCGGCGCCGGAGCCTGAATCTCAGGCTCCAGGAGTTCTTCCAGAAGGGCGATGGATTGTTCCAGTTTTTCTTTCTCGGCGTACAATTGTTCGAGGGCTTTCGTCAGGTCCATGGACTCCGTTTCCTCCGCGTCAGCAGGATTGAGACCGCATCCCTAGGCAGGGGCCGTTGACCGAAAGATCTTAAGTATCCGTTCAGTCTACCACAGAGCGGCGGCAAGTGGCGCCTCCCCGATTTAAGGTGATTTAGGGTGATTACGCGTTGTCGGGGTCTTCCTCGGCTGGCAGCGAAATCTCGCTCCCTGACGGTCGCGGCTCTGTCGCGACTGCACGTGTTTGCAGATAGTTACAGAGCCGACGACCGTCAGGGAGCGGTCATTGTAACCGGACTTTTCCGACAACCTGTAAGCACCCGTCCGATTGCCCGATTACCCGGCTCGGGTTCCACACCTATTCGCCCCGGCACCGTCCTGGGGTCATAGGAAATCAGCGGCATTATCAGATTTGGGCATATACGGATGTGGGAGTAGAGTGATCTGCGCCGGCGCCGGCTGCCTTACTCTAGAAGGCTGGGCAGGTGAATGGAACAGCTTCAAACTTTGGCAGATCGGATCTTCGTACCACCACCCAGAATCGGGCCACGGCCCCGTACGCGCCCTGCCCTTCCTCACATCCAGTTGGAGCAATGGCCCCCCGCCGAAATCGTCGAAGAACTGATGGAACGCAGTCTCGAGTTGCCTTATGTCCGTCCCCAGCAGAGCCGGATGGCGTCTCCTCAAAGCCTGGCTCTCTCGTTACCCGACCGCGTTGCTACAGGTCCCCCCGACGCTTTCATCGACGGTCACGAGTTCTGCCATCTGCACCCGCTCCCCGAGGGCAGTATTCACCTGACCTTGCCGCGCGAGATTCGTGCATCCGCGGTCGAGATGGGCTGGGCGGAGCAGCACCCGGCAGCCCGCATAGGCGTCATGCCGCAGGCCCTCGTGATGGTGTATGCTCCGAGGAATCCGGGAGAACTGGCCGTCGTGTTGGAGCTGATATCGAGCTCGTACCAGTTTGCCCGCTGGGGAGACAGTGGCGAAGGCGCGGCCACGTGGCACGAGGGAGAATTCCTGGCATGAGCCTGATCGCCGGGGTTTTCTACCACGACCTTCGGCCCGTTCCGGAAGCTGACGAGTCCCATCTGCGGCAGGTGCGCGCGCATGCGGGAAGCGATGCGATCCAGACCGTGAGCGCGCCGGGCTTACTGATGGGCCAGGCGGCTTCGTCATTCGATTCCAGCAGGTTCGATTCCACCAGTCAGCGGACGCCGGGCGTCTCTGCGGACGGCAGCGCCTGTTTGTGGGATGGGCGCCTGGATAACCGCGAGAGTCTTCTCCTGCGATTCAGCCGCGAGGTGAGCCGGTCGAGTTTTTTCGGCGCCATTGCCGCGCTGAAACTTTACGAAGCTGAAGGGACCGGAGGCTTGCGCCATTTGATCGGCGACTGGAGCCTGGCGCTCTGGGACGCGAGGTCGAAAAGTGTGGTGCTGGCGAGCGACTACGCCGGTATCCGTCCGCTCTATTATTACCGCGGCCCCGACCGCCTCTACTGGTCCTCCTCGCTGGCCGATTTGGTGCGTTGGACGGGAGTCGATGCGCTCGATGAGGAATACGCCGCCCGCTTCCTGCTGAGCCGGATCGTACCGCGCCGCACACCGTATTCGGGGATCCAATCGGTTCCGCCCGGCCGCGCGGTGCGCATTTCGCCCGAAGGATCTTCGGAGGAGCCGTTTTGGCGCCTGCCGGTGCACCAGGAACTCCGCCTGGAGGACGATCGGGATTACGAAGAAGGGCTCCGCACGCTGTTTCGCGAAGCCGTCCAGGTTCGCCTGAGCGGCGATTCGGCGGTTTGCGCGGAGCTGAGCGGCGGGCTGGACTCGTCGTCGGTGGTTTGCATGAGCGAGCGATTACTGGCGTCGTCACGCAAGCCGATCACGTTCAGCTATACACACGAGGGATGCCGCGATGTGCCCTACATACGGGCAGTGGAGCAGGCGTGCAATATCGAAGGAATCCATTTCGACCTGCGGGATTGCCCGCTGGTGACGGCCACGCAGGCAGGCGGGGCCGCTCCCGCCTGGTGGGAGCCGAGGCTGATGGCGCTGGCGCGCCGCATGGAGACGCTCGGCGCGGGCGTGCTCCTCACCGGCCAACTGGGCGACTTCGTGATGGGTAACGTGGGCGACGATTCCGAACAGGTAGCGGACTGTCTGCAACAGCGCCGCTTCGCTGCGGCCGTGCGCGAAGCATTCGCCTGGAGCCAGTATTTGCAGTTGCCCTTCTACACGATCTTCTCACGAGCGATCCGAACTACGTGGTTTTCCTGGACGGCGCCTCCGATTTCCGATGCCTTTAGCGGACCGGATGGAGCATTCGCGCGCCAGGATTCGCTGACGCCGAAGATGCGCGCGCTGCTTTCCGCGGCGCGACGCGGGCCGGATCGCCGCGCAGACTGGCAGGAGGCCATGCCTAGCCGGCGCCGGCGCTTCCAGATGCTGAGTGACACCGTCGAGGGGCGTGTCCTGCAAGTGCCCGAACCGTTGCAGCACTTCTCTTATTCGCACCCCTTCGCACACCGCCCGCTGGTGGAATTCATGTTGACCATTCCGCCGGGGCAGGTGTGCCGGCCGGGCGAAATGAGGCGCCTGATGCGCCGCGCGTTTGCCACGCTTCTTCCCGCGCCCGTCGTGAGCCGCAAATCCAAAGCGGTCTACACCCAGCCCTATCGCCAGGCGTTGCTGTCTCTGGCGTCCGTGCTGGCCGCGGAACCCCGCAAGATTCGGACGGTGGAGCTCGGGTTCCTGGAGCGAGACAGTCTCCTGGAACGGCTCCGGCGGTTTTCTCAAGGACTCGACTGCCACGAGAACCAGTTGCGGCAGGTCCTCCTGTTCGAATTCTGGCTGAGGAACCGCGAGAAGCCGGCTGTTTCCGGCGGCGACGCTCAGTGCTTGCAGGGCACCACGACTTCGACCTTGGTTCCCTGCCCAAGCGAGCTACAGACGGAAAACGTAGCGCCGATTTGAACGGCGCGTTCCCGCATTCCGGCCATGCCCCAGTGGTCGTGCTTGGCCTTGACCGTTTCGAGGTCGAACCCGGCGCCATCGTCCTGCACGGTGAGCCTCACGTGTTTCTCGGAATACGTCAACCCCGCCAGGATCGTGGTGGCGTGGGCATGGTTCACGGAGTTGACGATCGCCTCCCGGCCGATCAAAAAGATGTTCGCCTGGGCATCGTAGGGAAGCTGGCGGACCCTGCCTCTCACATCCAGGTGAAAATCGATATCGGTGCCCTCGGTCAATCCGCCGGCAGTGGCGGATAAGGCTTCGGGCAAGGTACTTTTTTCCAGCGCCGGAAGGCGCATGGCGAGCATGGCTTGGCGCGCTTCCGCCAGAGCGCGGTCCGCCTGTTCGATGGCGCGTTCCAGCCGCTGCTTGCCCAATTCGGGCGCGCATTCGAACTGCCGCGCCGCGGCCTCCAACTGATACACCACGCCGACGAAGCCCTGCAGCAGCGAGTCGTGCAGTTCCCGGGTGAGGCGGACACGCTCCTGGACAGTCGCTTCATACCGGGTCATGATCATGCGGACGCGCAGGCGATGGATTCCCCAGGCGATCAGCGCCAGCCCCAGGATGCACAGCCCCGCGAACCATTTGGTCTGATAGAAGTAGGGTTCGATGCGAAATGCCAGAGTGGCGCCGGTTGGGCTCCAGACACCGTCGTTGTTGCAGGCAGTCACGCGGAAGCGATAATGTCCGGGCGGCAGATTCACGTAGTCGACATTGCGGCGCGTGCCGGCATCGGTCTCATCGTGGTCCAGCCCCTCGAATTTGTAGCGGAAGCGTACTCTCTCGGGGACCAGCAGGCTCAAACCGGTGTAGGTGATATGCACTTGACGGCCGCGGAACGGCAACTCCGCGCCGGAGCTGAGATCCAAGGGTTTGCCGTCGACCACGATCTCTTCGACTACGACCGGAGGCGGAAGCGGATTCCTCCGGATCAGCGACGCGTCGACGATGGCCACTCCGTCGTCGGTGCTGATCCACAGACGGCCGTCGGATGACCGGGAACTGCGGGGATTGGTCATTCGCGGGTTTGCCGCCAGGCGAATGCCATCGCTTTGCCCGTAGAGCGTGAACTGCAGCTTTCGCGGCGCGCCGTCCGGGGATTGATTCAGGGCTTCGAGGCTCAAACGCGCCAAACCTCGGGAGGTCATGAACCACAGGGTGTCCTGATTATCTTCAATGATTCCCCATACGCCTCCATCGGGCACGCCGTGCGTCGTATCCCAGGTGGTCCACACGCCGTTTCGATAGCGGCTCAGGGCGTCCCTGGCGCCGACCCAGACCGTGCCCGAGCGATCCTCCGCGAGATCCCAAATCGGCCCATCCGCAAGGCCGTCCCGCGTCGTGAAATTGCGAACCGTGCCGTGATGGACGACTGCTACACCGCCGTCGTAATATCCGATCCACAAAGCGCCGTCGCTAAGGGACTCGACTTGGTACATGCCTGTGGCCCGCATGCCGGGCAGGGAAAAGGGCTGTGCGACGCCGCTGCGCAGCACGAATAGACCGAGTTTGCCGTCTGCCACCCAGATGGCGCCGCCGGGGTCGCTGGTGATCGCGAAGACATGGGTCAAAGGCGAACCGTCGGGCGAACGGATCTGAATGAAACGATTCTTCAGGCAATATCCAAACCCATCGGTTGTACCGATCCAGAGCCGTTGGGAGGTATCCTCAAACAGAGACAGGATATTCGCGCTCGGAAGCAAGGAACTCAGTTGGTATCGCGCGGCTCGATTCCCGTTCACCAGGTTGAGACCTCCGCCGAGCGTGCCCACCCACGCCGATCCGTCGCGCGTTCCCTGCACCGCCGTGACCTGATCGCTGGATAGTCCATCCACGGTCGAAACGCGCAAGACCTGCGGGTCCCGGAATCGGTCCAGCCCCCTGGCCGTCACGACCCAAAGGTCGCGCTCGCGATCCTCGAAAAGCGCTAGTACCGAGTCGCTCGAAAGACCGTCTAGGCGCGTGAAGCGGTCCAGTTTCCCGGATTTGGACCGCAGCAGGCCCTGGCCCAAAGTGCCGATCCAGATGTTACCGTCGCGATCGCGCGCCGCGCATTTCGGTGTGAGGGAAGGATCGCCCATCGCGCGGACCATAGGCTCCAGATCGTCCCCGAGCAGCAGGTCGGCGGCGGCCCCTCCCGCAATAGACAGGGTCCCGACTCGCGGAAACGCTCTGCACTCAGCCGGACGCCCTGGCGACCACCTGCAAATCTCGCGGTCCGTAGAAAGCCAGAGATTGTCGCTGCGGTCTTCGAAGATGTTTTGTATGCTGCGTTCCGGCAATCCATCGGTCCGGCCGTAGACGCGAAACGTGCCATTGCGAAGGAGTGCGCCAACTTCGGGAGGGTCCGAGGCGCGCACCAGCCAAAGGGTGCCGGCGTGATCCTCGGCGATCGCGCGGTTCCTCCCATTGAGCCAACTGTCCGCCTCGGGATACCGCTCCAGGCGGCCGCGGACGAACCGGCTGATGGTATTCATGGTGCGAATCCAGAGAGCGCCGTCGGGTGACGCAAGCAGATATCGGACTTCGTCGTCGGGCCACTTCTCTCCTGCGCGCGGCTCCCACCGGGTGAAGCGCATGCCGTCGAATCGAATCAGGCCCGTGCCGGTCCCCAACCAGAGGTAGCCGTCGGTGGTTTGCGCGAGCGCATTGATCGCCGGAAGATCGATTCCCTCCTCCTGCATCCAGCTTGCGTGCCGGTATTGCGTGGTCGACAGCCGCGGATCGAGAGCCAAGAGCGAACTCGCGGAGACCGCCAGGAGAGCGACAAGGAAGAGGACGTGTCGCGTTAGGGAAGCCTGCCTGATTTGCTGTAAAGTACCGGTACCCCTAGAAGTCATGAGCGCCGATTGACGACGCACGGAGCCTTGATTCACATAGGCTCTAACGCGAGGTGCGCGCATCATCATTCTGGTGTACAACACATTCGCTAAGAAAAGCCAATAGAAAATTCTAAGAATTCGGATAGAGTCAAGCCGGCAAATGTTATATCCTCGTTCCCACATGACAATCAGCATCGGCGGCATCTTGGCGCGCTTCCAAAAATTATGGCACAGCGCGAGGCCCACACCGCAGACGATGGACAACCGCTCGCACTCCACCACGGTATCGCCGGATGTGCGGGCGTCGTTCCACGACGACGGCGTCGTTTTTCTCGACGTCCGCGGCGGAACGGTTTTCCGCTCCAACCGTATCGGAGCCGCGATCTGGAAAGGGCTCATAGGCCGCCAGGAGCTTGCCACCATTGCGGCACAGATCGGCCGCGAATACAGCATAACAGCAGAACAAGCTATGGAGGACGCTTCCAGCTTTGTCGCGCAACTGGAATCCCACGGCTTCCTGGTGTGCCGGGCGGGAGCACGAGTATGACATCAGCCGGCCGCCGTCTATTGCGATTGGGCGCACTCTGGGAACTCTTGCGTTACGACATGGCCGCCGCGATATTTGGTTTTCGAGGTGTATACCGATCCCGCAAGCAGCGCGGCTCCACGCGCGGGTTTCCCGAGGGACTGGAACTCGAAATCTCGCAAGCGATCGAGTGGGCGGCGGCCCTCTATTGGAAGCGCGTGCGGTGCCTCCAGCGCGCCATCGTAACCGCCAGGCTTCTGCGAGCCCACGGTGTGCCGGCCGATCTGGTGATCGGCTGCCGTCTGGCGCCGTTTGTGGGTCATGCCTGGGTCGAAGTCGAAGGACGGATACTGATCGGGCCCGCGGCATATCCGGACAAGCTTCAAGTTCTTGATCGCGCCTGAGCCACAAGGCTCCGTGCGGAAACCTTGTTTTATTACGGAAGCAACTAACAAAGGAGAAAAACGATGTACGAAAAACCCGAACTGACCCATATAGGCGACGCTGAAGAAATGATTCTCGGCCCTGCCTTCGACGGTGGCGACATCGACATGAACTGGTCGCCCAACCAATTCGAAGCGGAAACGCTCCCTTACGAAAAGTAGGCACTGGCTCCCGATCCCTGGGCCGGACCGCGCACGGCCCGGGCAGCCCGTTCCACTCGTTACAGACGGATGATGCCGCGCTTCAGCGCGGTAGTCACCGCGTGCGTCCGGTCGGATGCATGCAGTTTCTGTAACACGTGTTTGACGTGCGCATTCACCGTAGCCTCCGACACGTCCAGGCGATACGCGATCTCTTTGTTCCGCAGACCGGTCGCGACCAGCTCGATTACCTGGATTTCCCGCGAGGTCAAGTCCGTGCGCGGAAGATTTTCGGCGATTCGCGATCCGACCGTCGCCGGAATGTAACGGTGACCCTTATGGACTGCCCGAATGGCCTGGATGAGCTCCTTGCGAGCCATGTCCTTAAAGAGGTATCCACGAGCGCCGGCCTCGAGCGCGCGATAGATCTCCTCATCGCCGGCGACGGTGGTGAGGACAATGAAGTTGATATCCGAACAATCGCTGCACACGCGGCGGATCACTTCCGCTCCGCCGATATCCGGCAATAGCAAGTCCATCACGACCACCGAAGGCCGCAGTTTCTTGAGCAGGGCGAGCGCTTCAGTGCCGGTTCCCACTTCACCGACGACCTGCAGGTCCGGCTCGGCGGAGAGCATGGCGGTCAATCCATCGCGCACCACGGGATGATCATCCACGATCACGATCGTTACGGGATTCGCGGCAGTCATGTGGACGATAGAAACCCTCTTCACGGACCGGCCCAGATTCTCGCCCGCCGGGGACAAGTGGCAGACCAGCCCAATCGGGATTTTGAAATCTCAGTATATCAAGGCGATGTCTGCCCGCCCTTCCCGGAACCGGCCGAAATCCCCAACTCGCTGGACTTCGTGGGACGGCGGCGGGAGCCCGGAACGCGGCCGCTGACATGCGGAAACGCCGGCCGCCCACACGCAAGGCTTCACCGTCGGCGCTAACATCGAATCGATGGACTGGAGATTCCAGCCGAAGCCGGGCCGAAACCGAACCTCGAATCCCGCGTCATGGCAGCCGCAGAGGCGGCCTTGGCCGGCCACCAATACGTCAGCGCCATCGACGTGGTAACGGGATGGGACTGCCGGCCCCGATCAACGTCGAAGCATGGCGCCAAGGCCGCATCCGCATTCTCGAGGAGCTGATTCAAGGCGGCCCCCAAGAGATCGCCAAGTCTCTCGCGATCTTCCGGCAGTGGGCCGAATTGCGCGGGCTGAAACCGACGCGTGGGACGCAACGCCGCCGGCCAGGCTGGACAGCGAAGCGCCGACCCTCGCCGTACAAGCGGCCGTTCGCCACCGGCACACGGCTATGACCAACTGTTGGGGCAGGGTATGGAGCGCTCTTCGGCCCGTGGGCCGTGTCGCCGCGCGGCAGAAACTCCAGTTCGCCAGTCACGCGTCCCGCTTCCTGCTGAGCCGCGCGCGTCGGCCAGGGGTCTCCGGCGGCCCTTGCCACGTGCTGCTAGCCGCGAGTCACGCGCTCCGCTATCGGTCCCTCCCCAATTCGCCGCGAGCCAGCCAGACTGGCTGGATCGCGACACGGCGCTAATTCGGGGCCATCTCCCGGTCGCCGGCATGATCCAGCACGACCGACTGCAGCGATTCGAGCGCCTCCACTACCCGTTCCACCAGGTCGTCGGTCTGGGCCATTGCCGTGCGCGCCGATTCGATCACCGCGGTCTGGGATTTGAGCGACTTGTCGAACATCGAGAGGTCTTCGGACACCGACTCGCGCAAAGCCCCGGCGTCCTGCCGGACGGCCGCCAATGTTCCCTCCAGCCGTTCGAGGCGATCGCCGGCGGCGCCGAGGGTCTGTTCGACACGCGAGATGCGCTCATTGCCGGCGTTGGCGGCTATCTGCTCGAGGCGGCCGATCCGCTCATTACCGGCCTTCTCCATGCGGGAAATGGCCTCGGTCGCGGTCCGCTCCAACTGCGAAACCCGCTCGACCATAGTCTGCTCGAGGCGGGCCAGGCCCGCAATACTCTCTCGAACCGCGTGCTCCACCTGGGCGATTTGTCCGTTGACCGCTTCGAAGCTGCCTTCACAGCCCGCCAACCGCTCGGCCAGGCGGGACTCGATCTGCTGCATCTCGGCGCGGATGGCGAGGGCTGGGTCGGGCGCCTCGCGGCGGGCCGGAGATTCGGCGCGCTGCACCGCCACCGCGAGGAGCTTCAGCTCCAGCAGCAGCTTCTGCATCCGCTGCCAGCGGGCGCCTGGATCCTTGGCGACGCAACTGGCGACCAGACGGTCCACGGCGGGGCTGCCCGAGGGAGCCGGTGGAGCCGTGGAGAGAGCCGCTGCCAGCGCCGGACCCTCGCCGCCAAATGCCGCGCGTCCGGTAAGCATCTCGTAGAGGATGGCGCCAAAAGAGAAGATATCGCTCCGCGAATCCGCAGCGCGGCCCTCCACTACTTCCGGCGCCGTGTAGGGCGTAATCGTGCCAAAGCTCCCCAGGGCCGGGAGCAACTCCAGCCCCGTGCGCGTGATCGCAATCGAACCTGGAGAGACTGCGCCATGCACTTGTCCGGAGTCGTGAACCTTACGCAGCGCATCGGCCAGAATCATGGCGTAGCGCAGCGCGTCCGGCACGGGTATTCTGGCCTGGGCCATGCGTTGTGCGAGTGTTTGCGAGTTTCCTGCCGTCTCAGAGGTAGTCATATTATTAATAATTCATTCCATTACCTATGATAATAATGACGCGCCGGCTGTCGTGTCACCGAGGCGCACAGTTACGAGTTAAGCAGGTGGCAACACCACCCGCAAGTAGCCCAAAGTAAAATACCGGAAGTAAGGGGCGTGCTGTACTACCGACCCTCCCGGCCCGGACGCCCCAAGTGCGGCCCGCCCGTGAGGCCGCCGGGACGCGATCCGGCGACTCCCCCGAACATTTTTCTCGATTTGCCGTATCGAAACCGGTAAGCGTATTGATATCATGCTGGTTAGCGGCATCATCGCGTGCGTCCGCCAATCGAATTATGCAGAATTGCGTGGCTCCGGGCGGCTGGACCGTGAGTTCGGTGTGTACGAACCTCATTCTATTCACGTTGTCTCTTTCGGGAGCCCTCGCGGCAGGGCAGCCGGCCAACCTCCTGCGCCTGGAAAAGAGCGCCGACGCCATGGGCTCGACTTATTCGATCGCCATCTACGGAACCGACCGGATCGCGATGGAGGCGGCGGTGGATGCGGCCTTTGACGAGGTCCGGCGTCTGGACGACATGCTTTCCAACTATAAACCCGACAGCGAGTGGAGCGAGGTCAACCGGCACGCGGCGGAAAAGCCCGTCAAGGTTTCGCCGGAACTGTTCCGTCTGCTCTCGGCGTGCGTCGTCTTCAGCCGGGAGAGCGAAGGGGCGTTCGATGTTTCCGTGGGCCCACTCATGAAGGTCTGGGGGTTTTACAAGGGCAGCGGTCACCTGCCTCATCGGCCCGAAGTGCTGGCGGCCCTGACGAAGGTGGGGTACCGGCACATTCGTCTGGATGCCGCCACCCAATCCGTGGCGTTCGACCGCTCCGGAGTGGAGTTGGATCCGGGCGGGATCGGCAAGGGCTACGCCGTGGACCGTATGGTGAACATCTTGAGACAGAAGGGATTCCACATGGCTCTCGTGGCCGGGTCGGGAAGCAGCATTTACGGAATGGGGGCTCCCCCCTCGGAGCCCAACGGCTGGCGCGTGGAGATTCGCGACCCGCGGAGTCCCAGCAAGGTGGCGGCGGAGGCGTTTCTCCAGGATATGTCGATGTCCACCTCCGGCAGTTACGAGAAGTTCTTCCGGGCGGAGGGACGCACCTACGCCCACATCATGGACCCGCGCACCGGATACCCGGCGCAGGGGAGCGTAGCGGTTTCGGTGATCGCGCCGCGCACCATCGATAGCGAGGCGTGGGCCAAGCCGTATTTCGTGAATGGCCGCCAATGGGCGGCGAGACATAAGCCAAAGGAATTTCGAGTGTACTTTTGCGAAGACAGGACGGATCAGCCATGCGCGTGGCTCCAATGACCAGCCGGTTTCTCGATGCCTGCCGAAGACGGCCCACCGATGTGCGGCCTGTGTGGTTCATGCGGCAGGCGGGCCGGTACCTGAAACAGTATCGCCAGATTCGTGAGCGCTACGGCATTCTGGAAATTTGCAAACGCCCCGACTTGGCGGCCACTGTGACGCTCCAGCCGGTGGAAGTACTGGACGTGGATGCGGCCATCATCTTCGCCGATCTGCTGCTGCCGGTGGAACCCATGGGCCTCAAGCTGCGCTATGCCGCGGGCGAAGGACCGATCATCGATAACCCCGTGCGCACAACCGATGACGTGGATTCGCTTTCCACCACCAACACCGACGATCTCGGCTACGTGGGCCAGGCCATCCAGCAGGTAGTACGCGCGCTGTCCGGCAAGGTGCCCGTCATCGGGTTTGTGGGCGCGCCTTTCACCATGGCCAGCTACATGATCGAAGGCGGCGCCTCCCGCAATTTCATCCGCACTAAGCGGCTGATGTACAGCGACGAGACGCTGTGGCGGCGACTGATGGGCAAGATCGTGGACGTGCTGGCGCCGTTCGCGCATCTCCAGGTGTCGGCCGGAGCGCGCGCCATCCAGGTCTTCGATAGCTGGGTGGGGGCGCTGGCGTCGGACGACTACGTGCGCTTCGCCGCGCCCTATTCGCGCGCCCTCATCGAGCGGATCCGCTCCACGGGAGTTCCGGTCATCCACTTCGGCACCGGCGCTTCCGGATTCTTCAAGGAGCTTCACGCCGCCGGCGGCGACGTGATGGGCGTCGACTGGCGCGCCAACATCGACCAGGCGTGGATGGACATCAGCTACCGCTCCGCCATCCAAGGCAATCTCGACCCGGTGGCGCTGTTCGCGCCGCTGCACGAGCTCCGCACCAAGGTCCACGAGCTGCTCAAACGCACCGGCACGCGGCCGGGTCACATCTTCAACCTGGGCCACGGCATCCTGCCCGAGTCGCCGGTGGAGAACGTGAAGGCGGTGGTCGAGATCGTGCGGGAATTTCGTCCATGAAGCTGGGCCCGGGAAACCCGCGGGCAGGCCCGGGAAACCCGCGGGCAGGCCCGGAAAGCCCGCGGGCAGGCCCGGAAAACCTACGGCCAGGCCCGGAAAACCTACGGGCAGGCCCGGAAAACCCGCGGGCAGGCCCGGAAAACCCGCGGGCAGGGGTCCTCCTCCTCGCCCACGGAGCGCCGGAGCGCCTCGAGGACGTCGAGAGCTACCTCTCGTTCGTGCGCAGCGGCCGGCCCGGGTCTCCGCAGGTCGTGGAGGAAGTGCGCCACCGCTATGCGGCCATCGGCGGATCGTCTCCTTTGCTGCGCTGGACGCGCGAGCAGGCGGAAGCGCTCGAGCGATCGCTCGGCATTCCGGTCTTCTTCGCGATGCGCAACTGGCATCCGTTCATCCGCGAAACGTTAGCGCGCGTCCGCGGGGTGGACCGGCTGGCGGCCATCTGCCTCGCGCCCCAATTCTCCGAACTGAGCGTGGGGCTGTACATCAAACGCACGGAGGAGGCCAAACGGGAAGCGGGAGTCACGGCCGGGATCGCGTGGGCCAAGAGCTTTCACGACGAGCCCATGCTGATCGAAGCTTTCGCGGAACGGCTGCGCCGGATCGCTGCGGGCCGCAAGACTCTCTTCACCGCCCACAGCCTCCCCGAAAGAGCTCTTGCCAACGGCGACCCCTACGGCCGCGAGGCCCGCGCCACCGCCGCCCTGGTAGCCGCGCAGGCCGGTGTATCCGATTGGGACTTCGCGTACCAGAGCCAGGGAATGACCAGCGACACGTGGCTCGGCCCCACCGTAGAATCCCGTCTGGAAGCGTACGCCGCAGAAGGCCTCCGCGAAGTCGTAATCGACCCCATCGGCTTTGTCTGCGACCACGTCGAGACCCTGTACGACATCGACATCGCATTCCGCGACTACGCCGCCGCGCGCGGCATCGCGGTGTTCCGCCCCGAGTCGCTGAACGGTTCCCCGAAATTCACGGCGGCGCTGGCCGAGGTGGCCAGGCGATGCCTCGCGTAGTCATCATCGGCGGCGGCATCTCGGGCCTTTCCACCGCCTACTACCTTGCCAAAGCGGGCGTGCCGTCCACCATCCTTGAATCCCGTGCGCGCCTGGGCGGCGTGATCCAGACGGAGCAAGTGGAAGGCTGCACCATCGAGGCCGGCCCCGACAGCTTCCTCTCCGCCAAGCCCGCCGCCCTGGAACTGGTTCGCGACCTGGGGCTCGGCGACCAGGTCATCGGATCCAACGATCATCTGCGCAAGACCTACGTCCGCAAAAACGGGCGCCTCATGCCGCTGCCCGACGGCCTCATGATGATGGTGCCGACCAAAATTCTGCCCCTCGTCACCACCGGCCTGTTGAGCTGGGGCGCCAAGTTCCGCATGGGCCTGGAACTGCTGCACGCGCCCAAGCCAAAGCCCTACGACGAATCCGTGGCGGAGTTTATCGAAGAGCATTACGGCCGCGAGACCGTGGACTATCTCGCCGAGCCGCTGCTTTCCGGAATCTATGGCGGCGATCCGCGCGAGATGAGCGTCTCGAGCGTGCTCCCGCGCTTCGTGGAGCTGGCGAACCAGTACGGCAGCCTCACGCGCGGCGTGCTGGCCCAGCGCGCCAAGGCCAAATCCAACTCCGCGCCCGCGCCGCTATTCCGTTCGCTCAAGGGCGGGCTCGGCCAGATGGTCGACGGCATTCTGACCGCGATTCGCGGCCAGGTGGAAGTGCGGCAATGCCGCGCCCAAACCGTGGAACGCTCGGGCGCGGGCTTCCGCGTCAGGATGGACGGCGGCTGGTTGGAAGCGGACCGCCTGGTGATGGCGTGCGAGGCGCACAGCGGGTCGGCCCTCCTGAGCGGCATCGACTCGCGTCTTTCCGAACTGCTCGGGGCGATTCCCTACAGTTCTTCCATGACCGTGGCGCTGGGATTCGACGCCGCCGATCTGCCGAACCCGCCGGATGGCTTCGGCTTCCTGGTGCCCAAGAAGGAGCGCCGCCGCCTGGTCGCCTGTACCTGGGTTGGAACCAAATTTCCGCACCGTGTTCCGCCAGGCAAGATCGTGGCGCGCTGCTTCCTGGGGGGTATGGGCGACGCCGGCGTGCTCGACGAGCCGGACGATGCGATCCTCGCCACCGTGACCGCCGAGCTGCGGGAAATCGCCGGCGTCGCGGCGCGGCCGCGGTTCACTCGCATCTTCCGCTGGGCGCGCTCCATGGCGCAATACCCGGTGGGCCACCCGCAGCGCCTTGCGGAAATCGAATCGCGCGTTGCCGGCATCCCCGGTCTGTACCTGGCGGGCAATGCCTACCAGGGGATCGGCATCCCCGACTGCATCCGCTTGGGCCGCCAGGCGGCGGAGAAGATCTCACAGGTGTACGCCGAGTCCTGTCAGCACGATCATCAATAGGTTCCAGGCCACTACCAGGGCGGACCAGAAATTCAAAAACACGATGACCCGCGGCCGTCTGAATTTCAGGGACAGGGCCGCCAGCAACACTGCCATGATCTTGGAGATCAGAAGTCCTGCCAGCGGACCGGCTTGAATGAGACGCCCGATGAACACGCTGCCTTCGGCGGCCCCGATCTGCAATCCGATCATGGTGGTCAGCAGATCGAGTACTTGCAGCGCCACGAACAGGCTCAGAGAGGGGCGGGGAAAAGGTCTTCCGAGGATGAAAGTAGACATCGATCAGGCGACAATTGTCCCAGTTTGACGCGCGCTGGTCTACCCTTCCTTTCGTTAACGGGAGTTGGTCAACAGCTCAGGCATCAAGGTCGCGAAAGAGCGCCCGGAACCCTTCTTGCTCAAAATGACGGTCGTTGGTCAGCGCTTCTGTGATCCCCTCTTTGCGCATCGTCTGCATGGAAACGCAATCGGTCAGGCTGTAACCTTTGTCCGGCCGCGCGCGGTAGAGTTCCAGGCCCGCAAGAAAGGACTCCCGGCTTTGTGGAACGACCAATACGGCGGGATCCTTGATGAGATCAGCCACATTGCTTCCGGCCCGGACCCGGACACTGGGCCGCGCGCTGGCGAAGAAAGCCAGATATTCGGCGAGCACCTCATCTGTGGTCACAATTCTGTCCGGCGCGATGGAGCGACTAACTAAGGTCCATGGCGCGCTCATGGGCCGCACCTTCGGTGCTGGTCAGGGCCGCCCAATAGAACGTGTCGGCGAAGACTGCTTTCACTGATCTCTCTTGGGATGGCCATAGAGGTAATGATCGATCTGGCTCGCCCCGTCCCGAGGAAGAAGGGCCAAGTCCTCTGGCGGCACATCCTTCATGTTTTCCGCGATGACTTCCCAGATCGGCCGCAGATCACGCTTCGGCTCTTCGGGCTCCGCCGGGTTCACAACCGGCGCGGCGGCGAGAATCCTGTCAATAGCCTCGCGCACCAGAGCATCGGCGGAGAGGCCCTTTGCCTTCGCCATAGAGATCAGCCTGGCTTCTTCCTGAGGTTGCAGCGGCAAAGTAATGGTCATTTGGTGGCCCTATTCATCATTATGCCTTAAGAGGTTTGGTGGCTTCTGATCGAGGAAGGCTTCTGCACGGTGAGCGACCGGAAGCCGTTTTTGATACCTTGGAAATCAGCGGAGCCCCTTCTTGCTTGACCGAATCCAAGAGTTCCTTCGCTGTTCTGAATTGGTCCGTCCGACCGATCACTGTGGCGATAAGCCGCTGCACCATTCTTCGGAGCAGGTTCATTTCTGTGTAGTCGCCAGCGTCGGAACCTTCGTGGACAACCTCGTTCCGATAGCAGAAGCCGTCCCGCAAGTATCGGAACACATCCGCTCTCGATTGTTCATCGGAGGCTAACAGCACCGCCGCCGCACCGCAAATCTTGTCTGTCTTCTGAGGTGTCTTCTGCTCAAACTCAAACAAGGACTCGACGGCGATGATGAGGTTCACCAACTCGTTGTCCTGTGTCCGCTGGATTTGTGACTCCGCAAACCAGTGAATCGACCGTAATACCGCAACCTGAAGATCGGAGAGTGGCCCATCAAGAGCGCTGGCAATCTTGAAAACACCAAGCTCTTGCATCTTATCGATAGCCTTTGAAT
>JBGPKH010000016.1:0-33584 GCA_041485845.1 Bryobacteraceae bacterium
CCGGTGGTTTCGGAGCCCCGCCCCCATCGGGAGGAGGCGCGTCGGAGCCTCCGGGCTTTTTGCTCGTCAGCCATGAGTTTTCCTAGTGAAGAAAACTACATGTATCACTTGCCGTAGACGAGTGTCAAATAGCGCAACGCCTTCCGGGAAGCGCCCTCTCCGCGCATCCTGGAGGGCGCCGGAGCTACACGGCAATACCGTGGATTTGACGAGGAAAGGCAAAGCCGAGTCGAACGGAGAACTGGTACTCCCTGCCACGGGCCGCCACCATCGCCGCTGGGCCGCAACCGATGCGCCTGCGCAAGAGGATTGAGGAAAGCGGTGAGAGGCTGCTGACCAGCGCGGCAGTTAAGCGAAGCGCTCCGTCGCCGCGGTCTGGCCTGACCGGGATGCGGCGAACCATCCGCGTTTTCGTCGTAACGGCGAGTGCCCCCGGCCAGCACGCTCAGCCAGCCAGCATTGACCTTTGTCCGAGAATGCACGAAAGTAGGTCATTGAGTAGAATCGGGATTCTACACTATCTGGAAGAACGCGAGAGGAGATCGAAATGAAGATCAAGTGGATGCTGGTTCTCATGGCTGTGTGCGCCCTCACCTTGTCTGCGGCCGACATAGCAGGCACGTGGAAGGCCGCAATCGAGACGCCGAACGGAAGTTTTGAGAGTACGTTTGTGTTCAAAGTGGACGGCAGCAAGGTCACCGGCGCCACCTCGAACCAGATGATGGGGGAAGCCCCCATTTCCGAGGGAAAGATCGATGGCGAGAATCTTTCTTTCAACGTAACTTTGAACCGGAACGGCCAGGAATTCAAACTCAACTACAAGGGGAAGGTCGCCGGCAATGAGATCAAACTCACGGTCGAAGTTCCCGGAGCCGACCGTACATTCGAGATGACCGCGAAAAAAGTCTCGTAGTGGGGGCTGTCCGGCCCCCGGGCCTGCCAAGACCAAACACGCGTCTCGCTCGCCCTTTGCAGTATAGTGGGTCTGAATGAAGGTCAGACTCGCAGGGGGGGCCATCGTTGCGCTCGTGGGATGCCTGTGCGTCCCGCCGGCCATCGCGGATAACTATCCACGCCAGCCGGGGATCGATGTTCAGCACTACATCTTTCGCGTAACTCTGAACGACGACAACGACGACATCGCGGGCGAGACGACCGCGGCGATCCGGTTCGTCAAAGACGGCGTGACGGAGGTGGCGCTCGACCTGGCCTCGGCCGCCAACGGAAAGGGCATGACCGTCTCGGAGGTGACCGGCGCCGCGCGATACGCGCACCGGTCCGATCGCCTGTCGATCACGCTCGCTCCGGCTCCAAAAGCCGGCGAGATCCGCCAGTTCACCGTGAAGTACCACGGCGTTCCCGCCAACGGCCTCAAAATCGCCAAAAACAGATATGGCGAGCGATGTTTTTTCAGCCAGAACTGGCCCGACCTGGCGCGCCAATGGCTGCCGTCCGTCGACCACCCCTACGATAAGGCGACCAGCGAGTTCGTCATTACCGCGCCCGCCAAATACCAGGTAGTGGCGAACGGCCTGCTGGTGGAAGAAATCGCGCTGGGAGACGGAAGGCACACCACCCATTGGAAACAATCCGTGCCGATTGCCACGTGGCTGAACAGCATCGGGGTGGCGCAGTTCGCCGCACGCACCTTCGGGAAGGCCGCGGGCGTGCCGCTGCAGGACTGGGTGTTTCATCAGGATCGCGACGCCGGCATCCTCACCTTCGAAGAGCCGATGCGCAAAGCCATTCAGTTCTACCACGACCACGTGGGGCCGTATCCTTACGAGAAGCTCGCGGCCGTGCAAAACGGGGCGGCCAACGGCGGCGCGATGGAGCACGCCAGCGCCATCTTCTACGGCCAGAACGCGGTCACCGGCAAGCCCGCGTTCGGCCTGGTGGCCCACGAGACCGCGCACCAATGGTTCGGCGATTCGGTCACCGAGAGGGACTGGGACGATGTCTGGCTCAGCGAAGGCTTCGCCACGTATTTCACGATGCTGAACACCGAGTACTACGAAGGCCGCGACGCGTTGGTAGCCGGACTGAAGCGCAGCCTCGGCGCCATCTTCACCACCGAGAAACGCCTGCCGGGCGTCGCCGTGGTGCAGGACAGACCGTGGAAGGGAATCCCCAACGGGATCGTGTATCAGAAGGGCGGGTGGTCGCTGCACGTGCTACGCGGGCAGGTCGGCACGGACAGGTTCTGGGCCGGCATCCGCGAATATTACCGCCGCTATCGCGACGCCAACGCCTCGACGGCGGATTTCCGAAAAGTGATGGAGGAGGTATCGGGGACCGATCTCGGCTGGTTCTTCCAGCAGTGGTTGTACCGGGCGGGGTCGCCGGTAGTCGAGGGCGGGTGGAAGTACAATCCCGCGTCGCAGAAGATCGAGATCGAGCTGACCCAGACGCAGGCCGGCGACGCGTACCGGTTGCCGCTCGAGGTGGGGGTTGCAGGCGCGGGGCCGCTGAGGATCGAGAAGATTGAGATGACCCGGAAGCGGCAAAGGTTCGAGGTGGCTTCGGACCGCGAGCCGGCGTCCGTGGAACTGGACCCCAATACCTGGATGTTGATGGACGCCAAATTCGGGAAGAGGTAGATGCAGATGAGAGCCGGACTCTTATTGGCGCTGATCGCGGCTGTTGTCGTGCGGCTCGCCGCACAGCCGGTCATCACGGACGTTTTCCCACCGGAGGAATACGCCGCGCGGCGCGTTCGCGTGATGCGGAAGATCGGCGAGGGCGTGGCCATCCTGCAGGGCGCCACGGAGCGGCCCGGTGAACAGCCGCTGCGCCAGGGCAACCAGTTTTTCTACGTGACGGGCGTGGTGGAGCCGCGCGCCATCCTGGCGATCGACGGCCGCAGCAAGCGATCCACTCTGTTCCTCAACCCGCGCAACGAGCGCCGCGAGAACGGCATGTACGGGCCGGGACTGTACCCCGGAGAAGAAGCCGTGAAGGCGACCGGCATCGAAGCGGTGGTGCCGCGCGACGAGTTTGCCAAGGTCCTGGCCGAGATCGCCAAAGACGGGCGCGCGATCTACACGCCATTCCGTCCGGAGGTGCTGAGCAGCGCTTCGGCGGAGGGACCGCTCGCGCTCGCCCGCGCCACCAAGAGCGATCCGTGGGACGGCCGCCCGACGCGCGAGGAAGTGTTCCGCGAGAAGCTCAAAGCGGCATCGCCGCGCTCCGAGCTCGGCGACCTCGACCCGATTCTCGACGCGATGCGCGGCGCCAAGAGCCCGCGCGAAATCGCGATCCTGCGCGAGGCCACGCGCATCACGGGGCTGGCGATTATCGAGGCCATGCGCGATGCCCGGCCCGGCATGCGCGAGTACGAGCTACAGGCCGACGCCGAGTTCGTCTTCAAGAAATACGGCTCCTATGGGGCCGCGTATTTCGCCCTCATTGCCACGGGGAAGAACACGTGGTACTCGCACTACCACAAGGACACCGCGATTCTTCAGGACGGCGACCTGGTGCAGTTCGACTACGCGCCCGACTACCAAAACTACGTATCGGACGTGACGCGGGTATTTCCGGCGAACGGCAAGTTCACGCCAAGGCAGCGCGAGTTCTATACCATCTATCTGCGGCTCTACCAGGCGCTCATGACTTCCATCAAGGTCCACACGCGCCCCAGCGACATCATCAAGGAGGCGGTAGGCAAGATGGGTGCGATCATGGCCTCGTACCCGTTCACCGACTCCCGGATCAAGGCGGCGGCGACGCAGTTCGTAGAGCGCTACCGCAACAGCCGCGCCAACGGTCTGGGCCACACCGTAGGGATGGAGGTGCACGACGTGCGCAACCCGACCCCGACGCTCGAGCCGGGACAGATTTTCACCATCGAACCGGCCATGCAGATCCCCGACGAGCACCTTGCCATTCGCCTCGAAGACATGATTCTGATCACGGAGACTGGGTACGAGAATCTGTCGGCCTTCGTGCCGGTCGAGATCGAGGACATCGAGAAGCTGATGGCCGAGCCCGGCCTCAGCGACGCGCTGCACAAAGCGCTGAATCGCTGAGCCGCGGCCAAAAGGGAGCGGTTTGTGAGACAGATCGCTACGCCCGATCTGCCGGTAGCACACGGAACCCGCGCCGCCCCTCGATCCGGTACGTATGGAAGTCCGCATGGTCCACGGTCGGAATCGTGGATAGCGACTCCCGTTTTGCCAGGTACACGAGAGTAGCATCCGCGAAGTCCATGGGGCTATCCCAATAGCGCGACATTACCGTGCATGGCGCCGCCGCGGGCGCTCGCGGATCGCCTGCCGTGCCCTCTCCGCAACGGGCCGGACACGGATTTCACCGCCAAGCTGATCGACGTGTACCCGCCCAACCAGGACTTTCCGGCGGGTGTCGATTTGAACGTGGGGGACCGCATCGTGCGCGCGCGCTACCGCAACGGCCCGGGCAAGGCGGAGTTGCTGAAGGCGGGACAGCCTTACGAATTCACCATCGAGATGTATCCGACGTCGCTGGTATTCCGGCGCGGCCATCGGATCCGGCTGGACATCTCGAGCAGCAACTTTCCGCGGTTCGACGTGAATCCGAATACGGGCGAGCCGTTGAACGACAACCGGCGGTGGCGGATCGCGGAGAATTCGGTGTATGTGGACGCGCGGCATGCGTCGCACATCGTGCTGCCGGTGATTTCGGTGCGGTGAGGGGGGGCCGCTTGTCGCTTGATTTACGGGCCTTCCAGCAAATGATGCGCAACCTACCCTTTGCGAAACACGGCGGGGCATGGAATTGGGTTTAAGGATCGCGAAATAGCGCGCGAAAACCCTCTTGCTCGAGTGCCGGTCATTGGTGAGCGCCTCGGTCAGCCATTCCGGAGAGAAACGATTCCCGGCTCTGCGGAACGGCACGTACACCAGGATCGTCAAGAATACGCCAGGCGCCGGTGTGCGCTGTCATTGAAGTCGACCAGAGCAATCCAATAGAACGTGTCGGCGAAAAGCTCTGAGGTCCCTTCTTGACGACCCGATCCATCGGACAGGCTTTGGCTCCCTGTCCATTCACTATGCCAGATATACGTATATTTGTATAGCGTCAAGCAAAAACCGTAATAACCGGGTCTTTTGTCCGCGTCGCCTCTCTCTCGTTTTTTCTTTGCCGTATGAAAGGACTATCATCCGTTAAGCCAACTCCAGCCGCTTGAGCTTCATGCGGTCGGCGCGGACGTGCGCCAGGTCGTATTGTGCCTGTTGCGTCACCCAGCTTTGGGCGCTGCCGCCGAAGACCTTCGACAGCCTGACCGCCATTTCGGGAGAAATCCCGCGCTTCTCGTTCACCAGTTCCGAAAGCGTCGTGCGCGTGACGCCAAGCGCCGCCGCGGCGCCCGTGATGGTCAAACCCGATGGCTCGATGCACTGGCGCAGCACGAAGCCGCCGGGGTGCGGGGGATCTTTCATCGGCATGTTGGGCCCTCCTTCAATGGTAATCGACATAGTCCGCGTCGCGTATCGCCGTCGTCACAGCGAAAGATCCCTCCGGCTAACGGAAGGTATATTGTCGCCTCTTGCCACCGTTGGATATAGGCGGCCGGCCCGATTACAGGAGCGCCGCCAGCCGGGCCAGGATCTCCCCTGCAAGCTCCCCGGCCCGGCCCAAGTCATGACCCGCGCGTTCCACCGGCAAAAGATCGGTGCGCGCGGGAATCAGGGCCACGGCCTCCCGCAGCTCTTCGAGTGTGCCGAACGGGTCGCGCGTGCCGTGAACGAAGAGCGCCGGAGTCCGCAGGTGCGGAAAGTGGGCCGTCCGCAGTTGGTCGGGGCGCTTGGGCGGATGGAGGGGATACGACAACAGCAACAGCCCGTCGGCCAGTGGGGCTCGTTCCGCCGCCGCCATGGTGGATTGCCGCCCGCCATACGAGTGCCCTCCGGCGAAGACCCGGCCACGCACCATCGCCCGGACGGCATCCACCGCCTGCGCGATGCCCTCGCGGTCGCGCGCCGCTCCGGCCGGAAACGGCGACCCGCCCGCGCGCTGCTGGCGGAACGGCAGGTCGTAGCGCAGCACCAGGTATCCGCGATCGGCGAACGCCTCGGCCAGCCGCACCAGCAGCCTGGCGTCGGAATTCGACCCCGCCCCGTGAGTCAGGAGGATGGCGTCCTGGTTGGGCGCGTCCGGCCGGTGCAGAGTGCCGCGGACGCCCTTCGCTTCATAAGCCTCCGGCATGGGTCACGCCGTTCCGCCGCGCAGCAGCGAGGCGGCAGTCGGGGCGGCCACTGAGGGCAGCCGCGGGCGATCCGGCGCTTCCGGAATCTGGTCGCCCTCGCCCGGGGCGAGGAACAGGTTGGCGTCGATGCCGTGCTGGCGCGTGTACAGGTCGTAGTAGCGGCCGTGCAGATCGTACAGCGATTGGTGCGTGCCGCGCTCCACCACGCGGCCATCCTCCACGACCAGGATCTGGTCCGCGCGGCGAATGGTGGAGAGGCGATGCGCGATCACGAACGTCGTCCGCCCCTTCATGAGGTACGCCAGTCCTTCCTGAATGGCCGCTTCCGATTCCGAATCCAGGCTGGAAGTGGCTTCGTCCAGGATCAGGATACGGGGATTGGCCAGGATCGCGCGGGCGATGGACACGCGCTGCCGCTGGCCGCCCGAGAGCTTCACCCCGCGTTCGCCCACAATGGTGTCGTACTTCTTCTCGAAGCGCTCGGCAAATTCGTCCACCCGCGCGATGCGGCAGGCTTCCAGGACCTGCTCCTGGGTTGCGGCGGGACGCGCGAACGCCACGTTCTCGCGGATGGTTCCGTCAAACAGAAAGGTGTCCTGAAGGACCACGCCAAGTTGTGTTCGGTACGAATCCAGCCGCGCAATGGACAAATCCGTTCCGTCCACCTGGATGGCGCCTGCGGTGGGCTCGTGAAAGGCCGCGATGAGGCTGATGATGGTCGATTTTCCCGAGCCCGAAGGGCCCACGAGCGCGGTGACGGTGCCCGGCTGCGATTCGAAACTGACGTCGTACAGGACGGGCTTGCCGGGATCGTAAGAGAAGTCCACGTGGTCGAACGTGACGTTGCCTTGGATCGCTTCTACGGCCCGAGTGCGCCGCGGGTCCTCGTCTTCGGGCTTTTCGTGCAGCACCTCCTGGGTGCGGTCGAGCCCGGCCAGGGCTTCGGTCAACTGCGTGCCGATCCCCACCACCTGGAACATGGGCGCCACCAGAAATGCCAGCATGGCGGTGAAGCTCATAAAATCGCCGAGTGTCATGGTGTGGGCCAGAATCTGGCGCGCGCCCACATACATCACGGTCGCGCCGACCATGCCCATCATGATACTCGCCGAAAGCCCCATCAGGGACATCGCGGTGAGGGTGCGCAAGACGTTGTCGAGCAGCCGTTGCACTCCGCCGGCAAACACGCGCGCCTCTGCGGCTTCGGCGTGATAGCCCTTCACAACGCGCACACCGGCGAGAGATTCGGTAAGCCGGCCGGAGACCTCCGCATTGATTTTGCCGCGCTCGCGGAAGATCGGACGGATGCGGCTGAACGCCTGCGTGAGGCCGAGTCCACAGACGACGATGAACACCAGGGCCAGGAGGGTCAACAGCGGGCTGAGCCACAACAGATAAATGAGCGCCACCAGCGCGGTGACAATCCCGCCCGCAAAATCCACCAGGCCCGTACCGATCAGGTTACGCACGCCTTCTACGTCGGCCATGATGCGCGACACCAGCGCGCCGGCCTTGGTGGCATCGTAATAGGCGACCGGCAGGCGGCCCACGTGTTCCTGAACCTTGCGCCGCAATTCGGCGATGAGCCGCTGGGCCTCTTTGGAGAGCAACTGGGTGAGGGTGAACGAAGTGCCGCCCTGGATCATGGTCGCGCCAAAGACTCCCAGAACCAGGGGCGTCAGCAGCTCGACCTGGCCCTTGGCAATGACATTGTCTACGACGAACTTGATCGAGACCGGCAGCACCAGGCCCATCACGCGGTTGACCAGCATCAATGCGAATCCCCCGGCGAGGAGGCCGCGCCGCGGGCGGACCAGTTCCTTCAGCAGCGGAAGCGCACTGCGGAGGTGTTCAGACGGTTTCCCCTTCGGTTTGGTTGGAGCCACTACTCTTTAGAGTACAACGCGGGCCCGGCGGATTCGGCGCCCGGGTCCTGCAGCCCGCGCGGTTGCCCATCCATTACCGCCGCGCTGGGTCTCGGCACCCGCCGTTGCGGCACGTCGAGTCTCCGGTCTCAGCCAGTATCATTTCCGAATATTTGCGCGACAGCACGATGCCTTTCGCGCCCGCGCCAAGGGCGGCTTTGACCGCGCCCGTACGTCGTTCGGCGTGGCGCGCTTCCGATTGGCCGAGGTCGGGATGCCGACGATGTAGCCTCGCGTTTGCACCGGGCAGGCTGGAGCGTTCCTCCCGACCGTGTGGAAGGACCGGAACTGGGACGCTCGATAGCAGACCGGCGCCTCCATGCGCTGGGGGGCCGTATCAACCTGTTCACGAACGGTCAAACCAGCTTGAGTTCGCGAAGCGCCTCACCTACGGCGCTGAGATTGTCCAGCGTCGTTTCGGAGTACTTGCGGGATATGACAAGGCCCTGTGCCCCGCCCCGGTATGCCGCAAGCGTTACTTCTTTGACCGACTGCGGCGTGACTTTGCTATAGTCCTCCCGAATCGGAATGCCCATGTCGATTCCCGGCCAGATCTCGGTTTTGGTTCCGGCCACCGCCTCCACGCAGCGCTTCGTCTCCCGATAGACGTAATCGGGCGATAACCCTGTGTAGGGCAACTGGCTGTGGCTGCGCTCCCGGTAGTTCATGATCCCGTATTCGAACTCCAGCGCTTCGTCCACGCTCATGTCGCGGTAGATGGTCTTGCTAACGCTGTCCATGTACGTGGCCATGCGCGTGCCGCCCAGGTTGTGGTACACGGTCATCTTCAGGTAATCGGAGTAATTGCTTAGCTCCTTCAAGTCCAACTGAGCGCGGAAGAAGGGGCTAAAGCCGTGCGCGTGCCACTCGTGCCAGCCGGCCTGAACGTTCGGCTTGGCGGCTTTCACCATCTTGTAGATGGCCGCCTTAGTCTCACGCAAGCTGTCGTGCCAGAGCGTTTCCCACGCCAGCAGTTCCGGATAGCGGTACAGAATTCGCAGGAATGTCACCCAGTAACCGTCCACCGGCCGCTGCCCGGCTTTCGACGCGCGAACCCATGCCTCCAGCGTTTTGAACCCTTCCTTGACGCGTTCGACGTTGATGCCGCGCTTCTTGGCCTTCTCCTGGCAATGGATGCAGAAGCAGGTCACCCGGCCGGGATCGTTGCCGTTGGAATTGTGAATGGATTCGAAGGCGTTGTTGAAGGCCCCCTGCTTCTCGCACCCCCACATGATGCCGTCGATATCGTAGGAGCGCACGAAATCCTCGTGCAGTCCCAGCAGGAAGTTGGCGTACTCCGGATTGTTGAAGCAGACCGTGTCGGTCGCCGGCCTGCCGTAGAAATCGACCGCCAGGGCCTTCTCGATATTCGGCACGTCCCGCCGCCACACATCTTCCGACCAGGTGTACGTCTTGATTCCGCGCTTCTTAGCGGCGGGAATCACGACCTCCAGTATGTCCAAGTTGCCGTGGTCGCGCGCCTTCAGGTTCTTGAAGACGGTGTTTTTGTAGAACTGGGGGTGCGGCGTGGCGTAATTGCCGCCGGAGAAGTTGTCGTTGTAGTCCTTCACTCCGTGATCGGGGAACGGGTGGCCCTGCAACTGCCGGCCGACAATGCCGTGACCGAAGGTAAAGGTCGCGAGAAAGAGCGTGTTGACGTGCGCTCTCTCCTGCAGAATATCCAGCACCTTCTCGGTGCCTTCATCCAGGAAGGATATCGAGCCGATCTGAATCCCGATCACCTGGTCCTTCTTCGGGGCCGGCGTTTCGGCGGCAAGGGCGGAACCCGCCGCGGCAGCGGTCGAAGCCGCCGCCGCGAGAAAACTGCGACGATCCATTGCGTTTGGCATCAAGTATCCCGTCAAAAGTAAAATTTCAGCGCGAATTGCAGAATGCGCGCGGCATTCAATGTGCTCGTCACCCTCCCGCCGTTGGTCGAGTCGATGGCGCTCGCCGGCGAGGAGAAGGTCGGAGTATTGGTGAGGTTAAAGACTTCCATGCGGAGGTCGATCCGTTTCGTCTCCGTGATCGGAAAGTGTTTGGCCAAGGTCAGGTCCAACTGCTTCAGGCCATCGGCGGTCAGGATGTTACGGCCCGAATTGCCGTAGGTATACTGCTTCGGAACGGCGAAGGCGGTCACGTCGAACCACTTGTCGGGAGTCGGATTGGCGAGATCCCCCTGCCCCAGGCGGATCGGCCGTTCGCTCCCGGCGCCCGTATTGGCCGGGTCGCCGCTGATCGTCGGTGTGAAGGGCAGACCGGAACGTGCGGTCAGCACACCGGCCACATTCCAGCCGCCCAGCGCGCCGTTGACCAGGCGATTCGCATTGCTGAGGAAGGTCCGGCCTTTGCCGAACGGCAGTTCGTAGAGCGAGCTCGCCGTAAGTACGTGCGGGAGGTTGTAGTCGCAGACCGCGCGATTCAGACGCCCGATCAGGATCTCGGCGGGTGGCGCGCCTTTGTTCGATCCGGTGTCGATGCACTTCGAGTACGTGTAGGACACCAGCAGTTGGAAGCCGCTGGCGTAGCGCTTCTCGAACTTGGATTGCAAGCTGTTGTAATTGGCGTTGCCACCCAATTGGCCCAACTGGAACCGTCCCCACTGGGGATATGGACGGCGCGACTGAATATCTCCGGGCCCCGGCGCCGGGTCGTTCCCGGGCATCGAGATCTGCCCCAGGTGCATGGTGCTATTCCCCAAGTAGCCCACCTCGACGGAAACGTCTTTCTTCGGCTGGAACTGAACCGAGAAGTTCCACTGGTGCATGTATGTCTGTTTGAGTTGCGCCGTAGCGGAGAACACGGTAGGCGCAAGGCAGGAAAGCGTGACCAGACCCGATGGACATGGCGCGCCGGGGTTCGGGTTCGGCGTCGCCATCGAAATGCCCTGGAAGAAATCCGCCCACGTACGGGTTGGCGCCGGGCGGCTGTTGATCACGCTCTGCGACGTGATAAACGGGGGCACCTTCGCCAGGGCAATCGCAATATCCGTGTCCATGAAGATGTAGAAGAGGCCGTAGCCGCTCCGCACCACGAGTTTGTTGCTTCCCCCCGGGCGCCAGGCGAAACCGAACCGCGGCGCCCAATCCTTCTCCGGCCGCCGGATCGAGTCGGGCAGCCCAAGCTGGTCGGTGCCGATCAGGCGGTCTTTGAACAGCGGAAAAAGAACGCTGGTCACGGGCTGAGCGGTCGCATCCTCCAATTGGCCGTTGCGCATGGGCACGATCAGCTTTCCCGAGGCGTAATCGAAGGCCGAGGTCTGCCCGCGAATGGGATTGAAAAACGGATTGTACTCCCAGCGCAGGCCCAGGTTCAGAGTAAGATTCGGTGTGACCTTGTAATTATCCCGCCAGTACA
This sequence comes from Bryobacteraceae bacterium, assembly GCA_041485845.1. GTDB lineage: Bacteria > Acidobacteriota > Terriglobia > Bryobacterales > Bryobacteraceae > OMOG01. The sequence continues at coordinate 11,473 of JBGPKH010000016.1, forward strand.
CGGCCCACTGGTTGGCCCAGTTTCCATACAGCGCCAGGGGATAAGAGCGGGTCACGTTATCCAGTGTGCCCAGCATATAATCGGCGAAGCCGTCGCCGGTATAGGTGGTGGAGAACGCCCAACTGCCGTTCTGTACCTGGCCGTTAAAGAAGCTGTGCGTCTGGTGGTAAAGTTGGGCGCCGAATTTCATGTCGTGCCTGCCGCCGGAGTAGCTGATATTGTCGGTATACTGCCAGGTGCGGATGCGGTTCGACTTCGGCCGGCTGTCGGAGGACGACCCGGTGAAGCCGGTATAGCCGGAGATGGAGATCTGCGGAAACGCGGGGTCGATCTGGCTCTGCTCCAAGCCTGTAATTCCGGCCTGTTTCAGGAAATCGGTTCCCGGCAGCGTCGCGCCGAACAGGAAGATCGAGCGGTAGTAGCCAAACCGCGCTTCATTCAGCCAGCGGTTGCTCAGGATGTGTGTCCAACTGAGTGCGATACTCTGCGACCGGCTGCCCAGGTCGAATTTGCCCAAAGCCGGGTAGGCGTTCGGATCGTCCTCGCGGTTGTCGTTGATCGAATAGCGGCCCATCAGGCGATCCATCGAGGTCAGCTCGGCGTCCATCCGGATGTCGCCCTTGTAGGTGCTCCAGGCCGTCGGCGCGTTGAAGTTCGCCTGGCTCTGAGGGGGCATGAACTTCAGGAAATACGTGGATTGCGGCGCGATGCGGTTCGCGGGAATGATATTGCCGGGGAGTACGGCGCCGGCTGCTCCGAACGGGTCTTTCAGCGTCTTCGGCTTGGATCCGCCCAGCAACTCGCTGAAGTTTCCCAGCCGCATGGCGTCGCTCGGAACGGTGCTGTTGAAGACAATTCCCTGACGGACGATGGTGTGTTCGATGTCGTTGAAGAAGAAAACCCTGTTGTGACGGATGGGTCCGCCAATCGTGCCGCCAAACTGGTTTTGCCGGAGAGGGTTCTTCGTCGCGGCGAAGAAGTTCCGCGCATCCATCTTGTCGTTGCGCAGGAACTCGAAGAGGCTGCCGTGATACTGGTTGGTTCCGCTCTTGATGGTCGCGCTGATGGCATTCGGCGTATGGCCGTACTCCGCCGACATGTTGCCGGACTCCACCTTGAATTCCGCGATGGCATCCACGTTGGGCTGCACCATGGTTCCACCGCGCTCGTACTCGGTGACGTCGGCGCCATCCAGCAGCCACCCGTTATAGATCCTGCCCGAGCCATTAATCTGCACGTTGACATAGTCGGCTCGAATCGATCCCCCGCCGCTGCTGGCGGCCTGCCCGGTCGGAGTGTAGGTCACCCCAGGGGCCAGAGCGATCAGGCGCCAGAACTGCCGTCCGTTCAAGGCCACGCTCTCGATCGACTTGCCCTCCACCACCTGGCCGGTTGCGGAACTGGTGGTGGACAGCAGCGGGACCACATCGCTAATCGTGACGCTGTCGCTGACCGCCCCGACGTTCAACACCACGTCCACTCGCGCCTGCTGGCCGACGTTGAGGGGAATCCCTTGCGTGACCGACGTCTTGAAGCCGTCCGCGGAAACCGTCAAGGTGTAGGTTCCAACTCCAAGATTGGTGACCGTATAGTCGCCGGTGGCGCTGGTGAAGGTCTTGCGCCCGAGACCTGTTTCGACCTGGGTGATGGTCACCGCGGCGGCCGGGACCACAGCCTGCTGCGGGTCGCGGACAATGCCCGAAAGAGTGGCGGTGGACGTCTGTGCGGACGTCTGCAACGCCGCGAAAATAACGAGTGCAGCCGCAAATACGATTCGCGGGATTCTATCTTTCACTGCTAACCTCCAAAGCGATCGTTCCTTTCATGATTATCGGGGAGCGGTATGGGGAATTGCAACACTTAATATCCGAAAACGTTGCAAAACCGGTTGGCAGAGCCGGGAACAGAAGGACCTTAACTGCTATCACCGATACTCTCGGCGAGCGCCATCTCCTCCTGCAGCGACTCCGCAGCCGGAACGGCGCTCGACCCGGGATCCAGGCAGAACAGGTCCCATATTTCACCCTGAAAGCCTTTTTGCCGCACGTACCACCGGTCCTTTACATCCTTAGCCAGGGGAAAGAACGCGCACACCGCCGGTTTGTAGCGGAAGCGATCTCCCTCCGCGGCGCCAAGCTGGTGCAGCGTGCATCCCCGGTTGAAAAAGATGCACCAACCCCCGACCACCCGCAGCACTGGCTGCCCGGCCTTGCGCCGGCGGCTGAGGAATCCCGATTTCTCCACCAGGGCGCGCGCCTCCGGGCGCAGCTCGGGAAGAAGCTTGGCCAGGCTCCGGCGGATGCGCTCCGACTCGCCGGGGTACACGGGCGGCCGCCCGTTGCGGCAACAGGTGCCATCGCAGCTCCGGCCGAAAGTACACTCGAATTTCGCCTGCTCCAGGTTGAGGACCACGAGGCTCACGCGGATCCTCCGAGAACCTTATAGTAAATGACGCAATCGTCGCCGGGCTTGTAGAAATCGGGTATGCGGCCGGCCATAGTAAAGCCCGCCTGGCGGTAGAAGGAACGCGTGCGCTGGTAGTCCGGACGTCCGCTGGTCTCCACCACCAGGCGGTCTCCGCCGGCATCGCGGACCATTTCCTCGACGCGCTCCTGCAAACGCCGGCCGATCCCGCGGCCCTGGAAAGACGGGTGTACGCAGATCCAATAGACGTACCAGGCACTGGCGGTCAGCGAGGCTCTCCCGATGCAGGCATAGGCGCGCACGCGTCCCTCCGTCTCGATGGCGGGAAGCCCGTAGTCGCCGGCGAGCCCCGAGTCCACCATGTCGAGCGCCACGGTCACCTCTTCCGCGCTGAAGGCGCCACATTCCACCAGCGCTTCGCGGACCGCGTCGCGATCTTCGGCGGCCAGTTCCCGGACCGTCATGCCCACTCCACCTGCTGGCGCACGAAGCGCTCCCAAGTCCATCCGGCCTCCTGGACCGCGCGGCAGATTCCGACCCCGCGGCCCAGCTCCGGGTTGGGATTCACGTCCAGCACGAAGGGATTGCCGGCGGCATCCAGCCGGATATCCACGCGCAGGTATCCGCGCGCGCGGACCGCCCTCCAGGCGCCGCGCGCCGCGTCATGGATGGCCTCCCGCAAGGGCGGATCGAGCGGCGTGTGGTAGGCGAGCGGCGAGTTGGCAAAGTCGGCGCTGTCCAGGTCCCACTTGGCGGCATAGGTGATCAGCCGCAGGCCATTCAGAAAACGCGTCTCGCCAATCGAGAGGTAGTCCGGCTCGCGGCCCCCCCACACGCCAACCGCGAATTCCCTTCCCGGCAGGAACTCCTGGACGATTGCGGGGCCCGTCAGGCGGGCTTTGGCGCGCGCCACCGCGGCAGGGTCTTCGCAGATCGACCCGGCGTGGATGCCCGCGGAGCCGTCCTCATCCGCCGGCTTGACGATGCAGGGAAAGACCCCGTTGCGGGGAACCGGGACACCGTGCGCGGCCAGAGCGCAATTCGTGAGATCCTTGCGCCGGCAGAGGGAGAGCGTCTCGCTGCCGGAACCCGTGAAGCGCACGCCCAGCCACTCGAACAGCGCCGCCGCGTGCGCCTCGAGATCCGTCCGGCCCAGGGGAGCCTCGCAGGCGTTGAACACCACGTCGGGCCGATGGGCGTCGAGCACGCTGAGGATCTCGCGAACCTCGCCGCGGACCCCGGCGACCACGGCGTCCGGCAAAGCCTGGGCGACGCCATGCGCCGCCGCATGCAGGTCGAACTCTCCGAGGTCTCGATCGGGAGCGGCGGAAGGGGGCGGCAAGGTGTGGAGAACCAGTACCTTCCTCACCAACACGGAATCTGGTGGCAGTGGCAGAGATACTCGGAGCGGTCCTGCGGGGTACACAGATAGTGCAGCCAGACGCCCGCGTCGCGGCCCATCCGGCAATGGATCAGCGCGAAGCTGTTGGCGTTCGGGCCCACAATGGAGTGCCACTGCTGCTTGAGAATACCGAACAGGTGCGGATCCTCGAAGTTTTCCGATTCCAGCAGGAACCACTCGCCGTCATCCTGGTAGTCCTCGAGGCTCACCGGGCTAGCCTGCTGGATTCTATCCAGTACTCTGGACAGCGGCTGTCCGTACCCTTCCATGTCGCCTTCCTCCTCTCGTTCTTCAGAAATCAGACCACTTCGCGGCTGAAAACGCAATTGTCATCGAACCGGCACACCACAGCGCCGGGCTGCCTCGAGCAGGATTCCCTGGACCAGCTCCTGGTAGGTCAGTATGTCCCGGGACAGAATGACGACGTCGCTGTTCTCCGGATGGAGGCCCGGCAGCGGGTTGCACTCCAGAAATCGCGGTTGCCCATGGGGGTCGAGGCGGAAGTCGACGCGCGCGAGATCGCGGCAGCCGAGCAGGCGGCAGGCAGCCAGCGCGTAGGCGCGGATGGTCTCGGTCTCCCGCGCGGGGAGGCGCGGCGGAACGTGGTAGCGGACGCGCCGCCGCCAGTCGCGCTTCACCTCCACGGAATACAGGAAGGGCTCACTGCACTCCTCCGCCGGCGCAATCTCCATCATGCCGAGCACGCTCCGGCAGGCTCCGTTTCCGCGCACCGCGACCGTCACTTCCGCGCCGGGCAGGTATTCCTCGACCAGCGTGGGACAGGCATAGCGGGCGCGCAGCCAGCGGCATTGGCCGGCCGCCTCAGCGGGAGTCCGGCAGAGCGATTCGCGCCGGATTCCCTTGCTGGAGCCTTCGTCGTTGGGCTTGACCACGGCCGGAAAGCGCAAGTCCGCGAGTTGCCGTTCCTCGGCCTCCTCGCCGGCTTCCCCGCCGATCAGCACGGCGCGCGCCACGGGGACCTCGGGAGAAACGATGCGGCGGGCGATAGCTTTATCCAGAGTTGCCGCCAGGGTCAGCGGATCCGAGAGCGTGTAGGGAAGACCGAGCAGCTCGCACACCGCGGCGGGAACGGCCTCGCGGCAGCGGCGGCCGTGGCCTTCGGCGATGTTGAATACGAAATCGAAGCGCCCTTCTTCGAGGCTCCACGGCAGCCGTCCATCGGCAATTACGGGGGATGTTTCCACGCCCAGGCCGGCAAGCGCCCGGGCGATCGCCCGGATGGTTTCCTGGCTGTCGTATTCCTCGAATGCATCGTCCGGCAGGGAGGCGTCGGGGAGCGGCGGGCGGGGGTTGTGCAGGATCGCGACCCTCATCGGAAGAGCTCTTCACGATTGTCGCCGAGGCGCGCGCTTGCGGGGCTCCACAAGCCCCAGTCGGTCGAGCAGGAGCCTGGGAACATCGGCCGGACTCCCGACTTCCAGGACCTCGAAACCGGCGGCGCGCCCGCTGGCGATGCCGGCCGCGGAATCTTCCAGCACCAGCGCTTTCCGCGCCCCGAGCCGCTCGGCTGCGAGCAGGTACGGATCGGGCGCTGGTTTGTGGCGCGGGGCATCGCGCGCGCAGACCAGCGTGTCGAAATAGCGGCGCAGGCCGCCCGCCTCCAACAGCGGTTCGATCTCGCTCCGCCCGCTCGAAGTCACCACGGCCATCTTGTATTCTCCGTGCAGCCGCGCCAGCAGCCCGGCGATACCCGCGGGAAACGGCGGGACTTCGATCGTGCGGGCGCGGAAGATCTCCTTCTTCGCCGGATACCGTTCCCAGAGTTCTTCCCAATCGCGCGGTGGATCCGAGCGGCCGGCCATCATGCGCAACATCTCGCGATCGTCGATACCGATGCAGCGGTCGCGGTAGAAGTCCCAATCGAGAGCCACGCCGAGGGGCGCGAGCACTTCCGCCCAGCACGCCCAATGGACCGGTTCGCTGTCCACCAGCACACCGTCAAAGTCGAACAGGATGGCATCGAACTCCGGCATGGCGGGGGAAGCTTCAGCGTAACATGCCAAGGTGTGGTATCACTGAAAGCTGAACACCATGCCTACGGAAGAAGAACTGAGAGCGGAAATCGAAAAACTGAAAGCCGAGAACGAGTCGCTGAAGAGGCCGTCACGCGGGCAGATGTCTCTGAAGGTGAGTGAGAAGGGCGGGCTGTCGGTATACGGATTGGGGCGCTTTCCCGTCACTCTCTATCGCGAGCAATGGGAGAAGCTCCTGGGCCTGGGTGACCAGATTCGCGCGTTCATTCAGGAGAACGGCCACCTGCTGAAAAAGAAGGAATAGCGGATGGCGAAAGGCGCCGCCCTGATCACCGGCGCTTCCAGTGGGATCGGGGAGGAGCCGGCAAAGCTCTGCGCGGCCGGCGGCTACTCGCTGGTCCTGGTAGCGCGCAGCCTGGACCGGCCCGGAACTGGCGGCCAGTCTCGCCAGGACGCCACGGATCGAAGCCCGCGCGCCGGCCGCGGACCTCGCCGGCCCCGGCGCGACACGGTCCGGATTCTGATCAATAACGCCGGTTTTGGTCTGCGCGGCCCCTTCGCGGAGACGGACTGGTCCGCCGGGCAACACATGATCCAGGTCAACATCACGGCGCTGGCGCACCTGACCAGGCTGTTCCTGCCGGAGATGCAGCGCCGGCGTTCGGGCCGCATCTTGGAACGTCGCCTCCACGGCGGCGTTCGTGCCGGGGCCCTACATGGTGCACGGCAGCGGGGTGACCGTGGCGGTGCTCTGTCCGGGGCCGGCCCGTACGCGGTTCGGTGAAGTTGCCGGCGTAGCGGACAGCAATCTCTTCAAGGGCGCCCGGATGGAGGCCGCGGAGGTGGCGCGCATCGGCTACCAGGCCATGCTGGCAGGCAAGGTCGAAGCGATTGCGGGCGCGCGCAATCGGTGGATGATGCTCTCGACGCGCCTCGCGCCGCGCACCATGCTGGCCGGAATCACACGCCGGCTGAATTCGAGCGTGTAGCGTCGCCGGCCCCAACCTCAGGAGGCTATCGATTATGGAAGCGGTAGCCCACGATCGCCTTGACCAGCAGATGGTCCGTGGCCTGCGTCACCCCCACGCCCACACCGAAATTGAATTCCCAGTTCTTGCCGAAATCGATATCCAACGACGGCAGGAACTGCTGCTGCTGATCGCGCAACGGGTCGAAACCGGTCACGGGGCCATAAGCGCCGTAATACTCCATGCCCAGGGCTACCCTCTTGGTGAGATCGTAGCTGCCCTTCACGTTGGGTGAAAACTCGAAGCCCAGCTTGGACGACGGCCCGTGTATCGCCCGGTCGAAAGTGGGATTGAAGCCCACGTACCACTTGCCCAGCTTCTTGTCCACGATGGGGCGGATCTCCCAAGTCCAGGTGTCCGGTGAAAAATTGGGCCGCTGCCAGCCGATCTCCTGCGAGAGGCTCAGGCCCACGGGCAAATGGTAACGCTCGGGGACGGAAAACCGCGGCCGGATGTGCGATCCCACGAACATCCACCCATCGTCCGGCTGAATGCTGGAGAAGAGGTAGAAGCCGCACTCGAACCACTCGTTGAACCCGCGAGTAATTTCCAAGGTCTCGTGCTGCGCATGGTGGGTCGGCAGCACGCCGTCGATCACGCCCTGGGCGCCGCTGGCGGTAAAGTTGCTGTGGATCTCGACCATGGTGACTTTGGGTGGCACCAGATCGGACGCGTAGACCTGTACTTCGTAGTTGCCCTGGGCGCGCAGATCCGCCGCGCAGGACCCCAGGAGAATCGTGGCCGCGATGAATTGACGCAAGACCGCCTTACCCCTCTTGCAGATGGTTTGAACCGCTCCTAACACTTTAGAACACCGGAGATCGAAAAGGGGCCAATCACTCCGGCGAGACCGGCGAGAGTTCCACGTCCCTACGCTCCTGGCCTCGCGGAATCCAAAGAAACCAGACCCTCCCCACGCGGACGGTACAGGGGCGGTAACCCTGCGCGGAGACCACCATCCGGTGCGGCTCCGAAAGGGTCAGCAACTCGAATCCGCCCGATCGATCGGCATCCGCGCGGAAGAACGGCGCCTGTCCGGAACGGTCGTCATCAATGGCAGCCCAGGGGATGGGCTGGTGCGTCACCGCATTGCGAACCGTTCCGGTTACGCTCCAGGTGGGCGCCCCGCGGTCCGCCACGCGCGATGCCCCGAAGCGAACCGCCGCGCCCGACCAGGTGAATGCCATGAACACGAAGAAGAACAGCAGCACAAAGGCCAGGGTCAAACGAATCGCGTGCCGCGCGAACTGGCGGCGGAGATCGGCCGATTGCTCTTCGTCGAAGGTCGCGGGACGGAGGTCCTCGGGCAGCACACTCGATTGTGACACAGCCATTCAGGCCGTGCCGATTCCCGAGGCGGGGCCGGCGGTCTATGCCGGCGGCCTTTGCCGCCCGTAACAGCTCTGCCGCCCACCGAAACAGTCACACCCGTTTGCGGCTTGCCGCGCTGCGGCTCATCACAGCGCCGCCAACGCGCTCTCGATTTCCCGCCCGGGGTACGCGTAGTCCTGCAGATTGCCGCTGAGGTAGCTCTCGTACGAGCCGAGATCGAAATGGCCGTGGCCGCTCAGACCGAAGAGGATCACCTTGGAACGTCCTTCTTCCTTCGCCGCCAGCGCCTCGTCCACCGCGGCGCGAATGGCGTGCGCCGATTCCGGCGCGGGCAAAATGCCTTCGGTGCGCGCAAACTCGATCGCCGCATCGAACACCGGAATCTGCGAGTACGCTCTGGCCTCGATATGTCCCAGCGCGCGCAGGTGGCTGAGCAGCGGCGACGCGCCATGATATCGAAGACCGCCGGCGTGGATGCCGGGCGGAACGAAATCGTGGCCCAGCGTGTACATCTTGATCAGCGGGGTCAGCTTGGCCGTGTCGCCATAGTCGTACGTGAAGCTGCCCTTGGTGAGGCTGGGGCAGGCCGCCGGTTCCACCGCGAGGATGCGCGGGCCTTTCCCGGCGAGGCGGTCGAGCACGTAGGGCAGCGCCAGTCCGCCGAAATTGCTGCCGCCGCCGAAGCAGCCGATCACCACCTCGGGCTCCTCCCCCGCCTGCTGCATCTGCAACTTGGCCTCCTGGCCGATCACCGTCTGGTGCAGCATCACATGATTGAGAACGCTGCCGAGCGCGTAGTTGGTGTCCGCATGCGTGGCGGCGTCTTCCACCGCTTCGCTGATGGCGATCCCCAGGCTGCCCGGCGAATCCGGCGTGGATGCGAGAACGCCGCGGCCGGAGTTCGTATGATCGCTTGGGCTGGCGAAGACCTCCGCTCCCCAGACGTGCATCATCATGCGGCGGTACGGCTTCTGATCGTAGCTGATGCGCACCATGTAGACGGTGCATTCCAGGCCGAAAAGACGGCAGGCCAGGGCCAGCGCGCTGCCCCACTGGCCGGCCCCCGTCTCGGTCGCCAGCCGGCGCATGCCCGCGCGCTTGTTGTAGTAGGCCTGCGCCACCGCGGTATTCGGCTTGTGGCTGCCGGCGGGGCTGGTGCCCTCGTACTTGTAATAGATGTGCGCCGGCGTGTCCAGCGCCTTTTCCAGGCGCCGCGCGCGATACAGCGGCGTGGCGCGCCACAGGCGGTAGATGTCCATGATCGCGCCCGGAATGTCGATCTCCCGCTGGGGCGAGAACTCCTGCTCGATCAGTTCCATCGGAAAGATCGGCAGCAGGTCCTGCGGCGTCAGCGGCGCGCGGGTTTGCGGGTTCAGCGGCGGGTCGAGCGGCTCCGGAAGCGCAGGCAGCACGTTGACCCAGGCCGTGGGAATCTGGCTATCGGCGAGCAGGAATTTGGAATGCTCTGACATGGAGAGCGTTTATTGTATCGTGGCGCGCGCTCCCTGTCTCCAACCCTCGGCGCTACCTGGCGCTACCTGGCCAAGGGCTTCCACCTTAATCCGGTGCGGATGGAAGTCAGGAGTCAGGGGCGGCATAGGTGTTGCGCAGGCGGCTGAACCTATACGGCCGCCCGCCGCATTTGCAGCGCCAGTCCATATGTTTCCTGCCTGGGAAAGCCCGCGGTGAATGCATAGACCGCGAATTCTTCGCCAAAAACAAGGAAACGGAGTATTAGTAGTACGATTGAACACGAATAATTGCTACCGCAGCCACTTGAGGAAGACGGGCAGCGAATGCAACTGGTCTACATGATCCGGCGCGGAATTCCCGGCGAAACCCAGCATACGGAACTTGCCGGCGTGGGTCTCACTCAGTTGCTGCATTCCCATCGGCCCCCATTTCAACACGGCCCGCTCGGCCAGCCCGAGTTGCGCGGCCAGGTAGTCCGCGGTCTCCGTAGTGCTGGCAAATGTGCCGGGAAAGATCTCCGAGTGCGTCACAATGGCCCGCTTGCGGCCGGCGATCGCGTCCCGCCCGAGTTGCACCCACACGTCGAGATTCGCCGTCCCGATCTTCGATTCGAGCGGCCCCGGCCTGCCGTCCGCGTAGTCCGTGTGGATGCCGTCGATCAGCAGCACCGCGGCCACTCGCGCGTAGGATTCCGGCGTCCGCAGAATCTGGCGCACTGCGCCGCAGCCGGCGCTCCAGCCGCCGAGCAACACCGGTCCGAACCGAGCGCCCGCTTTGGATTCGGCGTCTTCCAGCAGCGCGATGAACCGCTTGGGGTCCTCGAACAATCGCGCGTACGACCCCGAGCCAGCGCCGGCTTGAATGCTCACCACGGCAACGCGATTCCGCGCGGCGGCCACCTCCGGCAGCCACGCGCCTCCGTGAAAGAAGAACAGAACCGGGATGCCCCGCCGCGGCTTCACTCCGGCCGGGATGAACAGTGTGCCGATATCGAGTCGCTCCCTTCGGCCGGCCGGAGTCTCCTGCTTCAGCCGCGCGTGCGCCCGGGTGTGCTCCACCATGGGCGAAGGATTCTGCGCCTGCTGTGCGTGCGCGGGGCCGAGCGCCGCGAGGGCCGACACACCCAGAAAAGCCACGAATGAACACGAATGAACACGAATAACTGTTCTGTTTTCATTCGTGTTCATTCGTGGCCAAGCATTTTCTTCAGCGCTTGGAAACCAGGCTGGGGTTCTGCAAGTGGCTGTGATTCCGGCTGTACCCGAAATAAATCGCCGTGCCGATCAGCAACCATACGCCGAGCCGCATCCAGGTCATTTGGTCGAGAAACGCCATCATGCTGAAGCAGACCAGCACACCCAAAATCGGCGCCAGCGGCGCCAGCGGCGTTCTAGGGCGTGGGGCGTTGGGATTCGTCCGCCGCATCACAATGATGCCGATGCAAACGATCGCGAACGCCAGCAGCGTACCGATGCTGGTGAAGTGGCTGAGATTTGAAATCGGCACAAACCCGGCGAGCGCGACCACGAAGCACCCCACGATCAGGTTCGAACGATAAGGCGTCCGTCCCTATTTTCTTGGCGATCGAGCGGCCTCCCGCAGGGCGAGACGGCTGTGATGCCTGCCGTAACTGAAATATACGGCCAGGCCAATGATCAGCCACACGATCAGCCGCGCCCAGTTGAGCCAGCCCAGCTTGTACATCATATATCCGTTGAAGCAGATGCCCAGAATCGGCAGCAGGGGCACCCAGGGGGTCCGAAAGGGTCTCGCCTGTCCCGGGTTGGTCTTGCGCAGCACCATGATTGCGGCGCAGACGATCACGAAGGCCAGAAGGGTCCCGATATTTACCATCTTCCCGATATCGTCGATCGGCGTAACGCTGCCCACGATGGCAGCCAGGAGTCCCACCAGGATGGTGTTTTTCCAGGGCGTCCGGAACTTGGGATGAATTTCGGCAAAGAATTTCTTGGGCAACAGCCCGTCATTGGCCATGGAATACAGCACGCGCGTCTGGCCCAGCAACATGACCAGCATGACGCTGGTGAGGCCGGCCAGTGCGCCTACCGTGATCACGTGGGACGCGGTGGTCAGCCCGCGGTCCATGAAGGCCCGCGCGATCGGCGCCTCGATGTTGATCTCGCGCCACGGCACCATTCCGGTGAGCACCGACGCCACCAGGATATACAGCACCGTACACACGATCAGCGAGGTGATGATGCCGATCGGCAAATCCCGCTGCGGGTTCTTGGCTTCCTGGGCAGTGGTGGACACCGCGTCGAATCCGATATACGCGAAGAAGATGTAGGCAGCCCCCGCGCCTACCCCCGAAAACCCGTAAGGAGCGAACGAGCTCCAGTCGTGTCCCCAATTCGCCGTGTTCACGTACTTGAAGCCCACCCAGATCACGAACAGCACCACGGACACCTTGATCACCACGATGGTGGCGTTGAAGCGGGCGCTCTCTTTGATGCCGATCACCAGAATCGACGTGATGAGCAGGGCGATCACGAAGGCCGGCAGGTTGAACCCGATTTCCACTCCGAAAATGGTTGGGGCGCCCAGCAGGTTCTTCGCCTGCTCGACCAGCGCCGGGGAGTGGGCGTCGATGATCTCGGTCACCTTGTTGAGAAATGCCTGCGTGCCGGGCACCAGGCTCGAGTCCGCGGCCTGCGCCATTTGCCGCGCCACGATGTTCTCCGCGGTCTTCAGCGCGGTCCAGTGGTCGTACGCCAGCCACAGCGGCATCTTGATATTGAAGATGTTCAGCAGCTCGATAAAGTGGTTGGACCAGCCCGACGAAACGGTGCTGGCGCCCATGGCGTACTCGAGCGTGAGGTCCCAACCGATGATCCAGGCGAACAGCTCTCCCAACGTGGCGTAGGCGTAAGTGTACGCGCTTCCCGCCAGTGGGATCATGGCCGCGAACTCGGCGTAGCACAGACCGGCAAAAGCGCAGCCCATGCCCGACAACACAAACGACAGCATCAACCCCGGCCCGGCGTAGTGCGCGCCCAGTCCCGACAGCACGAAGATGCCGGCTCCGATGATGGCCCCGACCCCCAGCGCCGTCAATTGAAACGGCCCGAGTGTCCGCTTGAGGCTGTGCTCGCCCGATTCCTGGGCCTCGCTGATCAGCACATCCATCGATTTCGTCGCAAACAGGCTCATACGGTTGCCTTCTTTCGCCAGATCCAGTAAACCGGCAGGCCCATCACTACAATGATGAGCCCCGGCCACGTGTAGTTCGGTTTGTAAACCAACAGCAAAACCTCGATCAACCCCGCCGCCGCCATGTAGATCGCCGGCAGCACCGGGTATCCAAAAGCCTTGTAAGGCCGGTCCAGATTCGGCTGCGTGCGGCGCAGCTCAAACAGGCCCGCAATGGTCAATATGTAGAAAAGCAGTACGGCAAAGATAACATAATCGAGCAGGTCGTTGTAGCTGCCGCTCAGGGTGAGCAGCACCGCCCAGACGCACTGCACGGCTAGAGCGAAAACCGGCGCGTGATGCGCCGGCTCGAGATCGCCGGCCCGCCGGAAAAACAGCCGGTCCTTGGCCATGGCGTAGTAGACCCGCGCCCCCGAGAGCACCAGCCCGTTGGTGCAGCCGAAGGTCGAAATCATGATGGCCGCGGCCATCACCTGCACGGCCACCGGTCCCAGCATCTTCAAAGCCGCCGCCGTGGCCACGCGGTCCTGGTCGGCATGCTGGATTTCGGGAAACGTCAGCACGTTCAGGTACACGAATTGCGACGCGATGTAGAGCACCGAGACGATCCCCACTCCCAGCGCCAGCGAGAGCGGCAGGTTGCGCCGCGGGTTGCGCACCTCCCCGGCGGTGAAGGTAACGTTGTTCCAGGCATCGGACGAGAACAGCGCGCCCACCATCGCCACGCCCACCAGACGTACGGTCTCGAAATTCCACCCGGAGTTGCGCCAGAAGCCCGTGAAGTTGCTGGCCACCGCTTCGGCGTTGCGCCCCACCAGAAATCCGCATCCCACCAGCCCCAGCAGCGCGGCGATCTTGGCGATGGTGAAGACGTTCTGCACATTCGCCCCGGTGCGGATACCGCGGGTGTTGGACCACGTCAGGAAAACGATCATGAGGATCGCCAGAAGCTGTTGCGTGGTGACGCCCACCCTGCCGCTGCCAACAAGATAATTGCCCGCCGAGACCCACGGAAAAAACACCCCGGTGTACTTGGCGAACGCTACGGCTACCGCCGCGATGGTGCCCGTCTGGATCACCATGAATAAGGTCCACCCGTAGAGAAAGCCCCACATCGGCCCGAACGCCTCGCGCAGGTACACGTACTGGCCTCCGGCGTGCGGCATGGCCGCGGCCAGTTCTCCGTAGCTCAGGGCCGCGATCAGGGTGAGCGCCGCCGTCACCAGCCACGTCATGATCAGAAGTCCGGGCGACTGCGCCTGGCGCGAAATATCCGCGGCCACGATGAAGACTCCGGAGCCGATCATGGAGCCCATCACCAGGGTGGTGGAATCCATCAGGCCGAGACCCTTGACCAGACCGCTGTCGCGATTGGCTAGGCCGCTTTCACGAGCTGATGCCATTCTTCCATCCGTTGTCGCAGGGATTGAGCCGTCGCTGCGTGGGGCAGCAGACCGGCAATGACGGCCACCGAATCGGCGCCGGCGTGCAGAACTTCGAGGGCGTTTTCGCGCGTGATGCCCCCGATGGCAACCAGGGGTTTGTCCAGCAGGGCGCGGCAGCGGCCTACTGCTTCAACGCCCACCACCCGATCTGCGTTGCGTTTGGAGGCGGTGGGGAAAACCGGGCCGAGCGCTACGTAATCTACAGGCTCGCCCCCGGCTGCGCACAGTTGGTCCACGTTGTGGCTGGAAAAGCCGATGACCGCATCCCCTCCCATCAGCTTGCGTGCGTCTCGCGGCGGCAGGTCGTCCTGGCCCACGTGCAGCCCGGCCTCCAGCAGCAGCGCGAAATCGGCGCGGTCGTTGACGATGAGGTCCGCGCCGTTCTCGCGGCACAGGAGCGCCACGCGCTTGGCGGCGTCGAACAGGTCGCGGCTCCAGTGCCTTTTGTGGCGGATTTGCAGGATGCCCGCGCCGCCCTCCAGAAACGCGGCCGCCGCCGTCTCCAGGGAAATGCCGTGCGCATCCAGAGATTCCGTATCGAGGATCGGGTAGACGCGCGGCAACCTCATAGAAGAGTCGATTGCCTATAATACATCAAGCGGCGTGGGTGCGAAAAATCTTGCGATGCGGTCGGTGCGGGAGTTGCCGCCCGCGAGACCACTCCCTCAGGAGCCGTGAAGAAAACCAAATCGGGCCACGAATGAACACGGATAAGAAGCCGCTGAAAACGGAAGTGGCGTATTCGACGCCTTGGTTCGAGATTCTCGGCAAGACGATGAAGCCCGGCGAAGCGCCGTACTATTCCCTTCGCCTGCCCGACTATGCGGCGGTGGTGGCGATCACGCCGCACGATCGCGTGCTGGCGGTGCGGCAGTACCGGCCGGCGGTGGAGCGGTACACGATCGAGCTGCCGAGCGGGCTGGTCGATGCGGGCGAGACTCCGGCTGAGGCGGCGCGGCGCGAGCTGCTGGAGGAGACCGGATACGAAGCGGATCGTCTGGAAGTGCTCGGACCGATGCTGCCGGATTGCGGGCGGCTCGGAAATCGGATCTGGAGCTGCGTGGCTACCGGTGTGCGGCAGGTTGCGGGGCGCGCGCCCGAGGAAGGGATCGAAGTGCTGAGTTACTCGTTTGCGGAGCTGGCGCGGGCCACGGCGGAGGGGGAATTCGACCACGCCTTGCACGTGGCGGTCGTGATGGTGGCGGTGGTGCGGGGAAAGGTGACGTTGGCGGGGTGCTAGGCGCGTCGTTGATCGAGTCGAGCGAACAGTGCGTTGAAATCGACGGCTCCGACCAACTCCGTTTCCAGGATTCCAGAGGGGCGCCGCCTGATCCCTTCGCGACCGGCCTCGAAGACTGTGCGCTTATAAGGGTCGATCACCCAGATGTGGGGGATCCCAGCCGCCAGGTACTCGTCGATCTTCGTGAGCATATCGGACACAGTATCATCGGGCGATACGATTTCGATGGCAAGATCCGGTTTGACCAAGACCGGGGTGACTACGTGGGGCAGGGCCTTCACGCAAAGGTCCGGAATACGATAGCGGGGTTCGTCACTGACCTGAACCCTTTGTTCCGTGAAGGCGCTGAATCCGCGCTCTTGCTCACGAGCTCCCAGAACTTGGCCGATCAACAATTGCGTGCGGCTATGGAAATATTCACCCACGTGACGCTCCACGAGCTGTCCGTCGACATACTCCATGTCGGGCTCGTAAGTCGTCCGCAGGTATTCTTCGACGGGAACGATTGCAAGCGTCGCCATGTCCTTATCTTACGTCTTCCGCGCGCGCATGTGGCAGCGGATGTCCAGGGCCGGGAAGATCCACGCGGCGTGGCGCTCGTACCAGTTGAGAGAGCGCTTCGCCAGGAATCGGCCCAGGTTGTCGAGCACGAAATTGCCGCCGAACGTCAGCTCGACCTTGACGATCTCGAAACGGTAGGGCGAGCCCGCGAAGCTGGGGAAATCCTTGCCCGTGAAGTACTCGAAACTGCGCGCCGCCAGGTGGCGCTTGTGGGTGGGATCGATATAGGAATTGTGGGAGCTGAAGTGGGGGGTGGTGATGAAGACATCGGCGCCGTCGGCGGCCACCCGGTACACCTCCGCCATCGCCCGCATGGGATCGTCGAGGTGCTCGATCACGTGCGCCATGTGAATGCGGGTGAAGCGATCGCCGGCCAGCGGCCAGGGAAAATTGTCGAGATCCCAGACGTGATCGGCGGCGGAATCGGGAGAGATGTCGATGCCGATCGCGCCGGGCTCGATTTTGCGGCTGCCGCATCCGATGTCCAGCACCATAGTTAACAACGTAGCACTGGCCGGATGCGGAAAGAGGCCCAAAACCGCTCGCTTACGCGCGCGGCGCAGAATCGTGGGGGGAGCGCGCGGCGCAGAATCCGAGACGTCTCGTGCTTTCGATCACGAGGTTGACGAGGCGCATCTTTCCGGGGTTCCGCCGGGCGTCACTCAACGTCCCGGCCGGAACCATTAGAAGGATTGGGAACGGGAGGCGGCTCGTTCATCCGCAGCCAGTATTGTCCGAGCACCTCCACCGCCTTGACGAGGTCGGGGAAGTTGACCGGCTTGCGCAAGAAGCTGTTAGCCCCCAAATCATAGCTGGCCACGATGTCCCGTTCTTCATTGCTGGAGGTGAGCATCACCACGGGCAGGCGCCTGGTTCGCTCATTCGCCCGCAGTTGGCGCAGCACCTCGATTCCGTCCAGCTTCGGCAGTTGCAAGTCCAGCAGAACCAGCTCCGGCATGGCTGCCGGAGTGTGCTGGCCGTTGGCGCCGGCGGCAAAAAGGTAATCCAGTGCCTCCTGGCCGTCGCGGGCGACCACAACCTGGTTGTGGATATTGTTCTTCTGAAACGCTCGGAGGGTCAGGTCCACGTCGTCCTGATTGTCCTCGACGAGCAGGGCGATGCCGGCTCGGCTCATTGGTCACCTCCATCCAGAACTTTCGCTTCGCCGCCGGGGCTGTCAGCGGCGTCGCCAGGGGTTCCTCCCCCCGCCGGATCGTCCGGTTTCCCGTTTTGCTCTTCCCCGCCCAGCGTGAAACGGATGGCCGTGCCCCGGCCCGGGGCCGATTCGGCCCACACCCGCCCGCCGTGGCGCCGCACCAGGCGTTGGACCGTCGCCAGCCCGATCCCGGTCCCCGGAAACTCGGCCGCCCTGTGCAGCCGCTGGAAGGGGCCGAACAATTTGTCGGCGTGTTTCATGTCGAATCCGGCGCCATTATCGCAAACCGAGTAGACCGGCCAGCCGCCGTTGGTTTCGACGCCGAACTCGATGCGCGCGTCCTCCCGCTTGCCCGTGAACTTCCAGGAGTTGCCCAGCAGGTTTTGCAGCACGACGCGCAGCAGGGTGGCGTCGCCCCTGGCCTCGATCCCCTCGGCGATCCCGAACTCCACCTTGCGCCGCGGGTCGAGATCCTGCAATTCGCGCGCCACGGTCCGCGCCAGTTCACTCAAATCCACCTGGCTCCTGCGCAACTCCATGCGCGACATCCGCGCCAGGTGTAGCAGGGCGTCGATGAGCTGTCCCATGTGGCGGACCGCCGCCCGGATACGTTCCAGGTGGCGCCGTCCGGTCTCATCCAGGCTCGCGGCGTAATCTTCCTCCAGCGCCTGGCTGAAGCCGTCGATGGCGCGCAGGGGCGTGCGCAGGTCGTGGGAGACCGAATAGCTGAAGGTTTCCAGCTCCTGGTTGGCCGCCAGGAGCGCCACCTCCGCCTGCTTGCGCCCGGTGACATCGTGAGCCACCGCGTAGATGAGCCGTTCCTCCATGTGGGGGGCCGCGTTCCACACCAGCCAGCGGTAGGAGCCATCCTGGGCCCCGTATCGATTCTCGAAAAGAACGACGGTTTCGCCGGCTTTCAGTTTGCCCATCGCGGCCAGCGTGGCCTCGCGATCGTCCGGGTGAACGAATTCCATAAACGGCCTGGACTTGAGCTCCTCGGGGGTGTAGCCCAGCGTTCGCTCCCAGCTTGGGTTCACATGTCGGAAGTAGCCGTCCATACCGGCGATCGCCAGCAGGTCCAGCGAAAGGGTGAAAAAACGGTTGCCCTTCACCTCCCCTTCCAGCAGGTCCAGCGCCGCGCTGAGTTGTCCCTCATGCTCCCGCCGCTCGATGCGGCGCATCCGCTCCCGTTGCAGCTCCAGTTCGACGAACACCGCCACCTTGGAGCGCAGGACCTCCGGCGCGATGGGGGCATGCATGTAGTCCACGGCCCCCAGCGAGTAGCCCCGCGCCACGTGCGTCTCGCTAGGGTCGGCCGCGGTGATGAAAATGATGGGCAGGTGCGCCGTCTTGTCGCGCTGCCGGATCGCCGCCGCCGTCTCGAACCCATCCATGCCCGGCATCCGCACGTCCATCAGGACCGCGGCGAAATCCTGGTTGAGGAGCGCGCGCAGCGCTTCTTTCCCCGAATGAGCTTGAACCAGGTTCTGGTTCGGGCTGGAGAGGATATTCTCCAACGCCAGCAGTTTGGTTTCGTCGTCATCCACCAGCAGAATGTTGACTTTCTCTTCAGGCTTCATGGTTTTACCGTGTTGAGATCCGGACACAGCCGGGACAGCAGCGCCGGAATCTCCGCCAAAGGCAGAACGTGGTCCACCGCGGACGCCGCGATGGCCGCCTCGGGCATGCCCGGGCACTCCGCCTCGGACGGCGCTTGCACCACCGTCAGGCCGCCGCGTCTCTTGATCCGCGCCAGGCCCTGCGCGCCGTCGGCATTGGTCCCCGTCAGGACCACCCCGATCACCCGCTCCCCCCAGGCATCGGCGGCCGACTCGAACAGGACGTCGATCGACGGCCGGGCCCACGACACCGGGCCTTCCGTGGACAGCGCCAGGCCGCCCTTTTCCAACAGCAGGTGATAGCCGGGCGGCGCCACGTACACCACGCCGCGCCGCAAATCGTCCTTGTCTTCGGCCTCCCGCACCGGCAGAACGCTGGCGGACTGCAGGAAACGGATCAACTCGTCGCCCAATCCCTCGCCGCGATGCAGCACGGCCACCACCGTTCCGCCCAGCTCCCGGGGCAAAACGGAAAGCAGCGTGGCCAGGGCCCGCATGCCCCCGCGCGACGCTCCGATCACCACGATCTCATAGCCCATCAGCGCACCTTCCGGTACAGCTTCGCGGCGCCATCCAAAGTCTCCAAGTCGGCCTCGTACGGCGACGCGCACATGGATTCCTTGGCCCCCAGCCCCAGCACGCCGCCGGGAGGCAGGCTGTCGAGGAACAAGTTCAGCACGCGCGCTTGCAGCGCCTGGTTGAAGTAGATCAGCACGTTGCGGCACAGGATCGCGTCGAACTCGTTGAATGAGCCGTCGGTCACCAGGTTGTGCGGGGCGAAGACCACGTTCCGCCGCAGCGGCTCGTGAAAAATGGCGTTCCCATAGGAGGCGGTGTAGTATTCGGCCAGCGATCCCTGGCCTGCCGCGTCGAAGTAATTCTCGCTGTACCGCCGCATCGCGGAAAGCGGAAAGATGCCCTCCCTGGCCCGCTCCAGCACCGCCTCGTTCAGGTCGGTGGCGTAGATCAGGCAGCGGTCGTAGAGCCCCTCTTCGTGGAGCAGGATGGCCACCGAGTAGACCTCTTCGCCGGTGGAACAACCCGCCTGCCAGATCCGCGTCCGCGGGCGCTCGCGCAGCAGCGGCACTACTTTGTCCCGGAAGGCGCGATAGAAGGCCGGGTCGCGGAACATCTCGGTGGTGTTGACCGTCACGGCCAGGAGGAAGCGGTTCTTCGCGGCTGCGTCGTGGAGCACCTGGTCCTGGAGCGCGGAGACGGTCTCGATCTCCTCCTGTCGCATACACGCGCGGATGCGGCGCTTGAGCGAGGCCGGCGCGTACTGCCGGAAATCGAAGCCGTAGCGGCGGAACATCCCTTCCAGGAACAGCTCCGTCTCCAGGTCCTCGAGTTCCAGCTCCGTGACCGCCGGCAAGGTCAGCTCCGATACAGCCACACGCGCAGCAACGACAGCAGTTGCTGGGTATCCACCGGCTTGGCGAGGTACTCCGAGGCGCCCGCTTCCAGGCACTTCTCGCGGTCGCCCTTCATGGCCTTGGCGGTGATGGCGATGATGGGCAGCGACTGGAACTGGCGGATCTGGCGGATGGCGCGCATGGTCGCGTAGCCGTCCATCTCCGGCATCATCACGTCCATCAGGACAATATTAATGTCCGGCTTCTCCTTTAGCGTGCGCAGGGCATCCGCTCCCGATTCCACCGAGAACACCTCCATGTGCTGGCGCTCCAGCAAGCTGGTGATGGCGAAGATATTGCGCACATCGTCGTCCACCACCAGGACCTTCTTGTCCGCCAGTAGCGGGTCGGAGCGATGCAGTTGCTCGAGCATCCGCCGCTTGGCCTCGGGCAGGTTGGCCTCCACCTGGTGCAGGAACAGGGTGGCCTCGGCCAACAGCCGTTCGGGCGATTGCGCTTTCTTGACCACCACGCGGCGGCCGAGGCGCTCCAGGTGCGCCTGCTCCACCGCCTGGAGACCCTGTTCGCTATAGAGAATGACCGGCAGATCGCGCAGCGCCGGGCGCTGCTGGATCTGCTCGAGCAGCTCGATGCCGCTCATATCCGGCAGGGCCAGGCCGATCACCATGCAGTCGTAGAGCCGCTCGCCGAGTGCCTCGAGCGCCTCCCGGCCGGAGCCGGCGGTGGTGGTCACGATGTTCTCGCCGCCCAGCAAATCGGCCACCGCGCGGCGCTCCGCCCCTTCCGGCTCCACCACCAGCAGGTACTTCTCCTTGCGGTCCACCCGCGCCTTGAGGCCGGCCAGCGCCTCATCCAGCTCCCGCTTGCTCACCGGCTTGGCCAGATGGGCGATGGCGCCCGCCTTCAGGCCCCGTTCCAGCCCGTCGTCCACCGAGATGATGTGGACCGGGATGTGGCGCGTGTCCGGGTCGTGCTTCAAGCGGTCCAGCAGCAGCCAGCCGTCGATATCCGTCAGACGGAGATCCAGCGTGATAGCGTCCGGGTGGAACTCCCGGGCCAGCGCCAGCGCTTCTTCGCCCTGCCCGGTTATGATTCCCTTGAAGCCTTTGGCGCGCGCCCGCTCCAGCAGGATCTCCGAAAAACCGGCGTCGTCTTCGACGATCAGCAGCACCGAGTCGCCCGGCTGGATGGTGCCGCGATCGTCCAGGGCTTCCCGTTCGGCCAGCGCCACGGCTGGCGAGCTCTGCGCGGCCGCCTCGGTCCGCCCAGCCGGGGAGTGCGCCGGGCGGGACTCCGGCCGGGCCGTGCGCGGCCTGGCCGGCCGCTCGCCGCGCTGGCCGGAGGGCGCCGGCTGGTCTTGCGGCAGGTACAGCGTAAACGTGCTGCCCTTCCCCGGAATGCTCACGATCCGGATTTCACCGCCCAGCAAGGTGGCGATCTCCCGGCTGATCGACAGCCCCAGTCCCGTGCCGCCATACTTGCGGCTGGTGGCGCCGTCGGCTTGCTGGAAGGCCTCGAAGATCAGGCGCTGCTTGTCGGCGGCCACCCCGATCCCGGTGTCGGTTACGGAGAACGCGATCACCTGGCGGGCCCGGTTCAGCCCGTCACGATCGCGGCTCCAGCCCTCGGCGGCCGGGGCGATCCGCAGATCCACTCTCCCCTTCTCAGTGAACTTGAAGGCATTCGACAGCAGGTTCTTCAGTACCTGTTCGAGACGCTTGGAATCGGTCGCGATGGAGCGCGGCAGACCGCCCGCCAGCTCGGTGGCAAACTCCAACCCCTTGTTTTGCGCCACGTGGCGGAAGGTCCGCTCGGTGAAATCGCGCAGGTCGTGGAACGGGACATCCGCGACATCCAGCGTCACGGTCCCCGACTCGATCTTCGACAGGTCCAG